>NZ_SDAK01000001.1:604723-907085 GCF_004210295.1 Lactococcus sp. S-13 | reverse complement strand
GGTAGATCCCGTTCAAAATAACCTCTTTTTTGAACGTTTTCTCAACCCAGAACGTGTGGCGATGCCCGATATTGATATTGATATGCCCGATGATCGTCGTGCCGAACTTCTGGCTTACATGAAAAATCGTTACGGCTCTGATCATGTCGCGCAGATTGTCACCTTTTCAACCTTAGGCAAACGTCAAGCCCTGCGCGACGTCGGCAAAGCCTTTGGCATGAGTGAAGCCGAACTGACCAATCTGACTCGAATACTCCATCGCCGATTTGGAAATTTAGCTGACGAATATGAAAATAATCAACGTTTTAAAGCCGAAATCCTCAAAAACAGTAAATTAAAAAGAATTTACGAAGTTGCTAGACGCATTGAAGGACTGCCTCGCCAGACCTCCACTCACGCCTCTGGCGTTGTTCTTTCAGATCAATCTTTAGTCAATTACGTGGCGTTAAAACCTTCAGAAGACCTCGCGCTCACTCAATATGAAGCGCCTGATGTTGAAGCCATTGGCCTACTGAAAATTGACTTTCTGGGCTTGCGAAACCTCACCGTTATCGAAAGATTACGAACTTTAGTCAAAAAACGTCAGCATATTGACATTGATCCGTTAAAAATCAATCTTGAAGACGAACAAACCCTTGCACTTTTTCGAGCTGGAAACACATTAGGAATTTTTCAATTTGAAAATCCACAAATGCGCCGTTTCCTGCGAAATCTTGCTCCGAGTAAATTTGATGACATTGTG
The DNA here is from genome assembly GCF_004210295.1 of Lactococcus sp. S-13. NCBI lineage: Bacteria > Bacillati > Bacillota > Bacilli > Lactobacillales > Streptococcaceae > Lactococcus > Lactococcus kimchii. Next base: position 906,343 of record NZ_SDAK01000001.1, on the reverse strand, counting down.
GATGCCACCTCGATTTTCAGACCAGGCCCTTCTCAGTTTATCCCTCAATTTGTCGCCAGACGCCATCGCAAAGAAGCCGTTCCAGAGATTGATGCTTCGATTAGCAGCATTTTGCAGCCAACCTATGGCATTATGATTTATCAAGAGCAAATTATGCAAGTTGCCCAAGCTTTTGCTGGATTTTCTCTCGGAAAAGCTGACTTACTGCGCCGTGCCATTTCCAAGAAAAAAGGGAGCGAGCTTGAGCAGTTACGCGCAGATTTTTTGACTAGCGCAACTCAAAAAGGACATTCAGCCCAACAAGCCGAAGCAATTTATGATTTGATTGAACGCTTCGCCAATTATGGCTTTAACCGGTCACATGGCTTTGCCTATGCAGCGCTCGCCTTTCAGATTGCTTATTTCAAAGCCCATTTTCCAGCGGAATTTTATGAAATTTTGATGCGTGATCGTAAGCGCGAAATGATGATTTTGGATGCTTTAGAACAAGGATTTCAAATTGCCAAACCAACAATCAATCAAATTAAGGTGGGCGATTTTGTTCATCAAAAACAAATTCGTTTAGGCTTGGCCCATATTCAAGGTATATCAAGAGAATTTGCCCGCTTCATTGTGGACAATCAACCCTATCAAGACTTATCAGACTTTGTCAAACAACTCCCTGCACAATTTCAACGGGTAGACTTACTTTTACCCCTCGTTCAAATCGGTGCTTTTGACACTACCGATGGAGAAAATCGCCGTCGTTTGGCAGAAAATCTGGAGTCTCTAATCAATTATCATCAAACTTTTCAGCTCGATTTATTTGCCAATAACAGCCTCTTAAAATTCAGTTATCAGGCAGCGGAGGACTATTCTCAAGCTGAAAAGTATGACTTTGAAAAGAATCTGCTTGGCGTGGGCATCACTCCTCATCCGCTCCAGACATTAGCCGAAAAATTAGCCGGAAATTTCACTCCTCTGAACCAACTTATCAAAAATAAAAATGCAACAATCTTGGTTGAACTTCAGTACTTGAGAACTCACCGGACTAAAAATGGTCAGACAATGGCCTTTTTAACAGTGAGTGATAGCCGTGAAAAATTGGATGTAACAATTTTCCCTGAAATTTATCGGCAAGTAGCAAGTGAGTTGGAACAAGGAAAATTTTACTTGATTAGTGGCAAAATTTCTGAGCGCAATGACGATTTACAATTGGTTGCCGATCGCTTAGCACCTGCTTTTGAAAGTAACAAAAAACTTTGGCTCAACTTAGCAAACGAACAATACAACCAAAAAATTTCACAAATTCTCCGTGAATTTTCTGGCTCCCATCAAGTGATTTTGCATTTTTCGGATAGCAAAAAAACAACACAAACCAAAATTTATGTTGCCGAATCTGAAATCCTCCAAAAACGCTTAGAAGGCTATGTTTTAGCCGCAATCTACAAATAAAAAACCGTTCGCTCATGAACGGTTTTTAAAATTTAGCTTAGCCAACATAGAGGTAAACCGAAAAGAACATCAACCCAGCTGCCAATAAGACAAAAAGATGCCAAAGAACGTGGGCAAAAGGGAATTTGAAATGATAAATGGCTGCACCCACAGAATAAACGACCCCTCCCGCGACTAAAAGCCAGATACCAGCAGCTTCTAAAACTTGCCAAAGTGGATAAATAGCCAGCAGAATCATCCAGCCCATCACCACATACAAAATAGTAGATAATTTGGGCGTCTTTCCCCATTTTGGAAGATAAATGGATGTCAAAATAATCCCAAGAATTGCACAAACCCAGATGACCGAAAGGACAGCCCAGCCCAACCAATTATTGAGGGCGACCAAGCAGTAAGGCGTATAAGTCCCAGCGATGAGAAGGTAAATTCCATTATGATCAAACACACGAAACACTTTGACTGCGCGAGTAAAATGCAAACTATGTGCCAAAGTTGAAAAAAGAAAAAGCAATACCAGCGAAGCACCATAAATAATAAAAGCAACCAGCTCAAGTGCCGAACCAGAAGCTGCGCCTTTAAGAATGAGCAACACTAGGGCAGCAATGGCTAGACCTGTTCCTGCCCCATGAGTGACGGCATTGAAGATTTCGTTGAGAATCTGATATGTTTTTGAACCTTCTGTTTCCATTTTTCATCTCCGATTTTTAGTGAATTTATCAATAATGGAAAAGAAAGCATCTGAGGAAATCTAAAAAACACATCTTTCTAACCTTTTTTGCTCTTTCCACCTGAAAATTTGTTATAATATATGATAGCACAAATTGTATAGAAAAGGAATTGGACAAGCCAGAAACTCTTAGGGAGAGCAATGGGGCGTTCACGTAATAAATATGCCAATAAAAATTGTGACAGATTCATCCATTACGATTGATCCTGCGTTAGCGCGTGAGCTTGAGATTACGATTGTTCCCTTGTCAGTGACAATTGACGGGACGATGTATTCAGATGAGGACTTGAAGTTCGAGGAGTTCATGATCAAAATGGCCGCATCGAAAAATTTGCCGAAAACAAGTCAACCACCAGTTGGGGTTTTTGCTGAGGTTTATGAAAAAGTTGCTAACGAAGATGATGAAATTATTTCGATTCATTTGACGGAAGCTTTATCAGGGACAGTTGAAGCAGCTCGACAAGGTGGAATGCTTTCAGGGCATGATGTGACTGTGGTCGATTGTGATTTCACAGACCAAGCCCAAAAATTCCAAGTGGTCGAAGCGGCACGATTGGCAAAAGCAGGCGCAACAAAAGCGGAGATTTTAGAAAAAATCAAGACGATTCGTGAAAACACAGAGCTTTATATCGGTTTTTCAACTTTAGAAAACCTCGTTAAAGGTGGTCGTGTGAGTCGAATGACAGGACTTTTTGGCAGTCTTTTGCACGTGCGAGTGATTGGAACTCTGAAAGATCGAGAACTCAACACACTTTTGCGTGGTCGAGGAAATAAGACCTTTTACAAATGGCTTGATGAACTTGCTGAGCACATGAGCCAATCAGGTCGTAAGATTCGTGAAATTGGTATTTCTCATGCTCAAGGTTTAGAATTTTCACAAAAAGCAAAAGAAATTTTGCAAAAATTTGTTGAAAAACCAATTTCAGTCATGGATACAAATACAACAATTGCAACGCACACAGGGCCAGGGGCTTGGGCGATTATGATTGACTATGAATAAGAACTCAGCGTTCGTTTGCAATTTTATTTTTGTAAATAGAAAGTGCAAGAAAAAATGATGAAAAATTCTTTGCGTACACTTGCCGGCTTTTTGCTGGCAATTTTGCTAATCTTTGCTGCTTTGTGGGTGATTTTTCCTAAGGCTCAGGATCGGTTTGGGGCAGTGAAAAAAACAAGCGCATCCAAAACTTTAATTTATACAGCCTTGGGGGATTCGTTAACAGAGGGCGTTGGTGATGCAACAGGGCAAGGTGGTTTTGTTCCTCTCTTTGCCAAAAATATTGAAAACGGGACGAACGATTCGGTGGTCAGCCAAAATTTTGGCAAGGCGGGAGATACCAGCACGCAAATCTATAACCGAATGCTTAAGCAAGAAAAAATTCAGGCGGGATTAAAAAAAGCGGATATTATCACCATTACAGTTGGGGGGAATGACGTTCTGAAGGTAATTCGGGATAATGTAACCAAGTTGTCGACAATGCGTGAGAAAGACTTTGTCAAGCCTGAGGCGGCCTATCAAAAGCGGGTTAAAAAGTTGCTAGATACAATTCGTAAGGATAATCCAAAGGCGCAGATTTATGTGCTCGGAATTTATAATCCTTTTTATATCAACTTTCCAGATTTGACGGTCATGCAAAATGTTATTGATGATTGGAATCAAGCGACAAAAGAAGTCATCGCTAAGGAAAATAAGGTTTATTTTGTTCCGATTAACGACTTGCTCTATAAAGGAACTGGAACAACCCAGGCTGTTGAGGCGGATTCGTCTTCATCTTCGGTAGAGAATAATCTACTTTATACGGGCGATCATTTTCATCCAAATAATACAGGTTATCAGATTATGGCAAATGCAGCTTACGCCAGCTATGAGAAGGTTAATAAGTGAGAAAAACAATGGATAATCAAGTAATTCAATCAAGAAAATCAAAGAAAATTGTGAAAAAGAGTCCGGGTTCTAAAGCTCCAAAAACACCAGAAGGTTCACCTGAGAAAGCAAAAAATTCGCTTTGGAAATGGCTTTTTCTCTTGCTTTTGGCGCTAAATTTAGCAGGGGTCTTATTTGTGGCAGTCCGTGTAATGATGCCACGTGATCAGGCTGTTTTGACGCAAAAAAATAGCAGTCAGACTGACCAAAAAGTAGCCCAGATTACGACGACAACGCCTCAATTGAACCAACTGATTAATAGTTATTTGGCTGATTACCAGACAAAAGAGATGACCTATAAATTTTATATTTCTGGTCAACAGGCGGTTCTCGAAGCTTCTTATCAACTTTTTGGGACGAAAATTCCACTTTATATTTATTTCCAACCTTTGGCGCTTGCAGATGGGGCAGTCAGCTTATCGGTGCAAAGCATCTCAGCTGGAAGCTTGAGTTTACCGACTTCGGATGTGTTGGCGATGGTCAAATCCTACAATCTCCCTGATTTTGTTCAAGTGGAAAGTAAAAGCAGTCAGGTGATTATTCAATTGCCTAAAATTAAGCTGGCGTCCGACCTTTATCTCAAAGCAAACCAAATTGATTTGGATAAAGGAAACTTCACTTTCGATTTCATGAAAAAAGCCTGAAAAGTGGCTTAAAATAGCGTTTTTGCTTGCAAACTGGGGCAAGATTTGCTAAAATGAAAACTGCCTAAGGTTTAAGGTAAAAAACAAACGGAGGACATTTTTAAAATGGCTAACAAACAAGATCTTATCGCTGAAGTTGCAGCGAAAACAGGATTGACTAAAAAAGATTCAGAAAAAGCAGTTAATGCTTTTGGTGAAGTTGTCACTGAATTCCTTGCGAAAGGCGAAAAAGTTCAATTGATTGGTTTTGGTACCTTTGAAACTCGTGAACGTGCAGCTCGTGAAGGTCGTAACCCACAAACTGGTGAAGCGATTAAAATCGCTGCAACAGTTGTTCCTGCATTCAAAGCTGGTAAAGCTTTGAAAGACGCTGTTAAATAAGCATTGTCTAAGTAACATCAAGCACTGTCCGGTTGAACAGTGCTTTTTGTTTTGCTAAAATCCTCAAAAAGGGGGAGCCTGATTTTCCTTTAGAAATGCTCAGAGTAAGAATTTGCTTTTCAGCACTTAGGGGAACTTTTCTTAGGCATTTGTGCTAAAATAGAAAATGATTTTGAAATATTGAAGGTGAAAAAATAATGATTTATTTTGATAATTCGGCAACAACGGCGATTAATCCGTTGGTTTTGCGGACTTATACGGATGTAGCAACTAAAATTATGGGAAATCCCTCAAGTTTACACAATTTGGGAACGACGGCAACTCGACTTTTGGAGGCATCACGCCGGCAGGTTGCTGATTTGTTTGGACTTACAGCACAAGAGATTTTCTTTACCAGCGGAGGAACTGAAGGGGATAACTGGATTTTGAAGGGTGTGGCTTTTGAGAAGCGCCCTTACGGTAATCATTTGATTGTGTCTAGTGTTGAACATCCAGCGGTGAAAAATGCGGCAGAGTGGCTGACAACGCAAGGTTTTGAGTTGGATTATGCACCAGTGGATCATAAGGGTTTTGTGATTGTTTCGGAGCTAAAAAAATTGATTCGTGATGAAACAATCTTGGTCTCGGTCATGGCAGTCAATAATGAGGTCGGAGCGGTTCAACCGATTGCAGAAATTGCGGCACTTTTGAGGGATTATCCGACAATTTCTTTCCATGTGGATGCGGTACAAGCTATCGGAAAAATTGCTGTTGAGGATTGGTTGGTTGAGCGAGTAGATTTTGCGACTTTTTCGGCTCATAAATTTCATGGGCCACGCGGACTTGGTTTCGCCATTGTCCGAGCAGGCAAGCGGGTCACACCGCTTTTGCATGGTGGTGGGCAAGAGTCAAATCGTCGCTCAACGACGGAAAATCTAGCAGGAATCGTGGCAACGGCCAAAGCACTGCGTCTGGCTCTGGAAGATGATGAGCGCAAACGCAGCAAAGTTTTAGCCATGAAACAAATTATCTTTGACGAATTGAAAAAACATGACAAGGTTGTCTTATTTAGTGAAATGGCGGATTTTGCTCCGAATATTTTGACTTTTGGAATTCGTGGGGTGCGTGGCGAAGTGGTTGTTCATGCCTTTGAGCAACATGAAATCTATATCTCAACGACCTCGGCTTGTTCATCCAAGAAAAATGCGGCGGCTGGGACTTTGGTCGCAATGAATGTTTCAGGAAAAATTGCAACTAGCGCCGTTAGAATTTCGCTTGATGCCAGCAATAACATGGCAGAAGTGGAACAATTTTTGACCGTTTTCCGTCAAATTTATCAAGAACTAGAAAAAGTCAGTGGCTAAAAAAATACCAAAGTGATTTGATTTCCTTATCAAGTCATTTTTTCTTATTTAAATCTTAAAGTATTGTTATTAAGTTGTCATTAAAGTTAAAATGTTATAAATAAGACATGGAAAAACATAGAAGGAGTGCTAGAAATCAGCACAAAAAATTACGAAAAATAGTACTCTTAGGACTCACGATGATTGCTATTTTTGGCGCAGGGAAAATTATGGAAATGGGTGTAAAAGCAGTGCAGGCCTCAACGATTAAATTGGTCAGTAAATCTGCACAAACTTATGCTTATTCGGGGGAAAGTAAGCTTTATGGCCTTCAAAAAATCAAGGGCAGTACTTATTATTTTGACAAATCCACTGGCGCTATGAAAACGGGTTTCATGACCCTGAACGGTGGGACGGTATATTTTAGTCCCAAAACAGGAAAAATGCTCTATGGTCTGCAAAAAATTGGGGGTTATACTTACTATTTCACCAAGAAAAATGGTACTGATGATGTCATAAAAGCCTATGAGGCAGTGGCTGGATCGCTGAAATCTGATAACACAGTGATTGAAAAAACAATTGCAGCTGGGTTAAAATTGGTCGGCGAGAGTCCTTACGTTTATGGTGGTGGCAGAACGGATGCTTCTGTGGCGAAAAATGAATTTGACTGCTCAAGTTTCATTGCACAGATGTATCGCTTGGGCGGGCAATCCTTGGTCTATCAGTTCGCCGCTTCAACGACACTACTGGCTCAAACTGGGACTGCGGAAACTTGGGCAAATAAAGGGCGTGGAGATTTGTTGATTACGCCAGATGACGCGAGTGAAAATGAACAACACGCAGCCATTTATTTGGGTGATGGCTTTATACTGCACGACTCGACAAGCACCGACGGGGTTAGTATTAGTCGGCTTAATCAAGTCATTAACCGCAAAGTTTTGGGGAATATGACTTGGGAGCAGCTCTTTGAAAATGGTAATGTTCGCCGTGAAGTTTAAAAATTTTATGGATAAAAAAAGTTGCTGACTATTTTGTCAGTAACTTTTCGTATCTAAAAGATTTTATTTCACAAATTGTGCGTAGCGCAAGTCATAGAGCATGGCAGAATTATATTCAGAAACGCCTTTGAGCTCTGGATTAAGGAGGACGGGTTTGGCTTGAGTGTCCAGCGGATTGAGATTAGCGGCTTGGTAGAGCTGGCTTTCAGCTTCTTTGTAGTCGGCGTAGCGCTTTTCATCATTCATGATATCAGGCATGGTCGTTGCAGCTTGATAGGCTTTGTCGTAGGCGGCGTTACTGATACGACCGTTATTGAGGGGGCTGCCCGTAATAAAGTTCATCAAGAAATCGGATGGCTCGTTGTAATCTGCACCCCAGCTGGACAAGATGATTTCAAAGTTGTTGTTTTGTGCATCTTTGAGCCGTTGTGCTTTAGGGACAAGATTTTCCTTGACAGTCAAGCCGGGCAAGTTTTTAGACAAGCTAGCTGTCAAATAATTTACAGCTGTCTTGTGATAAGTGTCGTCGCTATCGCCTTCAAGGGTCAAAGTCAGGGATGTTTTACCAATCTCTTTTAATCCTTCTTTGAATAATTCAGCTGCATTTTTTGCATCAAAAGCATAAGGTTGCGCAGCATATTTAGCAAAATCTTCGCCATTTGGAGCCTTATCTAAACCACTTGGTGTGACCGTATTGGCTACTGTGAAATAAGGGGCTGCCGTTTCCAGCAAACCTTTGCGATTGGTTGCCAGATTGAGTGCTTGGCGGATTTTGAGATTATTCAATGCAGGGACTTTGCCAGATTGATTGTATTCCAGAACGTCCACACGGGGGGCAGGAAGGATTTTATAGCCTTTGGTAGATTTGTAAGTTGAGACCAGTTGAGGGGTGTCAAGAATGGCCATATCCAGCTTACCTTGCTTGTAAAGTTGTGCGGCGGTGTTATTCTCCGTGATGACTTGATAAGTAATCCCTTTGGCTTTGACATTTTTGGCGTCATAAAAATTCGGATTTTTGACTAAGCTGAAAGTTTTATTTGAACCTGTCCAGCCTTTAGAACCCTTAGCAAAAATGAAAGCTCCGTTATAAAGTGTCTTGTCAGAGTTTGTTCCATAAGCTTTACCATATTTTTCAACAAATTTTTGGTTGAGAGGATAGTAAGCTTGCACCGTCATCAATTTTTCGAAATATGGCGTCGGTGCCGCAAGAGTAATGACGAGTTTGTGAGCATTGATAGCTTTGATTCCCAAGTCAGAAAGTGGTTTTTTGCCAGCTATGATCTCGGTGGCATTTTTGACTGGAGCCAAGAATGAGGCGTATTGTGAGCCAGTTTTTGGATCAACTGTCCGTTGCCAGCCGTAAACGAAATCTTTAGCCGTCAAGCTGTCGCCATTGGACCATTTCAATCCGTCGCGCAATTGAACCGTATAAGTCAAACCATCTTTAGAAATATCAATTGATTTGGCAAGGTCATTGACGACTTGAGCATTTTTGTCAAAGCGCACCAGTCCAGCTTGGACATTGAGTAAGGTGTCAATCGAATTGACATCGGCGGCAAGGCTTGAGTCTAAAGTCAAGACGTCGGAGTTCAAGCTATATTGAATATTGCGTGAACTTGAAGAACTTGTCCCAGAGCTTGCACAAGCCGTCAGCAAAACAGTAGCGGACAGGGAGAGCCCAGCAAGAGTAGCAATTTTTAATTTATTCATTTTATCAATCTTTCTAAAATATTGATTTGTTATCGGTTACGATTCTAGCAGAAAATTTAGGAAATTGAAAAGAAATAATACGTGAATTTTCACACAAAAATTTCAGAAAAAACAAATCCGTCAGTAAATTCTCTACAAAAAATCACTAACTAAAATCCGTCAGCGATTTTTCTAAGCCAAATTTATTTTCGTCAGTAAATTCTCTCATCAATTGAACATCCGTCAGTAAATTCTCTAGCTAAATTTCTTATTTTTCGCTCTCAAAATCATACAAAACAGTTGATAAATAGCGTTCCCCATTATCTGCCGCCAGTGCCAGTACTTTTTTGCCCTTGCCCAGTTTTTTCGCCACTTGCAAGGCCGCATAAATCGCAGCACCAGAGGAAATACCAACCAAGAAGCCTTCTTTTCCACCAATATGGCGAGCAGTCAAAATCGCATCATCACCTTTGACCCGAATCACTTCGTCGTAAGCCTCAGTGTCCAAATTTCCCGGAATAAAACCTGCAGAAATCCCTTGAATTTTGTGCGGGCCAGCAGCTTCACCAGAGAGAATCGCAGATTCATCAGCTTCAACAACGTAAGTTTTGACCGCTGAATTAACTTTTTTGAGCGCATGAGAAACCCCTGTAATTGTTCCCCCTGTACCCGCACCAGCCACGAAAGCGTCAAGTCCTGTTGGGCCAAAAGCCTCAATAATTTCAGCACCGGTTGTTTTTTCGTGAATTTCTGGATTTGCTGGATTTTCAAATTGCATAGCAAGGAAATAACCTTTTTCATCACGTAAAGCTTCTGCTTTGGCAATTGCTCCTTTCATTCCCTCAGCCGCCGGAGTCAAGACCAATTCAGCACCATAAGCTTGAATCAATTTACGACGTTCAATTGAGAACGATTCAGGCATTACAATAACCACCTTGTAACCCAAGGCAGAACCCACAAAAGCAAGTCCGATGCCTGTATTTCCAGAAGTTGGCTCAACAATTGTCCCACCAGCTTGCAAGCGGCCATCAGCCTCAGCAGCACGAATCATAGCCAGCGCAATCCGGTCTTTAACCGAGCCACCAGGATTGAAAGCTTCCAATTTGACATACACATCGGCGCTGTCTTCTGGAACGTGTTGCAATTTAACGATAGGGGTTTGTCCGATTAATTCCGTAATGTTTTCATAAATCTTAGCCATTTCAAATACCTCACTTTATTCTCTCTCCATTATAAAATGAAAAACTAAAATTTGTCTATAAATATGCCCTATCATTGACCTAAAAAATTTTTATAACAACAGGAAGCCTAAAAAAGACATAAAACGCTTTACATTTCATCAAAAAATTTTTATACTAATAATAATCACAAAAAACATGGCTTGCACTAATTTATTTCAAGTCACACGACTTTACCCCAAAAAAAGAGGAATTTTTAATGAAAGCTAAACATAAATTTGCCCTAGGAGCGTCCATTGTCGCTCTCGCAAGCTTAGGAGGAATCACAGCCCAAGCTTCATCAGTTCAAGAAATTATCAATGCTGCTGTCCCTGTTGCCAATGATTACGGTCTTTATCCGTCGGTCATGATTGCTCAGGGAATTTTAGAGTCTAGCGGCGGCCAAAGCGCACTTGCGAGCAATTATAATAATATCTTTGGCGTTAAATACAGCTCAGGAACACCTGTATATCTCCCAACTCAAGAATATCTTGATGGAGTGATGACCAATGTCGTTGAACCCTTTCAAGCCTATGGCTCAGTCTATGAAGCTTGTCTAGCTCAAGCTCAACTTTTGCGCGGCTCATCTTATTACTCAGGAGCTTGGCGAGAAAATACCAGTTCTTATCTTGATGCCACAGCTTGGCTGCAAGGACGTTATGCAACCGATCCAGGCTACGCTGCAAAATTAAACAGTATTATTTATGAACTTGGTTTGAGCGCTTATGACCAAGGGGCTGCCGTTTCCACTACAACGACCACAACTACAACGACAAGCAGCAGTAGCTCAACAGGAACTTATACTGTTAAAGAAGGCGATTCACTTTCGGCAATTGCAGCTCAATATGGAACAAGTGTTTCAGCACTTGTGTCACTCAATGGCTTGAGCGATGCAAATGCTATTCATGTCGGTCAAAATTTGCAAGTCTCAGGTTCAAACAGTAGCAATTTAACCACGACCACTACAACAAGCAGCAGTTCTGCAGGAAATTCTTACACTGTCCAAGCTGGCGATAGCTTTTATTCAATTGCTGAACATTTTGGAGTTAGTGTCAAGTCACTTCTTGCCGCTAATGGCATCTCAGATTTAAATTCTTTATTGCAAGTTGGGCAAAATCTACAAATTAGTGCTTCAAGCAATTCAAACGCAAGTACAACCAGCTCAGCAGGGACTTACACTGTTCAAAACGGCGACAGCCTTTACTCAATTGCGACAGCTAACGGGATGACCGCCGATCAACTAGCCGCCATCAATGGTTTTGGCGTAAGTCAAGTCATTCATCCAGGTCAAACCATCCAACTTTAAACAATAAAAAAATTACTGACATAAGTCAGTAATTTTTTTTATCAGAAAAATGGATTTGTTCTTTTTTCAGCACCAATCGTGCTACTTGGCCCATGTCCAGGGAAAATCTGAAATTCATCAGGCAAGCTAAACAGTTGTTGGCGGATAGATTGGAGCAATTGTTCGTGATTTCCCGTTGGTAAATCCCAACGTCCAATCGTATTTTTGAAAAGCGCATCCCCCGTAAAAACATAAGTCCCCTCAGATTGAGCAAAACATAAGCTCACCCCGCCAATCGAGTGACCAGGCGTTGCAAGAACAGAAAATTTAAACCCGCCCAAATCGTAAGTTTTCCCCATTTCATAAAAGTAATTAGTAGCCGGTGCTGTGACTGGCTTGCCAAGAAGCAATAAAGATGCATTCAGCTCAGGAGTTGATAACCACTCTTTTTCAAGCTCATTTACATAAACCGGGGCAGCAGGGAAGGCCTTTTTTAGCGCTTCTAAGCCCATGATGTGATCAAAGTGAGCATGAGTCAACAAAATGGCACACAAAGGCTTATTCAAGCGCTCAATAGCCTCCAGAAGGACAGCGGGCTCGCTTCCTGGATCAATAATCAGGCAAAAAGACGAATTACTCAGGAGATAAGTATTCTCCTGAGCAATTTGATTTGTTATTTTTTCAATTTTCATCTCAACCACCATTTGCTGAAGATGGAGTAATCGTTTGACCAGAGCTGTCCGTCTTAACCAAAGCCGTTCCTTGTTGAGTCAAACCTGTTGGCATAGACCAAGGTTTCACAGTTGAAGGATCAGGATAAAATTGAGACATCATGGATGAAAAGACTTTAGTAGCAATCCGAGTGCTGGTGCCGTAGATTGGTGTCATCCGCTTCGTATAACCTGTCCAAACAGCCATTGAATAATTTGGCGTATAACCAACGAAATTTTCGTCTGGTGAGACCATGCCTGGCAAATTACCATATTCTTCTGTAATTTGATCCATTTCAGCATCAGTATAATTAGAAGTTCCCGTTTTACCAGCAGCAGGTAAACCAGGGACAGCGGCGTAAGAGCCAACCGATTGTGATAGGGGCAAGGTCAACACTCCTTGAAGGATATCAGTCATGATATAAGCTGTTGAAGCTTGCATTGCTTGTGAACGTTGGGGCTTATACTCTACGACGCGACCGTCAGGATAAACAAGCTTAGAAACATAGTAAGGCTTGGTATAGATACCATTGTTGGAGAAAGCAGCATAGGCTGCAGCCATTTTTTCTGAGCTAGCTCCGTATTTATTTCCAGTATTTTTATCTTGATCTTCGGCTGGAATAGTCGGGTAGCTAGAAATGGCGTTGGAATATTGCTCATCACCAAGGTCGATTCCCAAGCCATTTGCAAATTTACTTGAATTTTGAAGTCCAACACTAATCAAAGTTTTCACTGCTGGAATGTTACGTGATAATTGAAGGGCATTTTTTACAGTCATTGCGCCCATATAGTTGTTGTCCCAGTTTTTCAGTGGTGTTCCGTCTGGATAGGTAGTTGGTAGATCTGTTATTGTATTGTTAGTTGAAGTATAGATGTTATTTTCAAAAGCAGGAGCATAATCGACGATTGGCTTCATCGTTGAACCCCAGTCGCGGTCAGTTTGAACCGCTTGATTAGTCCCGAAGGTAACATCAGCCGGTTGATTTCGTCCACCAACTTGAGCGACAACTGCTCCCGTTTGAACGTTGACGACCGTTGAAGCAACTTGTAGTGAATCATCAGGATAAGTCACATAATCATTTGTATTGATGATGTTGTAAAGGTTTTGTTGCGCTGCAGGATCTAAAGTTGTATAGATTTTCACCCCTTGCGTTAAAATATCTTCGCCAGCAATCGTTTGAGCTTGAGCTAAAGCTTCCTTGAGGAAGTTGTCGGCGTAGGCTGGAATATTGGCACTTTGTTGCAAAGGTTGAAGCCCGTCTTCAATCGGAGTATCAAGCGCCGCTTTTTGTTCGGCTGCTGTGATTTTGCCATAGCGGAACATGGCGTTAATGACCATATCCCGTCGCCATTTTGCTGAAGTTGGGTTGGTGTAAGGGTTGTAAGTATTAGGTGCTTGAGGCATTCCAGCGAGTAAAGCCAGTTGAGCAATGGAAAGTTCTGTTAAATTCTTTCCATAATAAGCTTGGGCAGCTGTTCCCATACCATAGTAACCATTTGCCATATTGACTTTGTTGACATAAGCGGTGAAAATTTGTTCTTTGGTCCATTTTTGGTCCAATTGTAGCGCCATCCACGCTTCTTGAATTTTAACGCTTAAGGTTTGGTCTGTCTTATCAGTTGAAAAGAATGACAGTTTGATTAACTGCATATCAAGGGTTGAACCACCGTTGAGTGATCCCCCTTTGACATTATTGAGAAATGCGCCAGCAATCCGAATCGGGTCAATTCCGCGAGTATTGAAAAAGCGATGGTCTTCGATAGAAGTGACGGCGTTAACCAACATCACGGGAATATTATTCGTTTGAACAAGATTACGCTGCTCTGAACCCAAGGTTGCAACCAACTGATCGTTTGCTGCATAGACCTTTGGTGAAGGAAGGGACTGTAGTTTCGTTAGTTCTAATTTTGGAGCATCTTTAGCATGGTAAACAAAGACAGCGCCTCCCGCAGCAAGAACTAAAATGATAGCTGAAAAAATGAAGATTAGGAGCAATTTTACAGCAGTCCATAAACGAGATTTAGCCGAATGTCGTTTCATTTTCTTGCTTTGGGTTACCTTTTTTGTATTCTTAGATTTCTTAGAAATTTTGATGTACCTCACAAAGTTTTTTTACAATCTCCAGATAAGGTATTCTGGGAATTTGATTGGTTTCTATTTTATAACCTTTTTCACGAATGTAGCTGAGTGGGATGGACTTTAGCCCTTGCTTTTCTCGATAAAAATGAATGAGAGAAGAGGCAGGAAGAAGATAAGTTTCATTCAAAGCTGCAAAATGTAAAAGGACAAATGCGATGCCGGCTTGTGCAAGGACATTTGTCATGTGAACAATTTGATGTTCATGAAAATTTTTCAAGGGGAATGACGTTTTTTGCTGTGTTTCTTTAGCTTCAAAGTCAATGTAACGTCCTTGATAAACACCTGAATAGTCGGTCGTTGAAGCCTGTCTAAAGTAAGCTTCGGTAATTTTTGCCCGACTTCGTTTGGGATAATCTACTCTGACAATCTGAATTGGTGTCGGTTTTTTATGAACGACAGCCAAACCGTGCGAAAGATAGTAGTCATTTGTAGCGTTGATTTCTTCTTCAAAATTCATGCCCCGTTTTCCAAATACAGCAGCACTTTTGGTGCTGCTGCCCGTTTTTAGTGGAGTTGCCTTTTGTGGCAGCAAATTTTGTTGAGAAGAAGTGAGATAAGGATGACTTCTTCCATTAGGGTAATTGACCATTTTTTCTTGTCCCTTTATTAACTTTTCAGATAGTTATATAATATTATTATATCATATTTTTTATAAGGGGAAAATTTTTATGAATTCACTGCTTATCATGGGTTATACGAGCTTTGATTTAGGCATTTTTGATGAAAAAGACTTGAAAGTTTCGGTTATCAAAAAAGCGGTCAAAAATCGACTGATTGGTTTCTTAGAAGAAGGGGTTGAGTGGTTGATTTTCACAGGTAATCTTGGCTTTGAATATTGGGCGTTAGAGGTAGCCAAAACATTGCAAAAAGACTATGAATTTAAAATTGGTACAATTTTTGCTTTTGAAACGCAGGGGCAAAATTGGAACGAAGCCAATCAGCTGAAACTAGCGGCTTTCAAGGAGGTAGACTTTGTTAAATATGCTTATGAAACTTATGAAAATGCGAGTCAATTTCGTCAGTACAATGATTTCTTGTTAGAAAATACAGCAGGTGCTTTTATTTTTTATGATGAAGAAAATGTGACAAAATTAAAATATATGGTGGAAAAAATGAGAAATACAGCCACTTATGAGCTTTTTTTCTTAGATTTTGAAGACTTACAAGACACTTTTGAGGAGATGAACGAGTAATTTTTGTCATGAAAATTATTTGATGAATAAATACCCACTTTTTTTGCGTCAGTAATTTTGGTATAATATTTTCAGAGGTAAAATAAGTTTCGTCAGTTAGACGACAGACAAATTTTGCTGATAAAATTGAAAAGAATAGGAAATAAGACTGTGATCGATTTATATTTGTCGCCTTCATGCACAAGTTGCCGAAAAGCGCGGGCGTGGTTGCAGAGCCACAAAGTGCCCTTTGTAGAACACAACATTTTGACCCAACCAATGACAGCAGCTGATTTACGTCATATTTTGACAAAAACTGAAAATGGAACAGAAGACATCATTTCGACACGGTCAAAAGTATTTCAAAAATTGGCTGTGGACGTTGATAGCTTGACCATCAATGAGCTCCTTGAACTCGTTACTGAATTTCCAAATCTTTTACGCCGTCCAATTATTACAGATTCGAAGCATTTGCAGATTGGCTTTAACGAGGACGAAATTCGCGCATTTTTGCCCCGTGAATATCGCCGTGCTGAGATGCTCAGCGCAATGGAATATTAAAAATTGCCAGAGAAATCACTGACGTAAATTTTCGTCAGCAAAATCTCTGATAAAAATAAAAAAGCAGCAGAAAAAATGCTGACG
Source organism: Lactococcus sp. S-13 (assembly GCF_004210295.1). Classification (NCBI taxonomy): domain Bacteria; kingdom Bacillati; phylum Bacillota; class Bacilli; order Lactobacillales; family Streptococcaceae; genus Lactococcus; species Lactococcus kimchii. The sequence goes on along the minus strand of NZ_SDAK01000001.1, from coordinate 890,055 downwards.
GATTTTCCGTCAGTAAAAAAAGTGCTGACAAAAGATAAAAAACTGAGGAAAAATGAAAGAAAATTACACTTATCCTCTTGATTTGAACTGGAGTACTGCTGAAATGACAGAAGTACTCTCTTTTTTCAGTCAAGTTGAAAAATTTTATGAAAGTAAAGTTGAAAAAGAAGTTTTTCTAACTGCCTACGCCACTTTCAAAAAAGTAGTACCGTCAAAAATGCAAGAAAAACAATTAGGACGTGACTTTGAAGCAAGTAGCGGTTATTCACTTTACCGTGCGCTCAAGGAGGTACAGGCCAGTGAAAAACGATTTGTCAGTGCTCAGAAGGCTTGAATTAGCAAAAGATTGGGTTCGTGATGCTGGAAATTTTCTCAAGGAAAACTTGGCAGAACCAGTAGAAATCACAGAAAAGACGCGTTATGACGACCTCGTCACTAACTTTGACCACGAAGTTCAAGAAAAATTAGTCAAAAATATTTTTCATCATTTTCCAAATGACAAGATTTTGGCTGAAGAAGATGAAGAAAAAATCAAATTTAGCAAAGAATTACCTCATCTGTGGATAATTGATCCGATTGACGGGACGACCAATTTCATTGTTCAAAAAGATAATTTTGCGATAATGCTGGCCTATTATGAATTTGGCGTGGGTAAGTTTGGTTTGATTCTTGATGTGATGAAAGATAAACTTTATTGGTGCGACAGTCACAAAGCCTTTTGTAACCAAAAAGAGTTAGAATTCAAGCCACACAAACTAAAACATAGCTTACTTGGTGTCAATAGCCATATGTATCGTACCAATTCTGGTGGCCTTCAAGATTTGAGTAGCCATACCCTTGGTGTGCGTATTGTAGGAAGCGCTGGAATCAGTTATACCCAACTTTTAGAAGGAAAAATTACAGCGTATTTCAGCAATCTTCAGCCTTGGGATTATGCAGCGGGCAGTATTATCGCTGAAAGAATCGGTTATATTACATTGAATTTAGCAGGAGAAAAACCACAGTTTAACTGTCGAGAGAAGGTTTTCACAGCACCGAAAACCCTCATTTCTGAAATTCAAAAATACATCAAAAGTTAATCAAACCGAAAAAAAATAGCAAACCACTTCGTTCTTTTATGCTATAATTTAGAAATACAAAAAAGAAAAATAGGATACTAAGCAAAATGGATAAAATTATCGTCAAAGGTGGTCAAACAAAACTCCAAGGTGAAGTTGAGATTGAAGGGGCAAAAAATGCGGTTCTTCCGCTTCTCGCTGCTACCTTGCTCGCCAGTGAAGGTGAAGTTGTTCTCCGTAACGTCCCTATTTTGAGTGATGTTTTCATGATGAATAACTTGGTTGATTACCTTGGGGTCGACATCACATTTGATCAAAATAAAAAAGAAATCCTTGCTCAAGCAGGAGCTGCCATTGAAACAAAAGCGCCTTATGAGTACGTCAGCAAAATGCGCGCCTCAATCGTTGTAATGGGACCAATTTTAGCACGCAATGGTCAGGCTCGTGTTTCAATGCCAGGTGGCTGCTCAATCGGTTCGCGCCCCATTGACCTTCATTTGCGTGGTTTTGAACAAATGGGAGCGAAGATTACCCAAAATGCTGGCTATATCGAAGCTAAAGCAGACAAATTAAAAGGTGCTCACATTTATTTGGACTTCCCCTCTGTTGGAGCAACCCAAAATCTGATGTTGGCAGCAACCTTAGCCGAAGGAACAACAACTTTGGAAAATGCAGCCCGTGAACCAGAAATCGTTGACCTAGCAAACCTGTTAAACAAAATGGGAGCAAATGTCAAAGGTGCTGGAACTGATTCCATTATCATCAAAGGAGTCGAAAAAATGCACGGAGCACGCCACGCTGTTGTTCAAGACCGGATTGAAGCGGGAACATTCATGGTTGCCGCAGCTATGACTCAAGGAAATGTCTTAGTCAAAGACGCCATTGCCGAACATAATCGTCCCTTGATTTCAAAACTTGGAGAAATGGGTGTTAATTTTGTTCAAGAAGAAGCAGGCTTGCGCGTTATTGGCCCAGATAAACTCAAAGCAACGACAGTCAAAACAATGCCTCATCCAGGCTTTCCCACAGATATGCAGTCGCAAATGACCGCAGCTCAAGCCGTCGCTCAAGGCGAATCAGTAATGGTAGAAACCGTCTTTGAAAATCGTTTCCAACACCTTGAAGAAATGCGTCGTATGGGATTAGAAGTAGACATCACAAGAAATACAGCCCTCATTCAAGGAAATTCAAACTTGCAAGGAGCAGCCGTAAAATCAACTGATTTACGTGCCAGTGCAGCTTTGATTCTTTTAGGACTTGTTGCTCAAGGACAAACCATAGTAAGAAAACTCAACCATTTGGATCGTGGTTATTACAAATTCCACGAAAAACTCAAAGCCCTCGGTGCTACCATTGAGCGCGTGTTTGATGAAGACGGAGAAGAAGGTTAATGTTTAAAAGAACCGTAAAATTTTTGGGAATGAGAGTATCACTTATTCTTCTTGTCGCAATTTTATTGGTCGCAGCAGCAGTTTTAGGACTCATCGTAGGTTATGGTTTTTTAGGTGGAGGTAATCCCTCGCATATCTTTAAGCATGAATTATGGAAAGAAGTCCTTGATAAACTCAATCCAAGCAAATAAAAAGAAGCTCGATTTTAGTCAAAGTCGAGCTTCTTTCATACAATTTTTTAAAAATATGAAATCTCTTATCTAAGAAACGCATTTTCCTAGCTAAAAAAGCAAGAAATACTTGAAATATAGCGTGTTTTATGCTAACCTTGAGAGGTATGAATTTCTGAGCATTTGCTCAAAATAAGGAGAAAAAAATGACTGTAAGTTTTGAAAAAACTAGTGATACTAAAGGTACACTCTCATTTTCAATCGATCAAGAAACAATTAAAAAAGGGCTTGACAAAGCTTTCAATAAAGTAAAAGCTAACATCAGCGTTCCTGGTTTCCGTAAAGGCAAAATCAACCGTCAAATGTTCAACAAAATGTATGGTGAAGAAGCACTCTATGAAGAAGCATTGAACGCAGTTCTTCCTGAAGCTTACGATGCAGCAGTTAAAGAAGCAGCTATTGAACCAGTTGCTCAACCAAAAATCGACGTAGCAAAAATGGAAAAAGGTTCTGACTGGGAATTGACAGCTGAAGTTGTTGTAAAACCAACAGTAACACTTGGCGACTATAAAGAACTCGCAGTTGAAGTTGAAGCAACAAAAGAAGTTTCAGACGAAGAAGTTGAAACACGCTTGACAAATGCTCAAAGCAACTTGGCAGAACTCGTTGTTAAAGAAGCAGCGGCAGAAAATGGCGACACAGTTGTTATTGACTTTGTTGGTTCAGTTGATGGCGTTGAATTCGAAGGCGGAAAAGGTTCAAACCATAGCCTCGAACTTGGTTCAGGCCAATTCATCCCAGGTTTTGAAGAACAACTTGTTGGTTCAAAAGCTGGTGAAACAGTAGAAGTTAAAGTAACATTCCCAGAAAACTACCAAGCAGAAGATCTTGCTGGTAAAGAAGCACTTTTTGTCACAACAGTTAATGAAGTTAAAGCAAAAGAATTGCCAGAACTTGACGATGAACTTGCTAAAGACATCGACGAAGAAGTAGAAACTCTTGCAGAACTCAAAGAAAAATTCCGCAAAGAGCTTGAAGCATCAAAAGCAGAAGCTTATGATGATGCAGTAGAAACAGCCGCTATTGAAGCAGCAGTAGCTAACGCAGAAATCAAAGAAATTCCAGAAGAAATGATTCACGATGAAGTACATCGTGCAATGAACGAATTCCTTGGCGGAATGCAACAACAAGGAATTTCTCCAGAAATGTACTTCCAAATCACAGGTACAACTGAAGACGAACTTCACAAACAATACGAATCAGATGCTGACAAACGTGTTCGTACAAACCTTGTCGTAGAAGCTATTGCAGCAGCTGAAAACTTCACAACTTCAGACGAAGAAGTGAAAGCTGAAATTGAAGATCTTGCTGGTCAATACAATATGCCAGTAGAAGAAGTTGCAAAACTTTTGCCAGTTGATATGCTCAAACATGATATTGCAATGAAAAAAGCAGTAGAAATCATCGCTTCAACAGCAACAGTAAAATAATGAATAATAAAAAAACGGCTTATGCCGTTTTTTTTCAGTTAAACTTTACTGACCAGGCTGTTAGTGAAGTTTTTGATGAAATTTCATCAAAAAAGCTTTTCATAATCTCAAAAAAGAGCTATAATAAATCTAAATCAAAAAGAAAGCTAGCTTTCTCTGTTCCACAGGAACAGAGAAGACTTGTAGGCAATGCTGATGAAAAAATCCACTTTAGCAGCCACTTTAACGACTGCATCATTTCTCTCCATAGGAGTTGCATTAAATGCTCAAGCAGCTACTGCTCATGCAGGAACTCAAACAGTCTATCGCGATTATAACAACCAAAACGGGGATCATCTCTATACCTCTAGCCATTATGAATGGACTCAAGTAGGTGTTCACACCTACGGCTGGCAAGAAGATAGCGTAACCTTTACAGAACCTACCACTGGTGGAAACATTTATCGTGTTTATAATCCAATTTCAGGTGAACACTTTCTGTGACCCCATCGGCTTACGAAAAAAATAGCCTCGTATCAATAGGTTGGCGTTATGAAGGCATCAGCTTCCATTCTGGCGGAACTACACCTGTATATCGTCTCTATAATCCTAATGCCACCAATTCTGGTGGTCACCTCTACATAGCTTCAGCTTATGAAAAATCACAACTTCAAAAAGTAGGATGGAAATATGAGGGAATTGCATGGTATGCAATTAGCTCTGAAAATGCTGAAACACAAGACAATGTTGTATCAAGTAACCCTTCAAGCAACACAACTGGAAATGTTGGTCCCCCTGGACATTTGACACCGCAAGAACAGGCAGGATTAGCTGGCGAAGATGCTGGTGGAAACTATAATGGTATGTATTCTAATCTATTTAACTAAAAAATTGAACCAACATAAAGGATTTTTGGTCCATTCCGTTTACTATTTTAGCTGTCAATTATTCGGACGACTTTTTCCATATTTTGTCAAAATGAATTGGTATTCGAATAGTACTAAAAGACATTTCTTTAAATTCAAACTCTTCTTTCTAAATGCTTAACAACTTATCCAATTCTTCTTTTGGAAAAACCGTAATAGGTAAAGTACCAATTTCTTTATACTAACAAATAATGAAATCCCTGATTAATGATCAAGGATTTATTTTCTATAGTAAAAGTATAGCTACTTAAAAACCCAACAACCACGCGGTTTACGAACACTCTGATGAAAAAACATTCAAAAATCACATTTAATCCTTGACAAAGGGAGGGGGTTTGATAGAATATAATAGTTGTCGCAAGAGACGAGGGTCTTGAAGCGAGCTAGACCATTGAAAACTGAATAAAGAAGAATGACTCATGTGATGTCGAAAGACATCAAAAAATCTGTCAATCAATAATGAAAGACAAGCCAGTCACATTAGTGTGACTTAAATACTTTATTTGAGAGTTTGATCCTGGCTCAGGACGAACGCTGGCGGCGTGCCTAATACATGCAAGTTGAGCGATGCGGTTTGGTGCTTGCACTAAACCAAAGAGCAGCGAACGGGTGAGTAACGCGTGGGAAATCTGCCTTTGAGCGGGGGACAACATTTGGAAACGAATGCTAATACCGCATAACAGCTAGGGACACATGTTCTAAGCTTGAAAGAAACAATTGTTTCACTCAAAGATGATCCCGCGTTGTATTAGCTAGTTGGTGAGGTAAAGGCTCACCAAGGCGATGATACATAGCCGACCTGAGAGGGTGATCGGCCACATTGGGACTGAGACACGGCCCAAACTCCTACGGGAGGCAGCAGTAGGGAATCTTCGGCAATGGACGAAAGTCTGACCGAGCAACGCCGCGTGAGTGAAGAAGGTTTTCGGATCGTAAAACTCTGTTGTGAGAGAAGAACGACGAGGAGAGTGGAAAGCTCCTCGTGTGACGGTATCTCACCAGAAAGGGACGGCTAACTACGTGCCAGCAGCCGCGGTAATACGTAGGTCCCGAGCGTTGTCCGGATTTATTGGGCGTAAAGCGAGCGCAGGTGGTTTATTAAGTCTGGTGTAAAAGGCAGTGGCTCAACCATTGTATGCATTGGAAACTGGTAGACTTGAGTGCAGGAGAGGAGAGTGGAATTCCATGTGTAGCGGTGAAATGCGTAGATATATGGAGGAACACCGGTGGCGAAAGCGGCTCTCTGGCCTGTAACTGACACTGAGGCTCGAAAGCGTGGGGAGCAAACAGGATTAGATACCCTGGTAGTCCACGCCGTAAACGATGAGTGCTAGATGTAGGGAGCTATAAGTTCTCTGTATCGCAGCTAACGCAATAAGCACTCCGCCTGGGGAGTACGACCGCAAGGTTGAAACTCAAAGGAATTGACGGGGGCCCGCACAAGCGGTGGAGCATGTGGTTTAATTCGAAGCAACGCGAAGAACCTTACCAGGTCTTGACATACTCGTGCTATTCCTAGAGATAGGAAGTTCCTTCGGGACACGGGATACAGGTGGTGCATGGTTGTCGTCAGCTCGTGTCGTGAGATGTTGGGTTAAGTCCCGCAACGAGCGCAACCCCTATTGTTAGTTGCCATCATTAAGTTGGGCACTCTAACGAGACTGCCGGTGATAAACCGGAGGAAGGTGGGGATGACGTCAAATCATCATGCCCCTTATGACCTGGGCTACACACGTGCTACAATGGATGGTACAACGAGTCGCGAGACAGTGATGTTTAGCTAATCTCTTAAAACCATTCTCAGTTCGGATTGTAGGCTGCAACTCGCCTACATGAAGTCGGAATCGCTAGTAATCGCGGATCAGCACGCCGCGGTGAATACGTTCCCGGGCCTTGTACACACCGCCCGTCACACCACGGGAGTTGGGAGTACCCGAAGTTGGTTGCCTAACCGCAAGGAGGGCGCTACCTAAGGTAAGACCGATGACTGGGGTGAAGTCGTAACAAGGTAGCCGTATCGGAAGGTGCGGCTGGATCACCTCCTTTCTAAGGAATATATACAAAGACGTGAGCATTCAACTTTATTCAGTTTTGAGGGGTTTAGTAGAAAACCTATACAAGAATCAATTTCTTGATTGTGGGGCCTTAGCTCAGCTGGGAGAGCGCCTGCTTTGCACGCAGGAGGTCAGCGGTTCGATCCCGCTAGGCTCCATTGTCAGACAAGACGTTAAAATCACTTGAACATTGAAAACTAAATAACAATATCTAATAACGATAAAATAAACCAAAAGCTGTGAATTTTAAAGAATTTACAAACTTATACTTGAAAAAAGATGATTAAATTCATCATGGCAAAGTTAATAAGGGCGCACGGTGGATGCCTTGGCACTAAGAGCCGAAGAAGGACGTGACTAACGACGATATTCGAGGGGGAGCAGTAAGTACGCATTGATCCCTCGGTCTCCGAATGGGGAAACCCAGCTGCTACTAGCAGTTATCCGTAAGTGAATACATAGCTTACGTGAAGGTAACGCAGAGAACTGAAACATCTAAGTACCTGCAGGAAGAGAAAGTAAAAACGATTTCGTAAGTAGCGGCGAGCGAACGCGAAGAAGGGCAAACCAAGAAGCTTGCTTCTTGGGGTTGTAGGACTGCAACGTGGACTTAAGCATTATAGTCGAATAACCTGGGAAGGTTAATCAAAGAGGGTAATAATCCCGTAGACGAAATAGCGCTTATACCTAGCAGTATCCTGAGTAGGGCTGGACACGCGAAATCCAGTTTGAATCCGGGAGGACCATCTCCCAACCCTAAATACTCCTTAGTGACCGATAGTGAACCAGTACCGTGAGGGAAAGGTGAAAAGAACCCCGTGAGGGGAGTGAAATAGCACCTGAAACCGTGTGCCTACAAGAAGTTCGAGCCCGTTAATGGGTGAGAGCGTGCCTTTTGTAGAATGAACCGGCGAGTTATGTTATGATGCGAGGTTAAGTTGAAGAGACGGAGCCGTAGCGAAAGCGAGTCTGAATAGGGCGCTTTAGTATCATGATGTAGACCCGAAACCTAGTGACCTATCCATGAGCAGGGTGAAGGTGTGGTAAGACACACTGGAGGCCCGAACCAGGACACGTTGAAAAGTGTTTGGATGACTTGTGGATAGCGGAGAAATTCCAAACGAACTGGGAGATAGCTGGTTCTCTCCGAAATAGCTTTAGGGCTAGCGTCGAAATGTAAGTGTATTGGAGGTAGAGCACTGTTTGGGTGAGGGGTCCATCTCGGATTACCAATCTCAGATAAACTCCGAATGCTAATACACATGTTCGGCAGTCAGACTGCGAGTGCTAAGATCCGTAGTCGAAAGGGAAACAGCCCAGACCAACAGCTAAGGTCCCAAAATATATGTTAAGTGGAAAAGGATGTGGGGTTGCACAGACAACTAGGATGTTAGCTCAGAAGCAGCTATCATTCAAAGAGTGCGTAATAGCTCACTAGTCGAGTGACCCTGCGCCGAAAATGTACCGGGGCTAAACATATTACCGAAGCTTTGGATTGATTTTAAATCAATGGTAGGAGAGCGTTCTTAACCGCGATGAAGGTATACCGTGAGGAGTGCTGGAGCGTTAAGAAGTGAGAATGCCGGTATGAGTAGCGCAAGATAAGTGAGAATCTTATCCACCGTAAGACTAAGGTTTCCAGGGGAAGGCTCGTCCGCCCTGGGTTAGTCGGGACCTAAGGCGAGGCCGAAAGGCGTAGTCGATGGACAACTGGTTGATATTCCAGTACTAGATATGATCGTGATGGAGGGACGCAGTAGGCTAACGGATGCCAGTTAATGGATTCTGGTCTAAGCAGTGAGGTGTGAGATGTGTCAAATGCATGTTTCTCTAACATTGAGCTGTGATGGGGAAGCAACTACGGTTGCGAACTCCGTGATGTCACACTGCCAAGAAAAGCTTCTAGCGTAAAGTCATATCTACCCGTACCGCAAACCGACACAGGTAGTCGAGGCGAGTAGCCTCAGGTGATCGAGAGAACTCTCGTTAAGGAACTCGGCAAAATAGCCCCGTAACTTCGGGAGAAGGGGTGCTGGTGTAACAGCCAGCCGCAGTGAATAGGCCCAAGCAACTGTTTATCAAAAACACAGCTCTCTGCTAAACCGCAAGGTGATGTATAGGGGGTGACGCCTGCCCGGTGCTGGAAGGTTAAGAGGAGGTGTTAGCGTAAGCGAAGCACTGAATTGAAGCCCCAGTAAACGGCGGCCGTAACTATAACGGTCCTAAGGTAGCGAAATTCCTTGTCGGGTAAGTTCCGACCCGCACGAAAGGCGTAATGATTTGGGCACTGTCTCAACGAGAGACTCGGTGAAATTTTAGTACCTGTGAAGATGCAGGTTACCCGCGACAGGACGGAAAGACCCCATGGAGCTTTACTGTAGTTTGATATTGAGTACCTGTAAGTCATGTACAGGATAGGTAGGAGCCATTGAAATCAGGACGCTAGTTTTGATTGAGGCGCTGTTGGGATACTACCCTTGACTTATGGTTACTCTAACCCGCTGGCATAATCGGCCAGGGAGACAGTGTCTGACGGACAGTTTGACTGGGGCGGTCGCCTCCTAAAGAGTAACGGAGGCGCTCAAAGGTTGGCTCAGATTGGTTGGAAATCAATCGTAGAGTGTAAAGGTAAAAGCCAGCTTGACTGCGAGAGCTACAACTCGAGCAGGTAGGAAACTAGGACTTAGTGATCCGGTGGTACCGCATGGAAGGGCCATCGCTCAACGGATAAAAGCTACCCTGGGGATAACAGGCTTATCTCCCCCAAGAGTTCACATCGACGGGGAGGTTTGGCACCTCGATGTCGGCTCGTCGCATCCTGGGGCTGTAGTCGGTCCCAAGGGTTGGGCTGTTCGCCCATTAAAGCGGCACGCGAGCTGGGTTCAGAACGTCGTGAGACAGTTCGGTCCCTATCCGTCGCGGGCGTAGGTAATTTGAGAGGATCTGTCCTTAGTACGAGAGGACCGGGATGGACTTACCGCTGGTGTACCAGTTGTCTCGCCAGAGGCACGGCTGGATAGCTATGTAGGGAAGGGATAAGCGCTGAAAGCATCTAAGTGCGAAGCCCACCTCAAGATGAGATTACCCATTCGTAAGAATTAAGAGCCCAGAGAGATGATCTGGTAGATAGGCTGGAAGTGGAAGCCCTGTGAGGGGTGTAGCGGACCAGTACTAATCGCTCGAGGACTTTACCAAAAGAGTCAAATATAAAAAGCTTAAGGTTAAGCGTTAGAAGAAGTGTTATTTAGTTTTGAATGTTCAAAGTAACATTTAAAGATTTGGTCATCATAGTGATGGAGATACACCTGTTCCCATGTCGAACACAGCAGTTAAGTCCATCTACGGCGGAAGTACTTGGGGGTTGCCCCCTGGGAGATAGGCTCGTGGCCAAGTTTATGGGAGTTTAGCTCAGCTGGGAGAGCATCTGCCTTACAAGCAGAGGGTCAGCGGTTCGATCCCGTTAACTCCCATAGGTTGTTTCAGCCTTTAATTGAAAAAAAGGTTCCGTAGTGTAGCGGTTATCACGTCGCCCTGTCACGGCGAAGATCGCGGGTTCGATTCCCGTCGGAACCGTTAGCGTAGCTCTTAGTGCTTTAGCAGTTAGAGATAGGCTATGCAAGAAATAGAATATTTCTTGTGAACAATAGACTCGTTAGCTCAGTTGGTAGAGCATTTGACTTTTAATCAAAGGGTCGCTGGTTCGAGCCCAGCACGGGTCATAATCCTAGCGGATGTGGCGGAATTGGCAGACGCACTAGATTTAGGATCTAGCGCTTAACGGCGTGGGGGTTCAAGTCCCTTCATCCGCATCTTAGGTATTACTGGTTTCATTCTTGAGAATGGGACGAGGAAATCCAATGAGCCGACTTAGCTCAGTTGGTAGAGCATCTGATTTGTAATCAGAGGGTCGCGTGTTCGAATCATGTAGTCGGCATTGTCGAAAGACAGAAAAGGTATTGCGAACGTAGTTCAGGGGTAGAACACAACCTTGCCATGGTTGGGGTCGCGAGTTCGAATCTCGTCGTTCGCTTAACTAGAACTTCTAGTTTAAATATTTATTGTTATATTGCAGGCGTGGCTCAACTGGATAGAGTACCTGACTACGAATCAGGCGGTTGTAGGTTCGAATCCTACCGCTTGCATATAACGGGAAGTAGCTCAGCTTGGTAGAGTACTTGGTTTGGGACCAAGGTGTCGCAGGTTCGAATCCTGTCTTCCCGATTAGTAAGATTTTCTTACTTTGACTTAATTGTCAAAATGGCGGTGTAGCTCAGCTGGCTAGAGCGTTCGGTTCATACCCGAGAGGTCGGGGGTTCGATCCCCTTCGCCGCTATAATTTATCAGCTGGATCTTTAGCTCAGTTGGTTAGAGCTATCGGCTCATAACCGATCGGTCGCTGGTTCGAGTCCAGCAAGATCCATCTTTGGCTCGGTAGCTCAGTTGGTAGAGCAATGGATTGAAGCTCCATGTGTCGGCGGTTCGATTCCGTCTCGCGCCATAGTAGCTTAAGAGCTATGCGGATGTAGTTTAATGGTAGAACCCCAGCCTTCCAAGCTGGCTACGCGAGTTCGATTCTCGTCATCCGCTTTATTTATATTTTGGGAGTTTAGCTCAGTTGGTTAGAGCACTGTGTTGATAACGCAGGGGTCCCAGGTTCGAATCCTGGAATTCCCATAATGGGTACATTGGTATCTATTCATTGTTAATAAGCCTGTGGGGGGTTACTCAAGAGGCTGAAGAGGACGGTTTGCTAAATCGTTAGGTCGGGAAACCGGCGCGAGGGTTCGAATCCCTTACCCCCCTTTGTTTGACGTCTATTGGTTAATAGGCGTCTTTTGGACTTTAAAGAAATGTATTTTAGGAGGTGTGAGTCTCTGAATGGTATGGCACTGGTTAAATCTGCATTATTTGACCAGTAATAAATGTTGTTAATTGAGTTTAGAAAGGAGCGGAAGATGGCTGTTTTAAGTACTGAACAAGTTAACGAACTTAAAGGGGCTGTGAATATTGCGGATTTAATTTCGCAGTATGTTGCCTTGTCGAGAAATGGGAAAAATTTTCTGGGGCTTTGCCCATTTCATGGGGAAAAGACGCCTTCTTTCAATGTAAATGCCGAAAAAGGATTTTATCATTGTTTTGGTTGTGGTAAGTCTGGGGATGCAATTGAATTTTTAAAGGAATATAAGCAGATTGGCTTTGTTGATGCAATTAAGGAATTGGCTGATTTTGCTGGTGTTCAACTCGATTTAGATGAACAAAAAAGTAGAGATGATCATCCTAATTCACCCTTGTATGAGATTCACAATCAGGCTGCTCGTTTATATAATACGCTACTGATGTCCACAGAATTAGGCGAACGTGCTCGTGAATATCTTGCGCAAAGGGGTATTTCCGCGGAGCTAATCAAGAACTTTAATATTGGTTTGGCGCCAGAAGAAGATGACTTTATTTACAAAAATTTATCAAGTAAGTTTGAAGAAGAAGTTCTTGCCACTTCGGGTCTTTTTCATTTTTCTAATCGGAAGGTATTTGATGCTTTTATCAATCGAATTATGTTCCCTATTACAAATGAGTATGGGCAAACGATTGGTTTTTCTGGACGTAAATGGCAGGAAAATGATGAGGCGAAGGCGAAATATGTGAACACTTCGGCGACGACAATTTTTGATAAGTCTTATGAGCTTTGGAATTTAGATAAGGCTAGAGCGACGATTGCTAAACAGCGGGAAGTTTATCTGATGGAAGGCTTTATGGATGTTATTGCGGCTTATAAATCAGGCATTAACAATGCAGTTGCTTCTATGGGAACAGCTTTGACGGAAAAACACGTCCGGCGGTTGAAACAAATTGCTAAAAATTTCGTATTAGTTTATGATGGCGATTCAGCGGGACAAAATGCAATTCACAAAGCTTTGAGTCTGATTGGTGAAGAAAAAGTTCAGATTGTAAAAATACCTGAAGGGCTTGACCCAGATGAGTACTCTAAAACTTACGGATCAGCGAGTCTAGCGACGCTGATGGAATCTGGACGCATTCAGCCCATTGAGTTTTTAATTGATTTTCTACGGCCGGCTAATTTGAGTAATTTGCAGGTGCAGTTAGACTTCATTGAACAGATCGCACCAATGATTACACGCGTGCCGTCAATTACAGCTCAGGATGCTTACATAAGGAAATTAGTTGAGATTTTGCCTGATTTCGAGTATAATCAAGTGGAGCGTGCTGTAAATTCGCGGCGGGAGAATATGAAAATTACTGACGAAAATTCCGTCAGCAATTTCTCTGAGTCAAATGTGGTCAACGCTTTTGCTGACGAAATTGATTTTGATCAGTTAGAAAAGTCAATGCCTTCGAGCTTTGACGGATCATACTTTGATGAACTTGTTCAGCCTGTTGCCCAGGGGCAGAAATCAACGCTTTCCCAAGGAATGCAACAGCTTCCCTCGCTTCCTCAGTTGTCTCGCTCGGAACGCGCAGAGGAGCAATTGCTTCATCGGATGATTTATCATTCAGCTGTTTTGAAAAAGTTTGCCGAAGACGAGAATTTTCGTTTTGTGCATAAGCGCTATCAAGATTTATTTGATAAAATTTTGCTAGAGGCAATGGCTTATGAGCAAATTGATGAAACACATTTGGCAGCTGAGTTATCAGATGAGGAGCGAGGCTTATTTTATCAAATCATTAGTTTAGATTTACCCGAAGCAGCATCAAGTCAGGAAATCAACGACTTAGTTTCCGTTTTTTCTAAAGAAATGGAACAAATAAAATTTGAAGAGTTATTCCAGCAGCTTGAGGTTGCCCAAAAATCTGGGAATAAGGAACGCGAGCTGGAATTAACACTAAAAATTATAAATCAAAAGAAAAAATTATGATATTTTTCTATTGCTGACAAGCTTGTTGGAAGGATTCATCAGTAAAATTTACTGACGAATTTGTAAAAAAAGTTTCGTCAGTAAAGGTAACCATTGAGGAGGGTTGAATTGGCAGGAAATAAGAAAAGAATTAGTCAAATTGCGAAGGAAACAGGAGTTCAAAACCGATTGTTAGTAGAGAAAGCGCAAGAAATTGGCTTACTTGTAAAATCACACTCCAGTTCTGTTGGACCTGGTGAAGAACGCCGACTTCTCGATGCTTTGGGTGTCAAACCTGTAGTTGTGGAAAAAATGGCAACGGCTGGGACTCTGGCGAAAGTTGAAGTGAAGGAAAATGGCGATATTTTTGACATGAAAGCTTTTGAAAAAGCAGTCAAGGATTATATTGCTAAACGCAAACCACTTGGTGAAGCGCTTGATGTCGAAATCATGGATGAGCTCTCAGTGAAATTTGGTATTGTTGATGATTCACTTGAAGATTTATTCAAGCAAATTCAAGATGCTGGGATTTCGATTGTTGATAAAGACGGGAATCCAAGTCCTCTTGCGCTTGTGACTGATGAAGTGGAACAAGAAGAAGTTTCTGATACGGCCATGGATGAAATCGTTACAAATGTTCGTATTGATGATCCTGTCCGGATGTATCTTAAAGAAATTGGACGTTATCCATTGATTTCACTTGATGAAGAAACAAAACTTGCAGAAGCGATTATTGCGGGTGGCGAAGAAGCTGAATTTGCTAAGCAAATGCTTGCCGAAGCCAATTTGCGTTTGGTTGTTTCTATTGCGAAGCGTTATTCTGGACGCGGAATGCAATTTTTGGATTTGATTCAAGAAGGAAATATGGGCTTGATGAAAGCTGTAGACAAGTTTGACCACACGAAAGGTTTCAAATTCTCTACTTATGCGACATGGTGGATTCGTCAAGCCATTACACGTGCCATTGCTGACCAAGCGCGTACGATTCGTATTCCAGTGCATATGGTTGAAACAATCAATAAACTCATTCGGGTACAACGTAATCTTTTGCAAGATTTAGGACGCGATCCTTCACCAGAAGAAATCGGAAAAGAATTGCACATGGCACCAGATAAAGTGCGTGAAGTGCTGAAAATTGCACAAGAACCAGTATCGCTTGAAACACCTATCGGTGAAGAAGATGACTCACATTTGGGTGATTTCATTGAAGACGATGTGATTGAATCACCAGTAGATTACACTAACCGCGTGCTTTTGCGTGAGCAATTGGATGAAGTAATGGATACACTTACTGACCGTGAAGAAAATGTCTTGCGGATGCGTTTTGGTCTTGATGATGGACGGATGCACACTTTGGAAGATGTCGGCAAACAGTTCAAAGTAACACGTGAGCGGATTCGTCAAATCGAAGCCAAAGCAATCAAAAAATTGCGTCACCCACGTCGTTCAAAACCACTACGTGATTTCATGTAATATAAAAACTTACTGATTGTTTATCAGTAAGTTTTTTTCTTACAAAAAATCAAAAGACTTGCTAATTTATTGGAAAATGATTATAATAAATTTATCAATGGTCAAATTTGGTCAAACTTTTTATTTTAAAGACGAGGTATGATTTATTGATTCTTTCAATTTGATGTAAAATAAAAGTAAATGGTACAATTGCTTTGTGATAAAAAGGATTACATCGGAGTTGAACCTGATTTTAGGTTAGAATTTCTGGTGATTTGAAGGAACTTTAGCGTAAAATTTACTATTGAAAATTAAAAGGAGGAAAGCGATGCTTTGTCAGAATTGTAATATTAACGAATCAACTATTCACCTTTACACGAGTGTGAATGGTCAAAAAAAGCAAATTGATCTTTGCCAAAATTGTTATCAAATTATGAAATCCGGCGGTCAAGAAGCTTTGTTTGGTGCAGGGGCAAATTCAAATAATGGAAATGCAGATGAACCTTTCAATCCGTTTAACGATATTTTCAATGCTTTGCATGGTCAAGATTTTCCAAATGGGCCGGGTTCGGCTAAAAATCCAACACCACCAACGCAAACTGGTGGACGTGGTCCTCGGGGACCGCAAAATCCTCGAAGTAAACAACCTAAGGGAATGTTGGAAGAGTTTGGAATCAATGTGACAGATTCGGCGCGGCGTGGTGAAATTGATCCCGTGATTGGTCGAGATGAAGAAATTACACGAGTCATTGAAATTCTCAATCGTCGGACGAAAAATAATCCGGTTTTGATTGGTGAGCCTGGTGTGGGTAAGACTGCTGTTGTTGAAGGCTTGGCCCAAAAAATTGTTGACGGTGATGTGCCACAAAAATTGCAAAATAAGGATGTGATTCGTCTTGATGTGGTTTCTTTAGTGCAGGGCACAGGGATTCGGGGTCAATTTGAAGAACGGATGCAAAAATTGATGGATGAAATCAGAAAACGTAATGATGTCATTATGTTCATTGATGAAATTCATGAGATTGTCGGGGCAGGTTCTGCTGGTGACGGCAATATGGACGCTGGAAATATTTTGAAACCAGCGCTGGCGCGTGGTGAACTGCAATTGGTTGGAGCGACAACGCTTAATGAATATCGGATCATTGAAAAGGATGCGGCGCTTGAACGGCGGATGCAACCTGTTAAGGTTGATGAACCTTCTGTTGAGGAAACCATTACGATTTTACGCGGGATTCAGCCGCGTTATGAAGACTATCATCATGTGAAATATACGGATGCGGCGATTGAAGCGGCAGCGCATTTGTCAAATCGGTATATTCAAGATCGTTTCTTGCCTGATAAGGCGATTGACCTCTTGGATGAGTCTGGTTCTAAGAAAAATTTAACCCTTAAATTTGTTGATCCTGAAGATATTAGTCGACGGATTGATCAGGCGGAACAGCAAAAAGCTGAAGCGACACGTGCTGAGGATTTTGAAAAGGCTGCACATTTCCGTGATCAAATCGCTAAATTAAGGGAACTTCAAAATCATGAAGTTTCTGATGATGAGATGCCAATTATCACGGAGAAGGATATTGAGCAAATTGTTGAGCAAAAAACACAGATTCCTGTGGGTGATTTGAAGGAAAAAGAACAGACCCAATTGATCAATTTGGCGGGAGACTTGAAAGCTCATGTCATTGGTCAGGATGAAGCGGTGGATAAGATTGCTAAGGCCATTCGTCGTTCTCGTGTGGGGCTTGGTAAACCTAATCGTCCAATCGGTTCTTTCCTCTTTGTTGGGCCAACGGGGGTTGGTAAAACGGAGCTTGCCAAACAGCTTGCCAATGAACTTTTCGGCTCAAGTGAGAGCATGATTCGTTTTGATATGAGTGAATACATGGAAAAACATTCTGTGGCAAAACTCATTGGGGCGCCTCCTGGCTATGTGGGCTATGAAGAAGCGGGGCAATTGACAGAACGAGTGCGTCGGAATCCTTACAGTTTGATTTTGCTGGATGAGATTGAAAAAGCGCATCCTGATGTGATGCATATGTTCTTGCAGATTCTTGAGGACGGACGTTTGACGGATGCGCAAGGGCGCACGGTGTCGTTTAAAGATAGTTTGATTATCATGACGTCTAATGCTGGAACGGGCAAAGTCGAAGCCAATGTTGGTTTTGGTGCGGCGCGTGAAGGACGAACAAAATCTGTGCTTGGTCAATTGGGCGATTTCTTTAGTCCTGAGTTTATGAATCGTTTTGATGGCATCATTGAATTTTCAGCGTTGAGTAAGGAAAATCTGTTGAAAATTGTCGATTTGATGTTGGCTGACGTGAATGAACAAATTGGTCGAAATGAAATTCATCTGGATGTGACGCAGGCTGCTAAGGAAAAATTGGTTGATTTGGGCTATGATCCGGCGATGGGTGCACGGCCTTTACGCCGTACAATTCAAGAAAATATTGAAGATCCTATTGCGGATTTCTATATTGAACATCCTGAACACAAGGACTTGGTGGCTGATTTGATTGATGACAAGATTGTGATTTCAAATCATGCGCAAGAACCAGCTGAAACGACTGACGAAGAAATTGCAGCGGAGTAATTTATTCGTCAGTGAGAGAAATTGCTGACGAAAATGAGAAAACTTACTGACGGATTAGTCGGTAAGTTTTCTATATCATTTTTTAATCTATTTTTAATTTGTTATAATGAAATGAGAATAAAAAGAGAATGGAGAGGCAAGATGAAAATTATCAAAGCTTTGGTGCTTGTTGCGCTGGGAGTGATGCTTGGCTGGGCTGGCGGTTATATGACTGCGCACAGTTGGGATTTGTTGAGTGTGCTGGGTGTTCATGAGAGCCGAATTAATAGGGTGGAAGCGGATGGAGAGAGGCAAACGACTTCCCAAGAAAGGACAATGAGTTTAGCTGAAGCGCGTGAAATTGCGGAAAATGACTTGCGTGAAAGAGGAATTGAAGCGACTTTTACACGTGATGCAGACCTTGATTCTGACGGCGGTCAACGCGTTTGGGAGTTAGAATATCACTGGAAAAATCAGGTGATTGAGTATCAGATTGATGCACAAACAGGTCAAATTATTAAATTTGAGAGAGATTTAAATGATTAAATAAGAAAATAATAAGAAAAAATACTGACGGATTCTTACAGGAAAATGCGTCAGTATTTTTTCTTAGTCGATTTGGTCAATCCATTCGTCAAGATAGCCGAGATTGTAGTTGTACTGCGTTTCTTGGGCGACTTGGGCTAAGGAAACGTTGGTAAGTGTGCTGACAAGGGTGTTTTCAATCTCATCCAGGGCATTGGTAATGGCACAGCGCTTGGCTTTTCCAGCTTCTTCGCCGATGAAATTTTGCAAAAGACCTTGACTTTGAAAAATGCGTCCGCGACCTTCGATCGCTAAGAAAACATCATAAAAACTGATGTCTTGGAGGGCTTTATTGAGTGAAAAACCACCATTTTTTCCAGGGGTTGAGCGCAGAAGCCCTTCATCAACGAGGGATTTGATGATTTTTTTGAGGTAAGAGGGTGAAACTTTGAGGCGGTTGGCAAGGGCAATCGAACTCATGGTACGATTTTCGGGAAGTCTTGCCAAAATTAATAAGACGTAAACAGACTGTTCCCAGCCGGAAGAGAGTTTCATAGGTAGCTCCTGATCTAAATTTTAATGGGTAACTATTGACAAGGTCAAGAAAAAGGCGTATTATCTATATTAGAGATAAGAGTTGTCTCTAATAACTATAATTAACTTTATTTTATTATAGCAGAAAAAGAGAAAAAACTCATCTAAATAGAAAAAATGGAGGACTACATCATGGTAGTTAAAGTTGGTATCAATGGTTTTGGGCGCATCGGACGTTTGGCTTTACGACGTGCGCAAAATGTGGAAGGTGTGGAGATTGTTGCGGTCAATGATTTGACAGATCCTGCGATGTTGGCACATTTGCTCAAATATGACAGTACACAAGGGACATTTGACGGAACCATTGAAGTGGCTGATGGAGGATTTTTGGTTAATGGAAAATTTATCAAAGTCACCCAAGAACGTGATCCTGAAAAGATTGACTGGGCAGCCTCTGGCGTTGAGATTGTATTAGAAGCGACAGGGTTCTTTGCGACACGGGAAAAAGCGGAAAAACATTTGCACGCAAATGGCGGTGCTAAAAAAGTTATCATCACGGCTCCTGGGGGTAATGACGTCAAAACTGTTGTCTACAATGTTAACCATGAGATTTTGGACGGCACAGAAACAGTCATCAGCCCCGGTTCATGTACAACAAACTGTCTTGCTCCGATGGCTAATGCCTTGAATAAAGAGTTTGGTATTGAGGTGGGGACAATGACCACTATTCACAGCTATACAGGCGATCAAATGATACTGGACGGCCCTCATCCTAAAGGAAATTTCCGTCGGGCAAGAGCGGCAGCAATCAACACTGTTCCTACTTCATCAGGTGCTGCTAAAGCAATTGGTCTGGTTCTTCCAGAACTTAGTGGTCGTTTGAAAGGTCATGCTCAACGTGTAGCTACACCAACAGGTTCGCTGACAGAATTGGTTTCCGTGGTGAAAAAGCCAGTCACTGCTGATGAAGTCAATGCGGCGATGAAGAAATACAGCACAGAAAGCTTTGCCTACAACGAAGATGAAATCGTAAGCTCTGATATCATTGGCGACACACATGGCTCCGTCTTTGATGCCACACAAACCGAAGTCACTCACTTTGGCGATACTTATCTGGTCAAGACGGTCGCTTGGTACGATAATGAAATGAGTTTCACCGCTCAATTGATTCGGACTTTGGAATATTTTGCCAAACTTGCGAAATAAGCCAGAGAAAATACTGACGAAAAATCCAGTTTACCTACAAACTGGATTTTTTTTGCATCAGGTATGTTTTTCCCCAATCGTTCATTTCCAAAAGAATCGGTAGGAGGCGATGACCAAGGGGAGAAAGTTGATAGGAAATTTTTTGCCCGTCAATAACTCTAAGAAGAATTCCATCATTCACTAATTCTTTGAGTTGCAAAGCAAGCATTCGCCGAGTGCATTCGGGAATTTGGCGACTCAGTTCATTAAAATGGAGTGATTGATCCTTCAGTCGACAAAGAATGATTGATTTCCAGCGTCCTGAGATTATTTTTATTGTTGTATCTAACGGACAAAATTCATGATGAAGATGACTTGAGTTGACAGCGTTCATTTTTTTATTATAAACCAAATGTTTTTAAGAAACAAGAGGTATACTTTTTTTCACTTGATTGGATTTGAGTTTAAGAATAGACTAGAAGATGGAGGTAAAAAATGAAAGAAGCAGAACTATTGAAGAGTTATTTTGAACTATCTGACAGTGCAGGGAAAAATGTTCAAGATTTTGAAAAGTTATTGGCTTTATTCTCAAAAGATGCCAGAATTATAACGAATGGTCAAGTGGTAACAGACATTCGGCAGTTTTTCAGGACATTTTTTGATAGAAATGTTGAATTGCACCACCTTTTTGATGCATCGGCAAGTCAAGTGGATTGGGTAGTTGCTGGACGACGTTCTACGGGTCAACTTTTTGCTTTGAAAGGTGTAGATACAGCAGTTTTTCAAAATAAGAAAATTATCAAGTTAATAGTAAAAATAAGTGAGAGCATTTAGCCAGAGAAAATACTGACGAAAATAAAAAAACTTACTGACGCGTTTCCCTGCCTAGCCCTTGCCCTGAAAAGGCAAAGGACTGAGCTGAAAAACTTTCGTCAGTAAGTTTTTTGTTCTTTTTTAATTACGTCAGCAAATTCTCTGGTTTATTTGACGATAATCATGCCTTCTTTGATTTCCCAAGGGGCGTTCATGTTGATGTGATCGTAAAACATGATGCCGTTGATGTGGTCAATCTCGTGTTGGACACAAATCGCTGGAAAATCTTTGAGACGGATTTTTTTCTTTTCGCCATCTTTATTGACGTATTCGACAGTGACGCGCGCGTGACGCACCACGTAGCCAGGCACTTCGCGGTCAACAGACAGACAGCCTTCGCCGCCCTCAACCGCAGCATCTTGGACAGAATGGCTTACGATTTTCGGATTATACATGATTTCGCGCATCTTGTAAGCTTCTTTAGGCGCAACTTCATTGCCTTCATCATCAATTTCAACGTCATTTGGAATCAAAACGGCAATGACTTTTTTGAGCAAGCCCAATTGATTAGCTGCCAGCCCAACGCCGCCGCGCAGACCCAGCTTTTCAGCCATGACAGGATCTTGGGAATGATGCAAAAATTGCAACATTTTTTCGCCCAAGATGATATCCTCATCAGACAAAGGCAAAGTCACATCAGCAGCAACCTCGCGCAAAGTAGGATAACCCTCACGGATAATATCATCCATCGTAATCATACGGCTGGCTTTAATCAAATTTTGTTGAATTTCATCAGGATTCATTGGTAAATAAAACTTCCTTTTCTTTTTTGTGAATATAGGTTAATTATAGCATATTTTTGCTGACGAAAATGGTAAAATTAAATTAAAAGTTTATTGGCGTCTTTTCGTCAGTAAAATTTCGGAGAATTTGCTGACGAAAATAAGCTCAGAGCCTAGCGAGCAGTATTGTCAATAAAAAGAGGCAAATCTGGCTGGTTCAGCTTGCATAAGTCCCCGAAATTCCAAAATACGATTTAACTATCGAAAGCAAAAACAAACTCAAAGCCCGAAAAGCTTTCAAGGAGTCCATCAAAACAATGAATCCATATAGACAAAACGTGGCCGCCCTCATCCTCAACCAAGAAAATAAAATCTGGCTCGGCAAGCGCTCAGATGGCTTAGCCTGGGGTTTTCCTCAAGGCGGTATCGAAGCAGGAGAAAAGCCAGAAGAAGCTATCCAACGCGAACTACGTGAGGAAATCGGCACCCGAGACTTTGACCTTCTTGCCAAATGCCCCCACACTCTAAAATACGATTTTCCAAGCCATCTGACCTTCCCGACGTGGACTTATAAAGGACAAGAACAACATTATTTCCTCGTCAAACTGCATGAAAATGCTCAGATAGACCTCGAAAGCAAACCCGACGAAATCGAGTTTTCCACCTACAAATGGCTGGATCTTTCCGAAATTCGTCAAATGGACTTTGGCTTTAAAAACGAAGTCTATCAGCAAGCGCTGGATTATTTTGAAAGTTATATTGGGAAAAGTTAAATTTTTTGACTAGAGGCAAAATTAGTGAAAGACAAAGATAAATATCACGGATTGAAGCCAGAAAAAGGGCGCAGTCAAGACCGAAATCTGAGAAACTTAGTCGGGCGGAAAGTGTCTGTTAAAGGGACAATCATCAATCAGTGGGAGAAGCAACACAAAGACGGACGAAATTTCGTGCAAATCACGCTTAGACCAGCTCTTATCAATGGTTCAATTGAACTGGATCATCTCAATCTCTTTGTTGAATTACAAAAAAATCATAAAAATCCAATCTTGGACGGTACAGAATTTCGTTGCGTAAGTACGGTTGAAAAATACCAACGACGAAACAAGACCACAGGAACATTCTATACCAATTATGGTGTGACTGAGATTCGCAAACGGTATTATTTGGAAGCCATTGAACAAGCACAAGCTCAAAAAGAGCTGTTACTCGCAAATCAAGCTCACACATTAGCAGATAAATTAAAGGAATTTTGGTGCCGTTTTGTTGATTTTAAATTTCCTCCGAATGAAATTTTTGACGTGTCCAATCTCTTTGATAACCAGAATAAAAACCCTAAAGAAGGCAAATTAAAGCCGACTATTTCAGCAAAGCACCATAATTTTCACACGATGGAAGCTTTGCTCAAAGATATCCAAGTAGAACTAGAGGAGTAACTATGCCAATAGAAAGAATCACAACCAACAAATTTGAGTTAGTCAGCAAATACGACCCCGCTGGTGACCAAGGCGAGGCCATTGAGCAGCTGGTTGACAACATCGAAAACGGTGAAAAAGCCCAAATCTTGCGCGGAGCGACAGGGACAGGGAAAACCTACACCATGAGCCAAGTCATCGCCCGCACAGGAAAGCCCACCCTCGTCATGGCGCACAACAAGACCCTAGCCGGTCAGCTTTACAGCGAGTTCAAGGAATTTTTCCCCAACAATGCCGTTGAGTATTTCGTGTCCTACTATGACTACTACCAACCCGAAGCCTACGTGCCGTCTTCTGATACCTATATTGAAAAAGACAGCTCGGTCAATGACGAAATCGATAAACTGCGCCATTCAGCAACATCAAGCCTTTTGGAGCGCAATGATGTGATTGTTGTGGCTTCGGTTTCCTGCATTTACGGTTTGGGTTCACCCAAAGAATATCAAGATTCAGTCGTTTCCCTACGTCCTGGTCAAGAAATTTCCCGAGATAAATTATTAAATGATTTGGTCGGTATTCAATTTGAGCGCAATGATATTGACTTTCAGCGCGGGCGTTTTCGTGTACGGGGCGATGTGGTGGAAATTTTCCCTGCTTCTCGCGATGAACACGCTTTTCGTGTAGAATTTTTCGGTGATGAAATTGACCGCATTCGTGAAATTGAAGTTTTGACAGGGCAAGTTTTAAGCGAAGTGGATCATTTGGCCATTTTCCCAGCAACGCACTTCATGACCAATGACGAACGTATGGAAGAATCCATTGCCAAAATCGAGGCAGAACTTGAAGAACAGCTGAAAGTTTTCCGCTCAGAAGGCAAACTCCTTGAAGCACAGCGCTTGGAACAACGCACCAACTACGACATCGAAATGCTTCGTGAGATGGGCTATTGCAACGGGGTCGAAAACTATTCGCGCCACATGGATGGTCGTTCTGAGGGGGAGCCACCTTATACGCTGCTTGATTTCTTCCCTGATGATTTCATGATTATGATTGACGAGTCCCACATGACCATGGGGCAAGTCAAGGGAATGTATAACGGCGACAGAGCGCGCAAAGAAATGCTCTGTAACTACGGCTTTCGCTTGCCTTCAGCGCTAGATAACCGTCCTTTAAAACGAGAAGAATTTGAAAGTCATGTCCACCAGATCATTTACGTTTCAGCAACACCTGGCGACTATGAAATGGAGCAAACTGACACCATTGTTGAGCAAATCATTCGTCCGACAGGTCTATTGGATCCTGTGGTGGAAGTCCGTCCGATGATGGGACAAATTGACGACTTGGTTGGTGAAATCAATAAGCGGGCTGAGAAAAATGAGCGGGTCTTTGTGACGACCTTGACCAAGAAAATGTCCGAAGATTTGACCGCCTATTTCAAGGAAATGGGCATCAAGGTCAAATATATGCACTCGGACATTAAAACCCTTGAGCGGACGGAGATCATCCGTGATTTGCGGTTGGGCGTATTTGATGTGCTGGTCGGAATTAACCTGCTGCGTGAAGGAATTGACGTGCCTGAAGTCTCTTTGGTGGCCATTTTGGATGCGGATAAGGAAGGATTCTTGCGCAATGAGCGCGGGCTGATTCAGACCATCGGTCGTGCGGCGCGGAACTCTGAAGGACACGTTATTCTCTACTCAGATATGGCAAAAGCACTGGATGAAAATGACCCTGCGGATAAGGAAATTTTGGATAGTGGCTATTATACAGAATACGAGGGCGAAAAATATAAGATTACGCGCTCGATGAAGCACGCCATTGATGAAACAGCCCGCCGACGTGAGATTCAAAAGGCTTATAATGAAAAACACGGCATCATTCCCCAAACCATTAAGAAGGAAATCCGTGATTTGATTGCAATCACGAAGAAAACGGACTCTGGAGAAGTGGAAGAAGTTGATGCTAGCGCAATGAATAAAAAAGAACGCAAACAATTGGTCGCAAAATTGGAGAAAGAAATGCAACAAGCTGCCGCTGCGCTTGATTTCGAAGGTGCAGCTCAATTGCGGGACATGGTCTTAGAATTACGCGCGATGGACTAAAAACAAAATTGAATAAGATAAATAAAAATTCACTCTTCAAAGTGAATTTTTATTTTGTGAAAAGGCGTTTTAGTGCATTTTTTAGAAAAAAACAGCACTTTTTTAAATAAATATAAATAAATTCTTGACAAATAAAAACAAGAGTGTATAATTATACTTATTCAATTTATAAAAGAGGTGTAATCATGAACGTGAAGAAAATGAGTTTAGGTTTGGTTGGTTTGGCAGCTGTCGCAACTTTGGCAGCTTGTGGCAACGGAAATGCGCAAAATCAGGTCGATAAAGTAAAAAAAGCAGGTGTTTTGAAGGTGGCTTTATCGCCAGATTATCCACCCTTTGAATTTCAAATGATTAAAAATGGCAAAAATACGGTGGTCGGTTCGGACGTTGATTTAGCCAACGCAATTGGTAAGAAGTTGGGCGTCAAAGTCAAGATTGAAGCGATGGATTTTAATAATGTTTTGACCAGTTTGAGTTCGGGCAAAGCGGATATTGCAATTTCTGGGATTACAAAGAAACCTTCTCGTGAAAAAAGTGTGAATTTTTCTGAGGTTTATTATACACCAAGCAATTATTTGGTGGTCAAAAAATCTGATTTGAATAAATATACGTCTTTGTCTGATTTTAAAGGCAAAAAAATTGCAGCACAAAAAGGTTCTGTTCAAGAGGGAATCGTCAGCGGCCAATTTACAGGTGCAACAGAAATTGGTCTTCCACAAATTGGCGATGAAATCAATGAAGTCAAGGGCGGACAGGTTCAAGGTGCTGTCATTGAAAATTTGATTGCCAAGGCCTATGTGGCAGGAAATCCCGACTTGGCCATTTCTAAACTGGAGGTAACAACGCCAAAAGCTGACAGTTATGGTTACGCAGTTGCCTCGGCCAAAGGCTCAACAGAATTGACAAAAACCATCAATTCCGTTATCAAAGCAGAGTTGAAAGATGGCACAATGGCCAAAAATATCCAAAAAAACTATGATCTCTCAAAAGAGAACAATAAATAAGACTGGCGCCCGAGGGAAAATACTGACGCAACTGAACTTTTGGCGTCAGCGACAGAGAAAATGCTGACGTAACTGAACTTTTGGCGTCAGCGACAGAAAAAATACTGACGCAACTGAACTTTTGGCGTCAGTGCTAGAGAAAATGCTGACGTAACTTATTTACTTTAAAAAATAAAAAAATCACTGACGAAACTTGAAAAATGTTTTCGTCAGTGATTTTTCTTGTATTATTTTGTTTGAGAAGCTGCTTCGTCAACGATGAAAGTGAATTGGCAAGTGGTTACTTTTTTGCCATCAACATAAGCTGCAGCCTCAGCCGTTCCGACTTTACCACGGAATTTTGTGATTTCAAATTCGAGCTTCATCACATCACCTGGAGTGACTTTTTGACGGAATTTCGCTTTGTCAATTCCACCGATATAAGCCATTTTACCTTGAAATTCTTCTTTTTTAAGAATCAAGATTGAACCAGCTTGCGCAAGGGCTTCTAAAATCAATACACCAGGGAAAGTTGGGTTTCCGGGAAAATGACCATTGAAAACTTCTTCGTTAATTGTCACATTTTTTGTGGCCAAGATTTTATTTTCAGAAATTTCATCAACATAGTCGATAAACATGATTGGATAGCGGTTCGGGATGACTTCCATCACCTCAGTAGCAGTCATAGCATATTTTTGAGTCATTTTTTGTTCCTTTTCTTCTTTCAAAAATCATTTGAAGCGCCGAGGCTATCCGTGAGTCTTGGATTCTAACTTGACAGTTCAGCATTTTTAAGTTAAAATTTTATGTATCATGTATTTTGATATACAAAACCTTTTACAATTATAGTACCAATTTCTTGTGAAAGTGTCAACTTTTTTATTAAATTAAAGAAAAGGACTTATTTTATTTATGTTTTTAGAAGGTAAAAAAATCGTCATTATGGGCGTTGCCAACAATAAATCAATTGCTTGGGGATGTGCAAAAGCGATGAAAGACCAAGGCGCAACATTGATTTATACTTATCAAAACGAGCGTATGGAAAAACAATTGGCAAAATTGGCTGAACCAGAAGATTTGCTCATTGAATGTGACGTTGTTTCTGATGAATCAATCCGCCGTGCGTTTGCGACAATCGAAGCACGCGTTGGCAAAATCGACGGACTTGTTCACGCTGTGGCTTATTCGAAAAAAGAAGAACTTGGCGGAAATGTTTCTGACATTTCACGTGATGGCTACGCACTTGCACAAGACATCTCTTCATACAGCTTGCTTGCTGTTTCAAAAGCTGCAAAACCATTGCTTAACAAAGGCGCTGGTATCGTGACATTGACTTACATGGGATCAGTTCGTGCGATTCCTAACTACAACGTGATGGGAATTGCTAAAGCGGCCCTTGAAGCGACTGTTCGTTACTTGGCAGCTGAAATGGCTCACGTTGGTGTTCACGTCAACGGAATCTCAGCTGGTGCCATCAAAACACTTGCTGTATCTGGTGTATCCGGCTACAAAGATTTGATCAAAGAATCTGACAGCCGTACAGCTGACGGTGTTGGTGTAACGATTGAAGAAGTCGGACAAACCGCAGCCTTCCTCGTTAGCCCACTTGCCTCAGGTGTCATTGGCGACATTGTTTATGTTGACAAAGGCGTTCATTTGACTTAAAAAACAGAAAAAATACTGACGGAAATTTTCGTCAGTATTTTTTTAATGCTTTTTGAAAAATCTAACCAACCAAGCATCACGAAGCTCAAGCTCAAGGGGCTTTTTGGGAGGAAGATTTCCCTGTGCCAGCAGATTTTTAATCTGTTTACAGCGATGAGGAATCATCAACAAAGGCAAAGCACTCGCGCTAAAAAATCGAACCTCTGCCGTCTCAGGCCCTGAAACAAGCGCCTTGCCTCCAATAATTTCGCCCGCAAAAATAAATTGTACATCACCAAGCGCTTTGTTGACATAAATTCCAGAAAGAAAAGCAGGCCGAATCCTAAAACCGCTCTCCTCTAAACACTCACGCTCAGCAGCCTGCTCAGGATTTTCCCCTTTTTCAACACGTCCCCCGGGCAAATCCCACAAGGGCCAATCACGCCGTTTGACCAATAAAATTTTTTCCTGCTGAGTTTTGCAGACGACAAAAGCACCCGAAGTTTTCATAAACCAATGATAGCACAAATTCAGCCAGCTGATGAACAAAATTTCATTTTCGTCAGCAGTTTCTCTGTCGCTGTCGCCAAAATCTCAGTTGCGTCAGCAATTTTTCTGTCGCTGCCGCCAGAATCTCAGTTGCGTCAGCAATTTCTCTGTCGCTGCCGCCAGAATCTCAGTTGCGTCAGCAATTTCTCTGTCGCTGCCGCCAAAATCTCAGTTGCGTCAGTAAATTCTCCGCTGCCCCACTAATCCGTCAGTAAAATTTCGCAAAAAAACGCCAGCAATTGAATCTGGCGTTTTTAAATTACTTACGTTTTTGCTTACCAGCGTTACGACCGCCAGTTTTGCGTTCTTTTTCATTGCGTTCACTAGTGATCGCTTTGAAATTTTCTTGAACAGAAGTAGGCGTCACATCTTTGAGCCCTTCGTTATTGATTTTTGGCGGATTTTTGGTAAATTCGTCGTCAATGCGTTTACGCATTTTAGGCTTCATGATAAAGGTAATAATGACTTGTTGAATCACAATCACGAAACCACCCACAGCCCAGTAGAGTGCGACACCAGCTGGCGACATGAATGAGAAAATCACAATCATCGCTGGACTCATAATCAACATGGCCATCCCTGATTTTTTCTGCTCAGGCGTCATTGACAAAGTTGAAATCCAAGTTTGGATGAAATAAAGCACCCCAGAAATAATCACCAAAACCACACTTGGTTTTCCAAGGTCAATCCCATAAAAGGTCGCCGTTGAAATCCCTGTCGTGTAAGCCGCTGCGTTATAAAGAGCGATGAAGAAAGGCCACTGAATCAGCATTGGCAAGCAACCAATCGAAGACAACATATTGATGCCATTGTCTTTTTGAGCCGCCATGAGCGCTTGTTGAGCCGCCATACGTTCTTCTGGCGTTTGAGCATTCTTGACCCGCTCATTCAAAGGCGCCAGCACAGGAGCCAAATAAGCCATTTTTTCTTGCATATAAGTTGATTTGTAAGCTTGATTCAAGCCCAAAGGCAAGATGGCAAAGCGAATAATCAAAGTGACTAAAATGATTGCCCAACCATAGCCCAAATGCAAATTATGTGCAAATAAATCAACAAAGGCAGACATTGGACGCACCAAAGTGTTATACGTTAAGCCATGTTTGGCAGCTTCCGTAGGAACGCGCACCCCGTTTACGATATGTGTGCTGACACAGCCCGACAAAAACAGAAGTCCTGCTGAAGCTAAACCAGCCAAAGATAATTTTTTCTTTAAATTTTTCAAGATAAGTTCACTTTCTATAAATAAAACATACCTTTCTATTTTACCTAAATTTCCACTGAATTTCAATAGGACTAAAGCATGAAAAAAAAACAAACCCCCTGTCAAACCAAAGACAGGAGGGATGAAATTTTTGCCGTAAGTTAATTAGACTTCTTCCATTGCAATGAGGGCTTTCAAAATCGCAGCCGTTTCTTTCCAATCACGAACAGTGATTGTTTCGATTCCCATTTGAACAACAGGGTAGTCATTTCCACCAGGTTGAGTCATATCGCCAAAGTAGAGGATTTCTTCTTTTGTGACATTCAACTCTTCCATGAGGTGATTCATACCAAACTCTTTATTTTGACCAGGTACAAATCCGTTGATTGTTGTTGTACCAGCTACTTCAAACTCGTATTCTGGCGCATATTGGCTGGCCAATTTCGCAATCTCATTACGTTTTGTCATATCTGGATCCCAAGCTTGTTTCGCTTCAACACCAGCTTTTTGACCAATCGCAGAATAAGCAATCATTGATTCACGATTTTCATTGATCTCATCACCAGGAAGCAATACAGATTCGTCCCAATGACCAAGTTCTTTAGCTGCTTTTTCAAGCGCGCCCATGATGGCGTTCGCTTGCTCATCCGTCAAAGCATAGTTGAAAACTTGTTCCCATTTTCCAGCTTTATAAGCATAATATTGAGTTCCTTGAGCAACAAATAAGTGGAAATTCTCCAAATTTGCCGTTTCAGGCAAATTGTTAATGATTTGAATCAAAAATTGGTCATATTTTTGTCCAGAGATTGGAGCAATCACGTATTTTTGAGACAAAGTCGCCAAAAGTTCAGCCATCTCTGGAAAGATAGGCATTTTTGGTTCATTGAGCGTGTTGTCAATGTCGAAACTTAATACTTTTTTCATAAGTTCTCTCCTAATTTTTTCTTTATCAACGCTTACATTATAACACTTTTTCAAAAAAAAAGATAATCTTATACAAAAGATTATCCACTTTTATTTAAAAACGATTTCGACTTTTTTCTAAAGCGGGGACAATTGCCGCCGTCAAAACTACAGCAATGATAACTTCTGTGAGTGAGTTAGTCGCTACGATTGCGCTCAGCAGATAGCCCACCGACCAGTTCAAAACTGACCCAAAAAAGACGAAAATAGCACTTAAAACAAGAATTGTATTGGTTGCCGTGCCCACAAAAGCCGCAAGACCAGCGCCAAAATGATTTTTCATCCCTTTATAAACAAAATAAGGGAAAATACCAATCAAAATTCGAGGCACAAAAGCAATAATCAAAGCCCAAGCAGAGCCATGTTGCGTCCCCAGCACAGGTTGAAAAGGACTAAAAAGAAAGCTTGTTGGTGTTGTCACTATCGTAGCATTTACAAAGGAAATCAGACCCATGATAAAGCCCAAAAATGCCCCCTTGCGCCAGCCTAAAACGATGGAGCCAATAATGACAGGAACATGAAGCAAAGTAGGTTTGACCGGAAAAGGCCAAACATTGATAACAAATTGACTAAATAACTGCACGACAACCATAATAGCAATAAAAATCGCTAAAATGGCCACATCAGATGCTTTCGATTTTTTCATAATAACTCCATTTTATAAAGATTTTTTAAGATTTTCAATAATATTTGGCAAATCAGCAAGCGCCCCTTCACCAAAATCCCCACAGGCCAACAAAGATTTTTTAGGTTGAATTATATTATAATCTATTTCTTTGAGAAACTCAATATTTCTTTGAGTCAAAGGATTTTGATACATTTTAGTATTCATGGCAGGTGCCAAGTATTTTGGAACATCCGCCTCTAAAGCAAGAGCCACTGACGTCACAATATCACACGCGCGCCCTTGGGCCAAGCGACTGATTGTATCTGCTGTAGCAGGCGCAACCAAAAAAAGCTCCGTATTTTTTGCTAAATCAATATGATTGACCACCTCAGGACGTTCTTCATCCATAATGTCCATATGGACTTTATTTTGGGACAAGACCTGTAAAGTCAGCGGGGTGATAAATTGTGTCGCTGCGCGCGTCATCAAAACCGTCACCTCATGCCCCTCTTTGGTCAATAAAGAAATCAAATCCGCAGCCTTATAAGCTGCAATAGAACCTGTTACCGCTAGTGTAATTTTAGTCATCAATTCATCCCTTCCGATTTTTTCAGGATCATGTCAGCAATTTCTGATTTATTTTTTAAGCGTAAAACTTTTTCGTCAGCATTTTTACTGACCATAAGTGCTTTGTGGACTTGCCCGTGAATATTCTCTAAATCATTGGCAAGAATGAAATCCGCCTGATTACTGACCAATTTTTCTCGCGCAACCGTCAGCAACTCTTCCTCACTGACCCCCACTAAAAGCTTGAAGCCAAACAGCAGGACTTGTGGATTCCACTTTTTCACAAAAGTAATAATTTTGGGCGTTTTTTCCAACAGCATGACTTGATAATCTGACTTTGATGAGATTTTTTTAGCTCCCTCAGGACGAAAATGAACCAAATCCATCTTGCTCATTTGATCAGGAAGGCTTTCAAGGCCAGCCATGTAGACTGGGCGATAATCACTCACCGCCATGCTATGGATGACTACATCAACATTTGGCACCCATTTTTCCATTTGCTCATAAAGATTTTGAGTACCCAAAATGCGGATAATCGTCAGATTGACATGATTCTCCGGCACATGAGCATTCGCACCCGCCAACAAAACCACCTCATGACCAGCCCTTAAAAAACACTCCGTCGTCTTTTTACCCAGACTTCCCGTCGCAAAATTACTGATGCCACGCACGTTGTCAATTGGCTCAGTAGTCCCGCCAGAAGTAATCAAAACTCTCATTTTTCACCAGTTTCCTTCATGTTTACTTCATTTTATACTATTAAAAATAATTTATCAAGAAAAGCTTATTGTCTCCTAGAGAAATTGCTGACGTCATTAAAAAAATCTACTGACAACAATCCGTCAGTAAATTCTCTACAATCCGTCAGTAATTTCGGCAAAAATTACTTCTTTTTTCTCATTTCGCCAGCTTGAAAAAGTGTTCCCTCAGGCAAATCAGTAAAAATGACATTGATTGCAGAAGCAGGAGCACCTGCGTGTTTTGCAATAGAATCAGTAATTTCTTTAGCAATTGCAGCTTTTTGCTCAACAGAGCGTCCTTCAAAAAGTTCAACATGGACAAATGGCATCAATAAAATCCTCTGATAAAAATATCAGTCTTTCTAAATATGATAACCTATTTTATCATAAATTTGAGCTCAGCAATAGCCCATCTCAAGCCAAGAGCCAAAAATTGGGTGATAAACCACCAGTTCGTTATGATAGCTTTCATTCATAAAAAAAGAAAGCGTATAAAATTACTGAACAGCTGAGCAAAATTAAAAGACAAACTATGTTAGAATTTAAGAAAGAAGCACCTTAAACACATCAAAGAAAAGGAGAAAAGCGAATGACCAAAACAAATCCACTCAAACCTTTCTTATATCTCATCCTCTTTATCGTAGGAATTGAGGCCGTCGGAGGCTTATCAGGTCTCCTTGCTGGAGATATCAAAGGCGTCTACAATCAACTCAAGCTACCGCCGCTTGCCCCACCAGATTATCTTTTTGGGATCGTTTGGCCGATTTTATACGGCCTCATGGCAGTTGCAGCCTACCTCATTTTTCGTAAGGTAAACACACATAAAAGCGAGGCGCAGCCAGCTTTACTGTATTTCTCATTCCAACTGATCTTGAATTTTATCTGGAGCATCATTTTTTTCAAAGGCTACTACTGGCTAGGCGTCTTGATTATTCTCCTGCTGGATATCATCGTTTATCTCTGCATCATTAAATTTTTTAAAATCAGTAAATTATCTGGGATTTTATTAGTCCCCTACTTTGCTTGGATTAGCTTTGCGACCTACCTTACCATCGCAGTCGCACTATTAAACTAAACCATCCGAAAAAATTTTTAATGAAAAAGGGCACTTCAAAGTCCTTTTTTCTTTCTCACTTTTTCAAAGATAATCTCCCCACAAGATTTGAAATCACAGAAACGCTTATTGAACCATAAAACCATAGCACTCGTCGTTGTTTCTAAGCAAGCTGTCACTTTCTTTATCCAGATAAGATTTGCTATAATTAAAGAAAGGATTGGAGAGATAACTAATGAAGCTATTGATTATAGAAGATAATAATGAAATTCAAAATCTTTTATTGAATTTATTTGAGAACGATTATGATATTGTTTCAGCTTATTCTGGGACAGAAGGTTTGAGCCTCTTTGAGCGTCAAAATATTGATTTAGTTCTATTAGATATTATGCTACCTGGAAAAACAGGAGACGAAGTTCTGAAAGAAATTCGCCAACAAAGCTCTGTACCAGTGATAATTATGACCGCTTTGAGTGAGAAGAACCGAATTAGTGAGTACCTTTTGGCTGGCGCCAATGATTATGTCACTAAGCCATTTGACTTAGATGAACTAGCAGCCCGAGTATTGGTTCAATTACGTAACTATGAAGTGCCCTCCAATAAAAGCGAAACACTTGTTGTTGGAAACTTATCATTAAATTCAGAGGACTTTACAGCCAAAGTCTGTGAAATGGAAATCCGCTTGAGTCAACGCGAGTTTGGTATTCTATCGGTCTTAATGAAAAATCCAAAGCAAATTTTCACTAAAGAACGTCTTTATGAGGCCGTTTGGCAAGAAACTTATCTCCCTGGTGATAACAGTATAAATACCCATCTTAGCAACTTACGCAAGAAATTAGCACGATTGGATGCCCAAACAGACTATATCGAAACAATCTGGGGATTAGGCGTGCGAATTATGCAGGTGAAACATGATTGAAGCGCTCATCTTTTTATTATTTACAACTTTTATCTTTGCTCTATTGTATTTTTCAATGCGTTTTTCACTAAAAAAACTTCAAAAAGATATGATAAAAAAACGTAAAACTCAGACCAACCTATTGCTTACCACAGACAGCCAAGATTTAGAAATGAAAAAGTTAGTAGGGACAATCAATATTACTTTTGAAGAGTTTCGAGCTATAAAAATTAAAGCCTTAAACGATCAAAAATCATTTGAATTAGCAATGCACAATATCACCCATGATATTAGAACACCATTGATGATTGCTAGTGGTTACTCACAAACACTTTTAAAAAATGAGCAACTAGATTTATCAGCCTTGACAAAAATAAAACAGAACCTTGATATTGTATCCAAACGTTTAGAAATTTTACTTGATTATCAAAACTTACTTGAAGATAACGTAAAGCTAGAGATGACAAAAGTTAATCTTATAGAAGTGCTCAAAACGGCATTATTGAAAGATTATGATGTATTCACTGAACGAAATTTTGCTGTAGAAATTGACCTGCCTGATCTTGAAGAATTATTCATTGTTGCTGATCGAGAACTTTTAGAGAGAATTATCCAAAATATTTTAGGAAACATTCTTAAGCATGGTAAAGAAAAAATGAAAATTCAATTGCAAGTCGTTGATCAGCAAATTAAGCTTACTTTCATCAATCAAACTCAACAACCCATTCGGTCAATTGAGAAACTAACAAATCGTTTTTATTCAGAGAACCTATCTTCAACAGAAGGCTCTTCCGGTCTAGGACTTTTTATCACTCAAGAACTAGTAGTTTTAATTAGTGGGAAAATGGAACTCTTTTACAAGGATAACGAATTTAGGGTAAATTTACTCTGGAAATATAAAGAATCTAAAATCTGACCACCCGCATAGTAGGTGGTTTTCTGCTTGCGCGCACTGCACGTTCAACTTCCTAAATCCCTAATTAAAAATCCAAGTATTTCTACTTGGATAAAAAGTCTAACTTTTAGGGTGCATATTAATTTAGGTTATTAGATTTAAAAGGCTTTTTTTCTTTTTTAGGAAGTATCCAGCAGACACCTTTTATTGAATCTGAAACCACTAAAATCAGATATCGTATTTTCCAGTATGTAAATTTTGGATCGTTTCACCACCTGGTAATGGGGGAAGCCCAAGGCTATCTTCGCGGCTAAAAGCTTCAAATAGTCCAGGAGTTAGTTGAGAGTATTCAATTGTTTGAGGACTAATTTTATGGATAATCGACTCTCCTTTTCCTTCAATAATTTTTTTAGTAAAGTTAGGATCAAGTAGTGTCCCACGAGCTACTGCAATGAGATCAGCATAATTTTCGACAGCATCAGCCGCACTTTCTTCCCCAAAGACCTCGCCAACGATTAAAAGTTTCGTTTCATCATCTAAAATTTGTTTAAATAATTGTGAATAAGACTTTTCATTATTTTTAGGTTTCGAGTTATACCCTGCCCATAATGAAAGATGGATGTAGTCAAGTTCATATTTAATCACTTCAGAAATGAGGGAGATTGCATCTTTATAATCATATCCAACCTCTTCCCCGTGAAGCTCTTCAGGAGAGATACGGTAACCAACAATAAAGCCTTTAGGAGCATATTCATCAATAATCGTTTTAACTTCTTTAACTACAGCTAAAGGAAATGCCATTCGTTTATCAAGTGATCCGCCCCATTTATCTGTACGAAGATTAGAAAGTTTTGAAAAAAATTGTTGGATTAAATAATGATTTGCGCCATGAATTTCGACACCATCAAACCCAGCGTCAATTGCTCTTTTTGTGGCTTTACCGAAATCGAGAATAATATCGTCAATCTCTGCTAGTGTGAGTTCACGAACAGGATAATCTAAGAAAGCAAACTCAATAGCACTGGGAGCCACCACATCTAATCCATTAACGTGACGTCCTACAGCAGCTCGCCCAGCGTGATGAATTTGAAGGATTGCTTTATTTCCATCTTTTTTTAGAGCCTGTGCGGTTTTTCGAAGCCCTTCAAGATGAGCGTCAGAATAAACCCCTAATTGTTCAGGATATCCTGGGACATAAGCAGGCCCACCATTTTCACTTACATAATGGAATTCTGTAATTAACATACCTGCCGCTTGTGAACGGGCAGAGTAATATTGAATAGTATCCTCAGAAGCGAAACCACCCTTTAAACCAGAATGAGTTTGCATTGGAGCCATTACAAGGCGATTGTTTAAAGTTGTCCCATGACGTAGGGTAACATGATCAGTGAGTTGATTTGGCATATTTTTATCCTATTATTATTTATTCGAAAGAAAGGAATTATAAGGTTTCCTTTTTAATCTTATGGGCTGAGTTAATGAACAGAAATCACAAGCAATATTTATTACTAGATAGACTAGAGCTGCTAAAAAACGATAAGTTTAAGCTTACTATTTGATTACTTCTACAATGTCTTCAAGAGCTTGACGTTTTTTAGGTGGAATTTCAGTGGCACGATGACCAAATCCTGCCATGTAGGCTACTCCAAATTCTTCTAAGTTAATGAGTCCTTTGCCCTCTAGGTAACTTTCAACTTTATCGATATTAAATCCTTCAATTGGACAACTATCAACACCGAGAAAAGCAGCAGTGGTCATCATATTTGCAAGTGGAATGTAGGTTTGCTTAACTGCCCATTCAAATACTGATTTTTCATCGGTTAATTTGAAATCATGCTCTTGAAACTTTTTGAAAAATTGACTTTGAGGAGAGTTTTCAGAGTAAGAGAGTCCTAACACATCCTCTACAATATGTTTAACATGAGCGCTGTTGAAAACAACATTTTTTCTTGACAAGGCAATAACAAATTTATTCGCCCCTTCCAAGCTGTTCACAGCTCCCCAAGCTATAGGTTTTAAGTCCTCTCTAATTTCTTTGTTATCAATGATTAGGAATTTCCAAGGTTCATAACCAAAAGAACTTGGAGATAACTTGGCACTTTCGAGAATGATATTCCAGTCATTTTCAGTAATAGATTGAGTTGGATCAAATTTTTTGGTTGCAAAACGATTTTTATGGGCAAGTAGTATCATGTTTCTTAATTGTTCTTGATTCATTTTTTTGTCCTTTCTTGTTAGAATGGTCGTTCTAAAATAATTAAAATAAATATATCCAGCCAAAACAGTAAGGATATTTTATTTTAATAGATTTATAGAATAGATAGTGTGGTTTTGATGATGTTGGTGAGCTCAGATTTATTAGGAGAACATTTAACAAGAACCCTAATTCCTATTAAAGCATTATTTAAATAGCTCGCCAGCTCGAAAACATCTGTTTCTTGAGCTATTTCTTCTTTTTCTTTAGCCATCGTTAGTAGGTCTACAAAGAAATTCTTCGTATTATCAAAAAAAAGTTGAACTTGGTTTGAAATTTCATTATTGCGAAGTGCTAATTCAATAGCAGAATTTACAAATAGGCACCCTTTGGGACAAGCTTTTGTCGGAAAAGCAGAGTAATTAAAAATCGCTTCAAACTTTTCCTTAACACTCATTTCATCGTTAATCATTGAAAAATAGTTTTGATTTATAAATCTAGCATATTTTTCCATCACTTTTAGGTACAACTCTTGTTTATCTCCATAGGTATCATAGATACTGCGGCGATGTATTCCTAAATGATTTACCAAGTCTTGAAAAGAAGTATTATCATAACCTTTCTCTAAAAATAGCTCCGTTGCCTTTTCTAGAACTTCATCGTAATCAAATTCCTTAGCTCTAGCCAAATGACACCTCCTTTCTATAATATTAGAACGTTCATACTAATATTAGCAAAAATAAAAAGATATTTCAATTTATTTGTACTCCAAAGAATGCAAAAGCGTCAATTAAATTATTTTTTATTAAGCAAGATGAAAGGATGAATAATCAAATGTCCCACAGTGTCGCTGGATACGCTCTTCTAGTTTTTTTATCTTTTTAAAGGATTTGGGAAATCAAAATTTTATGAATACCCATTTCGGGAAGCTCTTCCCGCTGATTTACAGTAAATTTGGTGAAAGGGACATATCACTTAAGCATCTTTAGCTTTTTGGAGTCTTTTTTATCTAAAGTCCTTTGTAGGATATCTCCAATTCCTATGTAAATCGTTTAATAGATTTTATTTCACACATAAAAAACATACTAAATGTTATTATAAAAACTACAAAAAATAATGATACTGTGATT
The DNA here is from genome assembly GCF_004210295.1 of Lactococcus sp. S-13. Taxonomy (NCBI): domain Bacteria; kingdom Bacillati; phylum Bacillota; class Bacilli; order Lactobacillales; family Streptococcaceae; genus Lactococcus; species Lactococcus kimchii. The sequence goes on along the minus strand of NZ_SDAK01000001.1, from coordinate 851,340 downwards.
GAAGCAGGGATTATCGAAGGAGCTATTTTTATTGACATTAAGTAATACACGACTTTGAAAAAATTTCCTGACCATATAAAATATCAGAAGTAGACGAGAGGAGTAGGTAAGTAACGTTTTTCTTATATAAACGAGGAGCTCCTACAAATATAAAATCTTTATAAATTTTTTATAATTCGTTTAATAATATTTGAAATTCGCTTGCTAAAATGGTTTTAGAGATAGGAAATAACCCCTATTACTCTGTTAGATAAAATCCCATTATCGGAGGAGCCTAAAATGATAACTACTATTATCACTAAATTTCACAACATTTTTCGATCCAAGACTTTTTATGTTATTCTGACCATCACACTTCTTACAATGCTCGGATTATTATTCCCTGACATATTCTTCCATTCTTGGTAATAATATTCCAAAATAACTTGATAAAAACTAATATAAATTTAGAATTTACGAAACTTAAATCTTTATAAATTCTTTATAATTTGTTTAATAATATTTGAAAATCGCTTGGTAAAATGATCTTAGAAAGCAGAGGAAATACTTCATGGAAACAGTCTTAAAAATAAACGCCCTCAAAAAAAATTACAAACATCAAAAAGCCCTCAAAGATGTCACGATGACAATCAACCAGGGGGATATTTATGGACTCATCGGTCGAAACGGAGCAGGAAAAACAACATTGCTCAAAAGCATTACTCGAATGATTTCGCCTAGCAGTGGTGAAATCCAACTCTTCGGTTCAACTTCAAGTTCAGAGTGGACGGAAGCGCTTGCTCGTACTGGAGCAGTCATTGAAACTCCCGTAGCTTATGATAATTTGACAGCTTATCAAAATTTGGCCTATTACTGTAAATTAAGAGGAATTCCGGATGCCAAAACGCGAATCAGAGAAACCCTTGAGCTGGTTGATTTAGCAGATACAGGTAAAAAGAAATTTAAACAATTCTCCCTCGGAATGAAACAAAAGTTAGGAATTGCCATTGCGATTTTATCTCAACCCGATTTTTTGATCCTGGATGAACCCATTAATGGCTTGGACCCTATCGCAATTGCCGACTTCCGTGAATTCATTTTGCGCCTCAATCGTGAACGGCAGATGACTATTATCATTTCCAGTCATATTTTGTCTGAATTGTACGCTGTTGCTACACGTTTTGGATTTATCAACCAAGGGCAATTGGTTAAAGAACTCTCGAAAGATGAATTTGATGCTTTGAGTGAAGAACACATTGTCTTGAAAACATCACAAGTACCAGAAAGTAGTCAAGTTTTACAGGATAAAACGAACTATCTGTTCAAGGTAGTTAGCCCGAATCAAATCAATATTTTTGGTAAAAACCACCAAATTGGAGAAATTACCAGCTTATTGGTTCAAAACCAAATAAATATAGAAGAAATTCACTATTTCAAACAAGATCTGGAAAGCTATTTCATGGGCTTAATTTCAGAAGGGGGAAACTAATATGTTAAATACTATTCGCGCCGATTTTTACCGTCTTTTTCGCTCTAAAGCATTCTATATCACACAGCTGCTTTTAGTGATTTTAATCGTTGGAACAGTCGCATCACAAAAAATGGCCACCATTATGGAAGTATCTAAAGATAAAGCTTCTCTAGCGGACGCTAATCCAGCTTGGACAGGAGTTCAATCCGTTTTAAACTTGAGTAGCATGGCTACCTTCCTAGTTTATTTCTGTCTCTCTCTTTTCGTGATTACGATTGGTTATGATTTGTCACGTGGGATGTTGAAAAATATGTTGACTTCTGGGATTTCTCGGGAACGCTTCTTTATTTCAAAATATATTGTTTTCCTTTTAGTGACTGCTTTCCAATTTGTGCTCTATTATGGGACGACTTTTATAGTGGCAAGTTTACTTCATGGAGTTGGAAAAATTTCTCTTGATTTCTTGAAACTTTTTAGTGGTGGCGTTGCGCTACAATTCCTTTTATTGCAAGCAACTTTTGCGATTGGAATTTGCATTCTTTACTTTACATTTGCGACAGTATGGCCAGTTCTTGGTGTGATTGCGATTCCCTTTGCGATTGGGGTAGCCTCTTTTACTCTTCCAAAAGTGGACTGGTTGTACCAATTTGCTTTTTCAAATCAAGTGGCCTATGCAATGGTTCCACAACCAACGACAGAAGTTGTAAAACTTGTTGGAAGTGCAGTTGGTGTTCTTGTGATTCTTCTCGGTTTAGCCTTCTATAATTTTAAGAAAAAAGAATTATAAAATGAAAACTTGTGCTTAGCACAAGTTTTTTATTTTGTAGATTTTTTGTCTATGACTTAGAATATGATACATATGAATATTTCGTCATGAAAATGACCTCCAAAGGTTAGATTTTTCGTCCAATAATTGGGTGTGCTGCACTATAGAAAAGTTGGTAGATAACCTCTTGTTGATTTGTAAGACTAATAAATTCTTTAACGGCATTTTATATAAAGTAGAGTTTATTTTTTTATATTTGTTGAATTCCTAAAACAAGGAGATACGTTAAAATACAAGTGAAATATGATATAATTTAAAGGGTATTTTTATTTTATGCCTGCACTTAAAATGTGAGTGACTTAATGAGAAATTGAGTAGAAAATGGGTAAAATTGGGAATTTCACAAAGAGGTTAAAAATTTGATAAATGGAAATAATCATTGATATCAACAGTTTATTAAGATAAAATAATACAAAGGAAAAGGTAATGGCACAATTATATTTCAAATATGGTACGATGAACTCTGGAAAGTCCATTGAGATTTTGAAGGTTGCTCATAATTATGAAGAACAAGGAAAACCAGTTTTATTGATGACCTCGAGTCTTGACACAAGAGCTGGAGTGGGCACAGTAGCGAGTCGGATTGGAATGCACTCGGAGGCAATAGCAATTGATGACAGAACGGAAGTTTTTGATTATGTTTCAGCATTGCCCCAAAAACCTTACTGTGTGTTAGTTGATGAGGCGCAATTTTTAAGTAAGAAGCACGTCTATGATTTTGCTCGTGTAGTGGATGAATTGGGTGTGCCAGTCATGGCCTTTGGATTGAAAAATGATTTTCGTAATGAACTTTTTGAAGGTTCAAAGTATCTTCTATTGTTAGCAGATAAAATTGAGGAAATTAAAACAATCTGCTGGTATTGCAGTAAGAAAGCAACAATGGTGATTCGGACAATTGATGGTAAGCCTGTTTATGAGGGCGATCAGCTGCAAATTGGTGGTAATGAAACCTATATTCCAGTTTGTCGGAAACATTATTTTAAACCAGAAATTTAAAGAAAAAGGTAGACGTGCGCCCTCGTAGGAGAGGAGTTTGTAGATACAATACAGCAGCACTTCACCAATTTTCTAAAAGGAGGAAGATATGTTTTATCATTTTAAAGGGACAGTTACAGCACAAGATTACACAAAGATTCTCACAGTGATGTCAAAACGCTTGATGCTTGTCTTTTCAGGAGCGATGCTTCTTTTTACAGGAATCAACGTAGCAATAAATCGTCAGCAATGGGCGGTGTCAGTGTTCATGGGTCTTATTGTTCTTGTCGTTGGAAATTTATTTTTGCGTTGGCAACTTAAGAGTCGTTTTTTGAAAAATTTCAAACCCCAGACAATTGATATGTATGTGACAGAAGAACAAATTAATGCCCAAATGAATGTACGGAATGTAGAAATTTTTTCAGATCGCGTTCATTTCTTCGAAGGAAGAAATCAAGTTATGATTTTCAAAAAAGAAATGTTGCAAGACGTGACCCAATGGGAAGCATTTGTGACGATGGCAAAAAATTTACCACTAAAAACTAAAAAATAATTAAAGGAATTAAAAAATGTTTGATCAATTAGAAGCAATGGTTGGAAGATACGAGGAGCTGGGTGAGTTGTTGTCTGACCCAGAGGTTGTTTCGGATACGAAGCGCTTTATGGAGTTATCGCGTGAGGAAGCGGATTTAAGAGATAAAGTTGCGACTTATAATGAATACAAAAAAGTTCTTACAACGATTAGCGACAGCGAAGAAATGCTGGGTGAGGGCGGACTTGATGATGAGATGAAAGAAATGCTCAAAGAAGAGCTCTCAGAGGCAAAAACGCAAAAAGAAAAACTTGAAGAAGAAATTAAAATCTTGCTTTTGCCAAAAGATCCTAATGATGGGAAAAACATCATCTTAGAAATTCGTGGGGCAGCTGGTGGTGATGAAGCCGCACTTTTTGCTGGTGACTTACTTAATATGTACCAACGTTTTTCAGAAGCACAAGGTTGGAATTTTGAAATTATGGAAGCAAACATTACAGGAATTGGTGGATACAAAGAAGTTTCTGCTTTGATTTCTGGTGCCTCTGTTTATTCTAAACTTAAGTACGAATCAGGCGCTCATCGGGTGCAACGCGTGCCAGTCACTGAAACTCAAGGACGCGTGCATACGTCAACGGCAACAGTTTTGGTTATGCCCGAAGTTGAAGAGTTTGAATTAACCCTTGATCCCAAAGATTTACGAGTAGACATCTATCATGCTTCAGGTGCAGGTGGACAGAATGTCAACAAAGTGGCCACAGCTGTGCGGATGGTTCACTTGCCAACAGGCATCAAGGTGGAAATGCAAGAAGAGCGGACGCAACAGAAAAACCGTGACAAAGCTATTAAATTGCTCAACACTAAAGTTTTTGACTACTATCAACAAATTGAGCTGGATAAGCAAAATACAGAACGTAAGGCAACTGTCGGAACTGGTGACCGATCAGAACGTATTCGAACTTATAATTTCCCACAAAACCGAGTGACTGACCACCGTATTGGATTGACTTTGCAAAAATTAGATACGATTTTATCAGGGAAAATGGATGACGTGATTGATGCGTTAATTGTTTATGATCAAACGAAAAAATTGGAAGAACTGAATCAATGAGTTTTGAATTTGAAGGTTTTATAATACAAAAAGCAGGGTGTGAAAAACGGCTCATGCAAACTGCTAAAAAAGTAAATAATGTGTCAACTCAAGTGACGATTTTTCACGCAAAACGAGCGGATTTAGCACTTGATTTCCTTTACTGTCAAGGGGCAAATGGAGATACTTGGATTGTTGCAGAAAATGTCGAAAGCCTTTCGCCTCATGTGCATCGAGCGGAAAAAACGCGGATGTCTGTGGATAAGTTTGAGGAAAAGCACTATTGTCGTTTGTGGCAAGAGGTCAAAAAAAACGAAGACTGGAGTCAGACAAAGAAAAGCTTGCCACTCTCAGAGCTAGGGAAATACAGCACGCTTCCCTTAAGAACACGTTTTGCTGACTTTGGTGCAACGGTGGGAACATTGGAGCAATTGCTGAAATCAACCAAAAGAGATCGAGGGCAATTTGGTTTACTTTTCCCTGCTGGGGAGCAACAAGTACCAATTTGCGCTTATCTATTGACGCGAGTTTTGCCACTGCTTTAAGACATGAAAATGTATAATTATCCTTTTGGAAAATAGAACACAAGATAACCTCTATTACATATAGAGGTTATCTTCTATCATGACCCCTCACAGATTTTTCTTTTTATTTTGGAGAAGTCTAATGTTTTTTGGAAGGAATCCGGATTATAGCATCAACTAAAGCTTGAATAATGAAAAAAGTCTGAAAACATCAGGCTTTTTTGCTATACTTGTTTTATGGAAAATACTGGAAAAATCTGGGCACAAGCTGTGCATGAATTGTCAGCTCAATTGTCTGAGCCATTTGAGTTGGAATTTGTTTGGCGGAATTTGAATGAACTCAATAAATTAGCGTGGTTGAATTTGTTGCGTGAGAAAATTACTGATGCGGATTTAGCTGCACTTACGGAAATTTCAGAACGCTTAAAAAGGCATGAACCTCCTCAATATATTGTTGGTTGGGCTGAATTTTGTGATGTTCGCCTTGGGGTGGATTCGCGCGTGCTGATTCCTCGACCTGAAACTGAAGAATTAGTTGATTTGATTTTAGCCGAGAATAAAAAGGCTGATTTGCGAGTTTTGGACATTGGAACGGGTTCGGGAGCAATTGCGATTTCTTTAGCCAAAGCTCGTCAAAATTGGAAGGTCATGGCTTCTGACTTATCGCAAGGAGCACTAGATTTGGCAGCTGAGAATGCAGCAAGTCAGCAAGTAAATCTTCATTTTATCAAATCTGATGTTCTTGAGAACATTGATGAGGAATTTGATGTGATTGTTTCAAATCCACCTTATATTGCCCACGATGAGACCTATGAAATGGACGAATCAGTCATCAAATACGAGCCAGATTCTGCTCTTTTTGCCGACAATCAAGGTCTAGCAATCTACGAAAAAATTGCTCAAGAAGCTCCAGAACATTTAAGCTCGTCAGGAAAAATCTACCTAGAAATTGGTTATAAGCAAGGTCGAGCAGTGCAAGCTATTTTTCAAGAAAGCTTTCCAACGAAAAGTGTTCAAATCCATCAAGACATTTTTGGTAAAGACCGAATGATTAGCGTAACATAAAAAGAAGATTAAAATGCAAAACTTAAATTTCACAGAAATTACTCGCCAAAAAAGAGATTTTCTCCCCTTGCTTTTACTTGCTGATGACGGGGAGCATCTTGAAAATTATTTGGAAAGTGGGAGCTTATTTTTACTTTCAAATCGTGAAAAAACACCCATAGCCGTGGCCCTTGTCGCTTATAAGCAGGCAGGAATCTATGAAATTGAAAATTTTGCGGTGTCAACTCACTTTCAAAAAAGTGATTATGGACGCAAAATGATGCAATTTCTCTTAGAATATTATCAAGAGAAGATAAAAGCAACAGAAATTGTCTTGGGGACGGATGATGTTTCAGGGAATGTTCAATTCTATGAGAAGTGTGGTTTCACAATCACACATAAAATTCCCAATTATTTTATTGAACACTATGAAAATCCTATTTTTGAAGGAAAAAGTCAACTCAAAGATAAAATTTATTTAAGAAGGAAATTAAGATGAAAGTTGAAAACGATTTGCGAACGATGGCTTCATTTTTGCAAACACAAATTATGGAAATAAAAACCTTGATTGATTCAGGAAAAGTCAAAAAAGCCAAAGAAAGTTTGAATTTTTTTCAGGCGGGTCTGACAAATTTTACCCAACGAATTGAAAAACTTGATGGGAGCTACCCTGGAATTTCGCGCCGCCTTTTCAGGCATGTTTACAAAGTTCCTCAAGATGTGCAGCAAAAAAAAGAGCACTTACTTCAACAAACCGCGCAGCTCCAAAAAGTTTTAGATAAAGAATTCGAAAAACAACGCAACAGTGATGATCGTAAGCAGGGTAAGGCTATCAAAGCCTTGCAAGCTGGCGATCTGGCAATTTTGCCAACGGAGACGGTATACGGTCTTTTTGCTAACGCCCTCAATGAACAAGCTGTTCAGAAGCTTTATGCAGTTAAAGGACGTCCCACTGAAAAAGCGTTGAATATGAATGTGTCAAGTTTTTCTGACATCATAAAATACAGCAAAAATCAGCCTGCCTACCTTGAAAAGTTGGTGAGCAATTTTCTACCTGGTCCTCTGACAATTATTTTAGAGGCATCAGATCAAGTGCCGGAGTGGATTCATATTGGAAAAACGACTGTTGGCTTTCGTATGCCTGAGATTGTAATGACTCAAAAAATAATTAAAGAAGTTGGAGTTTTAGTCGGCCCTTCAGCCAATTTAACGGGTTCACCAAGCCCTCGTTTTTTTGCGGACTTAAGTCCAGCTATTTTGAAAAATTCGGCTGTTGCCGTCCAAGATGACAGCATTTACGGTTTGGATACGACTATTATTGACTTGACTCAAGAAAAGCCAACTATACTGCGTCAAGGAGCAATAACCAAGGATGAATTAGTCGCGAAAGTTCCTGAGTTAGAAGAAATTCAATAAAAGTGCTGGCTAATTTAAAAGAATTCTGTTCAAAAATCTTCTGTTAATAAAAATATCTGATTTTCAAGGCGAGTTGTTTCAAAAAAATAGCCCGAGCCGATATAATAGAACTAATGACAGATTTAGGAGAATATTATGATTTTTGATAAAGAAGATTTTGAGACCTTTGATCCAGAACTTTGGGCTGCTATTCATGCCGAGGAAGTTCGCCAAGAGCAAAATATTGAGCTAATTGCTTCTGAAAATATTGTATCTAAAGCAGTTCTTGCTGCTCAAGGTTCAGTGTTGACGAACAAGTATGCCGAAGGTTATCCTGGGAAACGTTACTATGGTGGGACAGAAGCGGTTGATATTGTTGAGAATTTAGCAATTGAACGGGCAAAGGAACTTTTTGGGGCTAAATTTGCCAATGTGCAAGCTCACTCTGGTTCTCAAGCTAATGCTGCGGCTTATATGGCCCTAATTGAGCCTGGCGATACGGTCTTAGGGATGGATTTGAATGCTGGGGGGCATTTGACTCATGGGGCTTCGGTGAATTTTTCTGGAAAAATGTATCATTTTGTGGCCTATGGTGTCAATCCTCAGACCGAACTTTTGGATTATGATGAAATTTTAAAGATTGCTAAAGAGGTACAGCCTAAATTGATTGTAGCTGGTGCATCGGCTTATTCACGAGTGATTGATTTTGCAAAATTCCGTGATATTGCTGATCAAGTAGGGGCAAAATTGATGGTTGATATGGCGCATATTGCAGGGCTTGTAGCGACTGGAGCGCATCCAAGTCCAATCCCTTATGCTGAGGTGGTGACAAGCACGACGCATAAAACACTTCGGGGCCCACGTGGTGGAATGATTTTGACCAATGATGAAGGTTTGGCAAAGAAAATCAATTCGGCGATTTTTCCTGGCTTGCAAGGTGGGCCATTGGAACACGTGATTGCTGCGAAGGCTGTCGCCTTTAAAGAGGCTCTGGCGCCTGAATTTACGGATTATATCAATCAGGTCATTAAGAATACACAAGCGATGGCAGAAGAATTTGCTAAAGTGGATGGTTTGCGTTTGATTGCTGGAGGTTCAGATAATCACTTGTTAAATCTAAAGGTCTTAGATTTAGGAATCAACGGTAAAGAAGCACAAGATTTGTTGGATACAGTTCATATCACGCTCAATAAAGAGGCTATTCCAGATGAAACTTTATCTCCTTTTAAAACTTCAGGTGTGCGTATTGGAGCAGCGGCGATAACATCAAGAGGTTTTAAAGAAAATGAGGCGCGTCAAGTAGCCCAATTGGTGGCGAAAGCACTGGTTGGTCATGATGATGAAGGGATTCTTGAAGAAGTGAGAAAAGAAGTTTTAGCACTCACTCAACGCTTCCCTTTGTATTAAAAAACGAACAAAATCAAGCTAATCATTAGCTTGATTTTTTTATGATAAAATTAAGGTCATTTTAAAATAGAAATGATATAATGTAAAATGTAAAGGCTGTAAAAAATGAACTGTGATAGATGAAATTGAGAAAATTCAATAAAGAAACAGCCAGAAAAAAACTAGGTAAGTGATAATGTTAAAAAAATTGATAGGGATGATAATGCTGGTGCTGATTGCATGCGGTGGTTTTTATGTTTACCGTGCGCACAAAAATGTAAAACACGTGATGACTTATGAAGCAGCGGTAGAGAAAAGTTTGAAAGCACAAGGGCTGAGTGGGGATACAAGACTTGCTCTAGCGATTATCTATACGGAAACAAAAGGTAAAAAAGCCGATATTATGCAATCAAGCGAAAGTTTGAATGGCAAAGCAAATGAAATTTCGACAGAGGAAGAAAGTATTCAGCAAGGAATTGCTAATCTTTCGAAAGTTTTGGAATACGCTTCTGAAAAACAAGTCGATGTGTGGACAGGCGTTCAAGCTTATAATTATGGAAGTGCTTATGTGGATTACATTGCGCGTCATGGAGGTAAAAATACGATTGCTCTATCCAAGACTTATTCACGTGAGGTGGTTGCGCCCAGTTTAGGGAATACGACGGGGGAGACCTACTATCATTTGACGGTGGATTCGCTTCTTTATAACAAGGGAAAACTCTACTCTAACGGTGGGAATATTTTCTATGCCAAGGAAGTGGAGTGGAATATGTTTTTATTGGATTTGTTGGATTGGTAAGAAAAAACTATTGAGTAATGTTTAGCTCAGTGGTTTTTTTCTTGTTTAAATTTTCAGACGATTGTAGTATAATAAAAAGAAATAAAATAGTCGTAGTTTTTGGAAAAGAGAGTGTTATGGTTTATAATTTTGGTGCTGGGCCAAGTGTACTTCCGCAGGAGGTATTGAAAAAGGCTCAAAAGGATTTGCTTGATTTTGAAAATACAGGGATGTCAGTCTTGGAAATCTCACATCGCTCGCAGAATTTTCAAAAGGTCATTGATGAAGCTGAGAAAGATTTACGTGAGTTGATGGGGATTCCTGGAAATTATAAGGTGCTTTTTTTACAAGGAGGAGCTTCCACGCAATTTTCGATGGTGCCACTTAATTTAGCAGTGGGCAAGAAAGCTTATTACGCAATTTCGGGTGCTTTTGGGAAAAAAGCTTATGATGAAGCGGTAAAATTGAGTGAATTTTTGAATTTAGAAGCGATTAGTTTGGGTTCAACTGAAGCGGAAGCTTATAAGCGACTTGTCAATATTGATGAGTGTCAGATTGATAAGAAAAACGCGGCTTATCTTCATTTGACAACGAATAATACAATTGAGGGGACGACGGTTTATCCAGAAGCTTTGCCTGAGGGGGCTGATGTTCCTTTGGTCGCAGATATGAGTTCAAATATTTTAGCTGTGGATTATGAGGTGGAGAAGTTTGGCTTGATTTATGCGGGGGCTCAGAAAAATCTGGGCGCTGCTGGTTTGACACTTGTTATTGTCCGTGAGGATCTGTTGAATGCTCATTCGACTTTATCTTCGATGATGGATTATCAAATTTTGTCCAAAAATGGTTCGATGTATAATACACCGCCTACTTTTGCGATTTATTTGGCTGGGTTGGTGTTTAAATGGGCGAAAAAACAAGGGGGAGTTAAGGCGCTTGAGGCGAATAATCGAAAAAAAGCGCAACTGCTCTATGATTATATTGATCAATCAGGCTTTTACCAAAATCCTGTGGTAAATCGAGCGCAACGTTCAATTTGCAACGTTGTTTTTACGAGTCCTAGTCAAGAATTAGATGCTTTATTTGCCAAAGAGGCTGCAAATGCAGGCTTTAATTATATCAAAGGGCATCGCTCGGTTGGGGGGATGCGTGCGAGTATTTACAATGCTTTTCCTTTGGAAGGTGTGATTGAGCTGATTAAATTTATGAAAGAATTTGAGGAAAAATACAGATGACTTATCAGATTAAAACGATTGGAAATAATATTGACCAAGCTGCTTTGGATGAGGTGGGGCAAGGATTTTTGGTGAATCAAGTGCCAGAGGAGCTGGCGGATGCTTTTATTTGTCGAGCTCAGCCTTTTCATGATTATGAATTTTCAAAATCTCTTTTGGCGATTGGACGTTCTGGTGCTGGTTTTAATAATATTCCTATTGAAAAGTGCGCAAGTAAGGGGATTGTTGTCTTTAATGCTCCTGGTGGCAATGCGAATGCTGTTAAGGAGTTGGTTTTATCGATGATGATTTTTGGGACTCGCAATTTGAAACCGGCCAATAAATGGTTGACGGCTCAAAAGGGGACAGATGAAGCGATTGATGCAGCGGTTGAGCATGGGAAAAAAGCTTTTTCTGGTTCAGAAATTTCTGGGAAAACCTTGGGCGTGATTGGGCTTGGGAACATTGGTTCTCGTGTGGCCAATGATGCGCAACGTTTGGGGATGAAGGTAATTGGTTATGATCCTTATCTTTCGATTGAGCACGCGTGGAATTTGTCTCATCATGTGAAACGGGTGAATGAGTTGGCTGAAATTTTTGAGCGGGCGGATTATATCACAGTGCATACGCCAGCAACGGATGAAACAAAAGAAATGCTCAACTGGGAGAATTTATCCAAGTGTAAAAAGGGTGTGATTTTGCTGAATTATGCACGTGATGAAATTACTGATAAGGATGCGGTTTTGCGAGCGATTGATGAGGGAATTGTGCGCTTTTTTGGGACAGATTTTGGTTCGGAGAAATTTTATCATCATCCTCAAGTCTTTTTGACGCCTCATTTGGGTGGGTCAACGGCTGAAGCGGGCTTGAATTGTACGCGTATGGCGCTGGATTCGGTGCAAACTTATTTGAAAACGGGTGAAATTATTAATTCGGTCAATTTTCCGCGGGTCTTGCAGGAATTGACGACGCCTTATCGGGTGACTTTGATTAACAAAAATGTGCCAAATGTTGTGGCGAATCTTTCAATGGCGGTAGCGGAAGAAAATATTAATATTGCTAATATTGTCAATCGTGGTCAGGGGGATTTTGCATACACTTTGCTTGACTTGGATGAGCAGGATGAGGCTAAGCTTGCTGCTCTGGTGTCTCGTTTTGAAGCGGCGGACAATGTTGTGCGTGTGCGTTTGATTAAAAATGAGGGATGAGATGACGGCAAAAGGTTTACTGGTAATGGATGTGGATAGCACGCTGATTGATGAGGAAGTGATTGATCTTTTGGGGGCAAAGGCTGGTCTTGGTGAACAGATTTCTGAAATTACGGCGGCGGCTATGCGCGGCGAACTGGATTTTCGGGGAGCCTTGGTGGAGCGCGTCGCTTTGCTTGGGGGGCTGTCGACGACAATTTTTGATGAGGTTTACAAGGAGGTGCATCTGACAAGAGGTGCGCGTGAATTGATTGACATCATGCATGAAAAAGGCTGGAAAGTCGGTGTTGTTTCGGGTGGTTTTCATGAAATTGTGGACAAATTGGCAGAAGAATTGAAGTTAGATTGTGTGTTTGCGAATCGTTTGGCTGTGGAAAATGGGCGACTGGTGGGCCAAACGCATGGGGAGATTGTGGATAAGCAAGCAAAATTGAACAAAGTGAGGCAATGGGCGGCTGAAAATGAGTTGAGTTTGGCTGATGTTGTTGCTTTGGGCGATGGTGCAAATGATATTCCGCTACTCCAAGCTGTTGGGACTGGGATTGCTTTTTGTGCTAAGCCGGCGGTGCGTGCGGCTGTTTCGCACCAAATTGATGAGCGGAATCTGTTAAAAACACTTGATTTTGTGGAGAAAATGGGCTGACGGAATTTTTGATGAGCATTTTGTTAGAAAAAATACTGACGGATTTGTCAAGGATGCTCTGGAAATAGAAAAAATGCTGACGTAAATTTTCGTCAGCATTTTTTCTTAGTATTTGATATTGAAATCAGTAAAATCTGGGAAGGAAGCTGGGCTGGATTCGAGAGAGGTGACTTTGGCAAAGGGAGAGAGTCGGCCTTTTGCTGACTTTTCTCCGCGGACAAGGGCGGTGAATTGGGCTAATTTTTGGGCATCAGGGGTCTGAGCGAGGATGCCGACGGTGCCGTCATCATTGTTCCACACGCGCCCAAAGATGCCTAATTGGCGTGCTGTGGTGATGACGAAATAGCGAAAACCAACGCCTTGGACGCGTCCGGAAACCGTCATTTTTACTTTGAGCATATGTTTTACTCCTTAATTTTTAAAATTTGAAAAGCTGCTGAGTTCTTGTTTTTGAAAACGTTTTTATTATATTATACCACAAGCGCGAGCAAGTTTGACAAAAATCTGATAAAATAGCTGTATGGAAATTATCAGTGCAAAAGACAATAAAAAAGTTAAAGCAGCGCGAAAATTGCTGACGAAAAAATATCGGAAAAATTCTTATTTGATTGAGGGCTTTCATCTGCTGGAAGAGGCGCTCAAAGCTGGGCGACAAGTTGTGCAGATTTTTGTGGAGGAGGGGAAACTCGAGAAACTGGGCCAAATGACTGCCCTTTTTGCTGACGAAAATTCTCATTCCCTTTTTGAGCTAGAGAAAATGCTGACGAAAAATTCCGATAAGCTGCGTATCAATGTGGTGACTAAGGATGTTTTGAAATCTTTAGCGGACAGTGACAGCCCTCAAGGTTTGATTGCAGAAGTTGCCAAAATTGAAGAGTGGCTTGACTTTTCTGCAGCGAAATATTTGCTTTTGGAAAATGTCCAAGATCCTGGAAATGTTGGAACAATGGTGCGCACCGCTGATGCAGCTGGATTTGACGGGGTATGTTTGTTGGGAGAAACAGCAGATCCATACAGTCCCAAAGTGATGCGGTCAATGCAAGGTTCAAATTTTCATTTGCCTGTGGTCAAAATGTCCGCCGAAACCGCTTTTGCTGCGGCTAAAAAGTCAGGTTTATCGCTGTTGACAACGACTTTGTCGGCAGATTCGGTGAGTCATAAAACCGTCAGTCCATCGCGTTTTGCGTTGGTGATGGGAAATGAGGGCGCTGGCGTGTCTGATTTGGCAGTGGAGATGGCGGATCAGTTGGTGCATATCGATATGCCAGGACAAGCTGAGTCGCTCAATGTCGGTGTCGCAGCTGGAATTTTGATGTTTTCATTGTGAGTATTTAAAAATGAATCTTGGTTAAAAACGTGTGAGAAGCAGAGCGATGTTAGGAGGTCAAATGAAAATTTACAAAGCAATTATGGATCGCCCGCTGGGCTATGTGCATCATGGGCAGGCTTATCCGCTCAACTATGGCTTTATCGAAGGCTTGATAGCTGGTGATGGTGAAGAACAAGACGTCTACGTTCTGTCCAAGTTGCCTGAAAATCAAAAGCCCTTGACCAGCTTCACAGGCAAGCTCATCGCTGTTATCCACCGCAAAGATGATGTGGAGGACAAATGGGTGCTGACCAGCGAAGGCGAAACGTTCACCAAAGACGAAATCGCAGCTAGCGTTCACTTTCAAGAACAGTATTTTGACAGCGAAATTGAACTGGTGGACTGAAAAAAATGCTGACGCTTTGCGCTTTTTGACCGCGCACAAGAGAAAATGCTGACGAAAATTTCCGTCAGCATTTTTTCTAGTTTTTTAGTTGAAATGAGCAGCTAAGTTTTCGGCAAAAGCTTCTAAGTGAGCTTCATCTTCGTCTTCTGGGGACAAGTCAACACGCACAAGTTCCGCGCCTTTTGTCGCTCCTGTTTTTTCAAACTGAGCTTCAAACATATCCACACAGATACAGAAATCATCGTAGAAAGTATCGCCAGATCCAAAGCAACCGTAGATTTTTCCAGACAAGTCAACATCGGCTAATTCCTCGTAGAAATCCACGATTTCGTCAGGCAATTCGCCATCGCCATAAGTGTAAGTCCCGACGATACAAAGATCAGCATCAGCCATATCTTCGGCATCAACCGAAGAACATTCATCAAGCTCAACTTCGAAACCTAATTCCTCAAGTTTGTCGGCCACAATATCCGCACAAGCTTCCGTATTTCCAGTCATACTTGCATATACAATTTTTGCTAAAGGCATTTATTTATTCTCCTTTTGGGTAAATCTAAAAATCTTCTTTGAAAATAATTCAATTTAATTATATCAAAAATCAGCTCAAATCAAACTTCAAAACTATCACGAATCACCAAAAGGAGCCAAACACGTCTCATTTGCAAACTCTCCAGAGGCCTGAAAGAATAGAAAAAATGGCGAAACTGGTCTATTTTATGTTAAAATAAAGTGTATTTACACTAAGAGCAGGTGTTTGATGGATCAGACCCACCTCTTATCAAATAGTTTTTGAAAAGGCTCATGATTGTTGGAGAAAATACTTACAGATAAAGCGATAAATACTATCTTGTAAGTGTTCAGTAACCCCAGTAAATTCAATTTATTCTCTGATGAAGTATGCGTCACTTCAAAAAATAAAACATAAAATCACAAGGCCTTTAGTGGCAAAGAAAGTTCTAAGTTCACTTAGCTCACCACTAAAGGGTCAATAATTTAAAGGAAAAAAATGATTACATTAAAATCTCAACGTGAAGTTGAACAAATGGAACGCTCAAGCAAAATTTTAGCAGATATTCACATCGGCCTGCGTGACCTCATCAAACCAGGCATCGATATGTGGGAAATTGAAGAATATGTCCGTCGCGTCTGCAAAGAAAAAAACGTTCTTCCTTTGCAAATCGGTGTGGATGAAGGTAACTACAATCCTTTCCCTTATGCGACTTGCTGCTGTTTGAACGACGAAGTGGCGCACGCCTTTCCGCGTCATCAAATGCTCAAAGAGGGTGATTTGATTAAAGTGGACATGGTGCTGGGCTTGGTCGAAGACGGCTCTGTGGACGTTTCAAAACTTGACTTTGACGATGCCAAATCAATGGTTAAATACCAAGAAGAGTTTCGTGGCGGCGTGGCCGATTCTTGCTGGGCTTATGCGGTCGGTGAGGTTTCTGACGAAGTTAAAAACTTGATGGACGTAACCAAAGAATGCCTCTACCGTGGGATTGAACAGGCTAAAGTCGGCAATCGTATCGGTGATATTGGCGCAGCCATTCAAGAATACGCTGAAGGCAAAGGCTACGGTGTCGTGCGTGATTTGGTCGGTCACGGCGTTGGGCCAACCATGCATGAAGAACCAATGGTGCCCCATTATGGTCGCCCAGGGCGCGGTTTGCGTTTGCGCGAAGGCATGGTTTTGACCATTGAACCAATGATTAATACGGGCGGCTGGGAAATCGATCATGACGGCGAACGCGGCTATGTGACCTTTGACGGTAGCCTATCATGCCAATATGAGCATCAGTTTGTCATTACCAAAGACGGGCCTGTTATTTTGACTTCCCAAGGCGAAGAAGGCACTTACTAAACCTAGAGAATTTACTGACGAAAATTTTCGTCAGCGATTTCGGCAGAAAAAATTGGAAATGAGAGGAAACATGAAGAAGATTATCCAAAAAATCGGTGAACTTACAGCGACTTTCATGGCTTTTTTCAAAAGCTCAGAGATGAGCTTGTCGTCAATCGCTGTGGCTTACTATCTTTTGCTGGCAATTTTTCCTCTTGTTTTGATCGTTGGAAATATTTTGCCTTTCTTGCAGATTGATCGCTCAGGCTTGATGAATTTTTTGTCGGATAATTTGCCAAGTGACATTTACCGCGGCGTCGCGCCAGTAGTGAACAACCTGCTTGGGCAGCGTAATACGGGCTTACTTTCTGTTTCGGTCGTGGCAGGTTTGTGGACATTTTCGAGAGCTCTATCGGCTTTGCAAATGGCGATGAACAAAGCTTATGAGGTGTTCAATCATCGAGATTTCATTGTCAGTCGAGTGATTGGCTTGGTGTCGGGCTTTGCGATTTTACTTTTCTTGTATTTTTCCATCGTCTTGTCAACCTTTGGACAATTGATTTTGGAGCAGATTCATCATCTGTTTCCTTTTGACCAAAATCTCTACCGCACCTTGCACAATATGACCTTGCCGGCTGTTGCCGTTGCGATTTTCCTATCTTTGATGTTGCTGTATTTCGTTTTACCCAATGTCAAAATTAGAAAATTGCGCTATACCATGCCGGGAACTATTTTTTCCACCTTTGTTCTGGTTTTTCTGACCAACTGGGTGGCAAAATACGTCACTTTTGCGCTCAATCAGCTGGATGACTTGAAATTGATTGGGTCTTTGGTTGTTTTTGCGCTGATGATTTGGTTTATTTTTATTGCGCGCGTGCTGATAATTGGCGCAATTTTGAATGCTGTTTATCAGAAGACAAAATTGGGCAAAATCGAAACCCGCCGTGGTGAAATTGTTGAATTTATCAAAGAAATTAGAAAATAAAAATGCTGACGTCAATTTACGTCAGCATTTTCTCTAAAAAAAGCGGCCTAATGAGCTGCTTTTTTTCCTTTTCGAAAAACAAAAAACTTGGAGTAAAGGTAATTGATGACAATAATTAGGATTTGCATCACAAGGTTCAACAGCGCAACCATATGATTTTTGGATAAATGCAAAAGCGACATCAAAAGCTGCGGATGTTGGTCAATAAAGTACCAGTTGACCAGAATGGACAGCAGCAAAAGCACGATTCTCCCCGAAACAAAACTGATGAAATCTCGAAGCAAATGCGTCGATTGATGACGAAAAACAAAGCGTTTGTTGGTGAAAAAAGCAAAAATGATGCTGGCGCATTGAGCAGCCGTTTCGGAAGCCCAGCCAGAATGCCAAGCCTGCCAAGTGAGCCATTTCACAGCCGCATACACGGCCGTCGCAAGAACTCCAAAAAGTAAGTAACGGAAAGTTTCTGAATTAAGAAAAGTCATGATTTTTTTCATTTTTATATTATAACGCACAAAAGAAAAAAGGGCAACTTTGCTTGAAAAAGACAGCCAATTTGGGAAAAAATAATCCGTTTTCAGATTTTTTCATTTTAAATGGCTAAATATTGACATCACTGGCTCAAAAATGTCATAATAGAGTCATGCCAAAACAACGATTTTATTCTTTTATGATTGGAACAGTTATTGAAGCTTGGATTTTCAGCTGGACTTTCCTTTCAAGTTCATGGTTTTTTGCCACATTTTTTGGGGTGCTTCTTGTGCGCCGAATTTTTTTGGCTCACCGTTTGGACAAAGTGATTCGTGGGATGAAATTATAATTTTATCCTCATTTTATTATAGAAAAAGGAATTTTTAAAGACAAAAGTCAGTAAATTTTCCTGATGTCAACAAGACAGGAGAAAAAATGTCGGTTTCAGTTCAAGATTTGCTCAATAAAATTAAATTTAATGTCATTTATTCAACAGAAACAGCCTTGCAAAAAGAGATTACGACTTCAGAAATCATGCGTCCGGGTCTTGAAATGGCTGGATATTTTGATTATTTCACCCCTGAGCGGATTCAACTTTTTGGGATGAAAGAGTGGTCTTACATGATGACAGTCGTCGGTGACAATCGCTACGACTTGCTCAAAAAAGTCATGGCCTCGCAGACACCCGTTGTAATTGTCGCGCGTAATTTGGAAATTCCAAGCGAAATGATTGCTGCCGCCAAAAAATCAGACATTGTATTACTTCAATCACGTGAAGCGACGAGCCGTTTGAACTCCATTTTAACCTCATTTCTCGATGAAAAATTAGCCGAAAGAACCACTGTTCATGGCGTTCTTATGGATATTTTTGGCGTTGGTGTCCTCATCCAAGGAGCCAGCGGAATTGGGAAATCAGAAACAGGTTTGGAGTTGGTCAAACGCGGCCACCGACTAGTTGCCGATGATCGTGTTGACGTTTTTCAGCGTGACGCCTTCACCCTTTCTGGCGAACCTGCCGAGATTTTGCGCAATATGATTGAGATACGTGGCGTTGGGATTATTGACGTCATGAGCCTTTTTGGTGCCGGTGCAGTCAAAGACGCAACTGACATTGATATGGCCATTTATCTTGAATACTACGATACAGAAAAGAATTTTGACCGTCTTGGAAATGCCCCAGCCCTCGTCAAATTTTCTGACGTTGAGCTGCCCCAAACCCGCATTCCAGTCAAAACAGGGCGTAATGTTTCCGTCATTGTTGAAGCAGCCGTTATGAATTTTAGAGCCAAACAAATGGGCTTTGACGCCACAAAAACTTTTGAAGACCGTCTGACGAACTTAATCAGCCACAACAAAGAGTAAAAATAAGTTTCGTCAGCAAAAATGTCACCAGAGAAAATGCTGACGCAATTCAAAAGACTCAAAAATAATAAAAAACTAAAACTATGAATAATATATTTCCCTACATAGCGATTGACAAAATTGCGCTCCAGCTTGGGCCACTAGCGATTCACTGGTATGCCATATTTATTGTCACTGGCGCAGCAATTGCCGTTTGGTTGGCCTGCAAAGAAGCCCCTCGCCGCAAAATGACTTCTGATGATATCATTGATTTCGTCCTTTTTGCTTTTCCCCTTGGAATTGTTGGTGCGCGAATTTATTACGTTGCCTTTGAATGGAGCTATTATAGTCAGCACCCCAGCCAAATCATTGCGATGTGGGATGGTGGCGGCGCCATTTATGGCAGTTTGATTATGGGTGCCATTGTCCTCTTTGTTTTCAGCTACTACCGCATGATTCATCCACTGGATTTGCTGGATATTGTCATTCCAGGCGTTTTACTAGCTCAAGCAATGGGACGTTGGGGCAATTTTGTCAATCAAGAAGCCTACGGTAAAATTGTTTCTAACCTTGACTGGCTTCCCTCATTTATCCGCAATCAAATGTTTATTGATGGTCACTACCGACTGCCTACTTTTCTCTTTGAAAGTATAGGAACCCTGAGTGGATTTATTCTTATCATGCTTTTGCGCCATCGCATCAAAGGCCTCTTAGCAGGAGATATTTTCAGTTTTTACCTCGTGTGGTATGGAAGTGTCCGCTTCATTGTGGAAGGAATGCGTACCGACAGCCTTATGTTAGGCCCTGCACGCGTTTCGCAATGGCTCTCTGTCCTCCTCGTCGTTGTTGGAATCCTTCTCTTTATCACTCGAAGAATTAAAAAAGCCTAAGAAAAAACTGTCATCGCTGGCAGTTTTTTCTCATTTCTTTCCAAAAAAGCAGCAAGTAATATTAGAAAATCATTCAATAATTTGTTATAATAAAGTCAAACTACAATCGCTTTCATAAAAAAGAGATTGAAAAGGAAAGTTTAGCTTTCCAATAAAGGAGGAAACGTGGGAAATATTGCATTACTAATCATTGCGATTGCTTTTGCTGTTTTGGTGATTTTCTTAGTCATCGTCTTGCACAAAGTATCCAAAGTCGTGGAGGAGGCAAACCGCACAGTCAAAGTCGTTTCTAGCGATGTTGATATTCTGCTTCACCAAGCAGATGGAATCATGACCAAAGCCAACACTTTGCTTGACGATGTCAATGGAAAAGTCGCGACAATCGACCCTTTATTTACCGCAGTAGCCGATTTGTCCGAAAGCATTTCTGACATCAACAACTCTAGCCGTAACCTTGTAAAACGCCTCAACCGTACCTCAGCGGGCCGTAAAACAGGAACCGTTTCAGCAGTTGTCCTTGCCAAAACAGCCAAAAGATTTTTTGTCAAAAAAGACAAAACAAAATAAAAGCAATCACTCAACAAGCTAACAAGTTTACAAAGGAAAGGAAATAGACCATGTCGAAAAAAACAGGATTTTTAGTTGGTGCACTCGTAGGCGCCGCTGCAGCACTCTTTCTCGCTCCCAAAAAAGGTAGCGAGCTGCGCGAAGACGCAGGTAAAATTTATGATGATTTCAAAGAAAATCCGCAAGAAACCCTCAATGAGCTCAGAGATAATGCCGTTGACTTTTCGAGCGAAAAATTTACAGAAATCAAAGAAAAATTTGATTCAGGTGAAATCTCAGCCGATAAAGCCAAAGAGTTTTTAATTTCAAAACGTGATTTAATCATGGAAAAAGTAGATTCAGGCGAACTCTCAAAAGATAGCGTTGTCGATTTTTTCAATGAAACCCGCGATGCGATTATGGAAAAAATCAATAGTGCCAAAGAGAGCGGTGAAGAGCTTTTTGATGAAAACCAAGCAACCGATGAGGAAGACTCCTTCATCTCGGACGATGCTGCCGCAGTAGTTGCCAAATTTAATGATGCCGAAGAAACTGAAAAAGAAGACATCAGCTCTGATTCTCTCGCCGAAGAAGCAAGAAAAATTGCCGAAAAAGCAAAAGAATTAACCAATCACCCAAGCGAAGAATGGTAAATTAAAAATCTGTCACTTTTGGCAGATTTTTAATATGTAAATTTTTTTCAAAGTTAAAGGTGGTAATTGGAAAAAAATTGCGTTATACTATAATTATAGAAAATAAATAAGAAAATCCGGAGGATTTCACATGACACAAGCAAACTTTGGTGTTGTCGGAATGGCAGTTATGGGTAAAAACCTTGCCCTCAACGTAGAATCACGCGGCTATACGGTTGCCCTTTTTAACCGTACAACTTCAAAAACAGAAGAAGTTATCGCCGAACATCCCGACAAAAACTTTGTTTTGACTAAGACTGTCGAAGAATTTGTAGCAAGTATCGAAAAACCACGCCGTATCATGCTTATGGTTCAAGCAGGTGCAGGGACAGACGCTACAATTCAAGCTTTACTTCCCCATTTAGATAAAGGCGATATCTTGATTGACGGTGGAAACACACACTTCCCAGATACAATGCGTCGTAATGCGGAACTTGCCAACTCAGGAATCAACTTCATTGGTACAGGAGTTTCAGGTGGTGAAAAAGGAGCGCTTGAAGGCCCATCTATTATGCCTGGTGGACAAAAAGAAGCGTACGATCTTATCGCTCCTATCTTTGAACAAATCGCAGGGAAAGCACCACAAGATGGCGCACCATGCGTGGCTTATATGGGACCAAACGGTGCTGGACACTATGTAAAAATGGTGCATAACGGAATTGAATATGGCGATATGCAATTGATTGCCGAATCTTACGATCTTTTGAAACGTGTGCTTGGTCTTGATAACGCTGAAATCCAAGCTATCTTTGAAGAATGGAACGAAGGCGAACTCGATAGCTACCTCATCGAAATTACTAAAGAAGTCCTGAAACGTAAAGACGACGAAGGCGAAGGCTATATCGTAGATAAAATTCTTGATAAAGCAGGAAACAAAGGAACAGGAAAATGGACTTCACAAAGTTCACTTGATCTCGGTGTTCCACTTCCATTGATCACCGAATCAGTCTTTGCGCGCTTCATTTCAACTTACAAAGACGAACGTGTCAAAGCAAGTCAAGTTTTGTCAGGTCCAGCAGTAAACTTCTCAGGCGACAAAGCTGAAATCGTGGAAAAAATCCGCAAAGCACTTTATTTCTCAAAAATCATGTCTTACGCCCAAGGATTTGCTCAACTTCGTCAAGCTTCTAAAGAATACAATTGGGATCTTCCATACGCAACAATCGCACAAATCTGGCGCGCAGGATGTATCATTCGTGCAGAATTCCTTCAAAACATCACAGACGCCTTTAACAAGAATAATGAACTTGAAAACCTCTTGCTTGACGACTACTTTGTGGACATCACAAAACGTTACCAAGAATCAGTTCGTGACGTTGTGACCCTTGCTGTTCAAACAGGTATCCCAGTTCCAACCTTTACCTCAGCAATCAGCTACTACGATAGCTATCGCTCAGCAAATCTGCCAGCGAACCTCATCCAAGCTCAACGTGACTATTTCGGTGCGCATACTTATGAACGTACAGATAAAGCCGGAATCTTCCATTACGACTGGTATACAGAAGATTAATCAAGATGAGTGCGAAAGCCCGCTATATCAACATTTGATTGCGAAGAGTGAACGAAAAAATAGGGAACTTTAACTAAGTTCCCTGCCAAAATCCCTGCCAAGATTTCTTGGCAGGGATTTTCTTGTCTTTGCTTGATATGACTGAGATTAGAGGCTTTTAAAATGATTCGATTTTACGTGAATTTTTGCTTGGATAATCTCTTTACGATGAGGCTTACAAGTGGTAGAATAGAGATATGGATAAATCAGAAAAATCGAAGGGGTTAACCCCTTCCTATAGGTATATACCTAAAGGAATACTTACAGGAAAAAAATATAAAAATACACCGTTTGGAACAAGTTGTTCAAACGGATTTTTTGCATACTTTGAAATTTTCGGAGGTTGCAATGACCTCTGAAAAGCTTATTAAATCAAAGGAACGTGTCCAAAAGCATGGTGAAGTTTTCACTCCCTCATGGATGGTTCAAAAAATGCTTGATACCGAAGGCGTAAAAGAAGCAACGGAAGATATTCATGCTACTTTTTTAGAGCCTTCTTCTGGCGACGGGAATTTTTTAGTCGCAATACTAGAGCGGAAACTCGAAGCGGTAACACAGCAATTTGACAAAATGAACTGGAAAACCAAGTCTTTATTTGCTCTAGCTTCAATTTATGGGATTGAGTTTTTAGAAGATAATCTTGAGCTTGCAAGATTTAAAATGCTCGATAATTATATGAAATGGTACGAGAAAGCATTTGGGGAACGTTTAAGTGTAAACACTGGATTCTATAAATCCACCAAATTTATCATCCATAAAAATATTATTCGAGGAAATACTTTGACGAAAAGACATCCTGATACCGATGAACCGATTATTTTTAGTGAGTGGAAAAGAGTAAAAGGAAAGCCAAGTAAAGTGGAATGGTCAGAATTCACATTTGCCAGTCTTTTTGGAGAAAATGTAAATGTTGAGCGAGGGATTCCAGAAGGTCAACTCAGTCTTTTTGACCTAGACGGTGATGGAATTGATGATATAGCGCTTGATATAGAGAAAAAAATGGAGCCGATTATTATTGATATTCAAAAAGTTTATCAGTTGGAGGAAAAATAGATGTCAAAGAACTTTGAATTTTTGAAGGTTGAAGCAGATACGGCTATTCTTTTTGAAACGGCAAATCTTGCGGAAGAAAATTATACCCATAAAGATTATGAAGGCACGCTGACTAAAGTCCGAAAAATGGCTGAAAATGCTGTTGTGCTTGTTTTGGAAAAAGAATCCATTGTTCTCCAAAATCGTGCCAGTTTTAATGATAAGCTCAATGAAGCAAAACGTTATATTCCTGAACAATACATCGTTCAAGCCTTTTATGATGTTAAAAAATTAGGAAATCTCGCAGCTCATGAGATTAACTCTGCAGAAGCTACTCAAGAAAATGCACTTAAAGCACTCCATCAGATTTTTATCATTTTAGTCTGGTTTGTAAAAAAATATACAAGCACAGATATTCAAACGGCTTATTTGGACTTTTTAGAACCTGAAGCAGAAAAATTGTATCAAGCTGCAGAACGTAAGTTGATTTATATTCAAACCGTAAATAATGAAAGTGGAATGTTTCAAGCTTACGAAGGCACTCAAAAAATTGGTGAAGCAACTGCTCCAGATGATGATTTTGAAGTGGACTGGTCACCTAATAGTGAATTTTTACGAAAAGTCGCTCCAAAGCGAATAAAAAGTTACATGACAACTTCAGGCTTGCCTTTTATTTTAGAATGGGTGGAGTTAGCTTGGCAAAAATCCACAAAACTATGGTTTGGAGATAAAGCCGTCCATAAGGTATTAGATCGTTCGGGAGTAAAACGTCCAGAATATCTAGAAGGGACAGAGTGGTTTAAAACTGATTTAGAAACTGCAAAAGAAGCCATCAAAGCAGTCAAAGAAGGACGTTCTGCGCTTCAAGGTATCGCTGAACCAACTCCAACTTACGAAATTAAACTTCGCCCTGAGCAAGAAAGTGCTGTTTCTAAAACCAAAGCAGTTTTTAAGAAGAAAAACAATATGCTTTGGAATGCTAAAATGCGCTTTGGAAAAACCTTGACTTCTTTGCAACTGATTAAAGATGAAAAATTCCAAAAAGTACTGATTATGACTCACCGTCCTGTGGTTTCTGATTCTTGGTTTGAAGACTTTGGCAAGATGAAAATGGCAGCTGAGGGCTATCGTTTTGGTTCTAAGGATAAGGGAGAAACGCTTGAAAATCTCAAAACAGGAGATAGTCCGTTTATCTTTTTTGCTTCCATTCAAAAGCTAAGATATGGTGGCGGAGAAACGAACCTTGCTGAGTTTTCTGATGTGGATTGGGATTTGATTATCATTGATGAAGCCCACGAGGGAACACAGACAGAACTTGCTGATGTAGTGCTGAAGGCGGTCAAGAAAGAAAAAACGAAAATTCTTGAACTTTCGGGAACTCCTTTTAATCTGCTGGATCAATACGATGAAGAGCAGATTTACACCTGGGATTATACAATGGAGCAAACGGCTAAACTCAAATGGTCACTTGAAAATCCTGATAAACCTAATCCTTATGAAACACTGCCCAAAGTGTCCATGTACACCTTTGAAATGCGGAATAAAGAAAAATATGCGGATGAGTCCAAAGCCTTTAATTTCCGTGAGTTTTTCCGTGTAGACGATAGTGGCGAATTGGTTCACAAAGAGGACGTCCGTGCCTTTTTGGACAATATTACCAATCAAGATAATACAACAAACTATCCTTTTTCGACCGAGCAATACCGCAATGAGTTACGTCATACGCTTTGGCTCATGCCTGGGGTAAAAGAGGCGAATGCTTTTGAAAAGTTGCTCAATGAACACCGTATTTTTGGGCAAGAATACAAGATTATTAACGTTGTCAAAGATGGTGATAGTAATGAGATTACGGACAAAAATAGTCTTGATTTGGAAAAAGTTCGCAAAGCCATCACAAAAGACCCAAGTCAGACAAAAACAATTACTTTGACTGTCAGAAAGTTGACAACGGGTGTCAATGTCCCTGAATGGACAGCGGTTCTGTTCTTATCGAATACAAATAGTGCCATGAATTACTTACAGGCAGCTTTCCGTGCGCAAACACCATTTTCTCATGAAAAATTAGGCATGAAGAAAAATTGCTACATTTTTGACTTTGCGCCAGACCGTGCCTTGTCTGTCATGGCTGAATCTGCACAAGTTAACTCAGGAGTTGGGAAGAAAAATACCCAAGAGCAAAAAGACATGCTTACGCGCTTGCTAAATTTCATGCCGATTTTAGGTAATAGCGAGATGGGGATGACCAGCTTTAATGTTGATAAAATGTTGACCCAACTCAAAAAAGTCTATGCCGAAAAAGCAGTTCGCTCGGGCTTTGAAGATGACAGTTTGTATAATGATAATCTCTTGACACTCACTGAAGGAGATACTCAACTTTTCAAGGATTTAAATGCAATTGTTGGAAAAACAAAAAAAGTTGTTGATGATAAAAAAATTGTTATCTCCGATAATGGTTTAACCGATGAGGAATATGATAAAGGCGAGAAAGCAAAGAAAAAGCCCACTCGACAACGTACTCCAGAAGAAAGAGAAGCGATTGATAAAATAAATGAAGCCAAGAAACAACGTAAGACCATGATTTCCATTTTGCGTGGGGTCTCTATCCGTATTCCGATGATGATTTACGGGATGAAGTTGGATTTGTCAAAAGATATTTCGATTCAAGATTTTGTTAAAGAAGTGGATGATGAATCTTGGAAAGAGTTTATGCCTAAAGGCTTTACAAAGCTGATGTTCAATCAGATTGTGCAGTATTATGATGCAGAAGTTTTCATCGAGGCGGGACGGATTATCCGTCAGCGGGCAAAATCTTATGATCAGCTAGACTTTATCGAGCGGGCTGAGAAGATTGCGGAGCTGTTTGCTACCTTTAAAAATCCTGACAAAGAAACGGTGCTGACACCGTGGCGAGTGGTTAACTTACAATTGACAAAAACGATTGGTGGATTAAATTTCTTTGATGATGACTTTGTCAGTACGACTGATGGAGCTGTCAGTAACCTACATTGGGTTGAAAGAGCTGACACAGACAAGGTGTATACTGATGAAGTTAAAATCGTTGAAATCAATACAAAAACAGGGCTTTATCCGCTCCATGTAGCAATGAGTTTGTATTATCAAGCCGTCAATAAAAATGAAGATATTCACTTTGAAGCCGATGAAGTGTACAAGAAAATCTTGAAGGAAAATATCTTTGCCATTGCCAAAACAGAAATGGCAAAAACCATCACAGGGCGTACGCTTGCAGGATATAAGAACTTTGAGACTAACGTGCAGTATATAGACGGTTTTGTGGAAGCCATCAAGGAAAGTCCAGCCAAGGGCAAAGCAAAAGTAGAGGAGACATTTAAGAACGTGAAATTTGATGTAGTGATTGGGAATCCGCCTTATCAGGAAGAAACAAAAGATACAAGTGATAGTCCACTTTATCACCATTTTATGAAAACGGCATATAAAATTTCTGATAAAGCTGTTTTGATTACTCCAGCTCGTTTCTTATTCAATGCAGGGAAAACACCAAAAGAGTGGAATGAGAAAATGCTTAATGATGAACATTTGAAAATTATCTTTTATACTCAAGATAGTTCATATGTGTTCCCAAATACAGATATCAAAGGTGGTATCGTTGTAACTTACCATGATAAAAAAACTAACTTTGGAAAAATTGGTACGTTTACTCATTTTGAAGAATTAAATTCAATTTTGAAAAAGGTTGAAAATCATTCAGATTTTATCCCATTATCAGAAAAAATTACTCTACAAAATAAATTTGATTTGGAGAGACTTTATAATTCATATCCTAATTTAAAAGCAATTATCGGAAGTAATGGTACTGAACAACGACTGACAACCTCAGCATTTTCCCAACTTGATATTTTTTCAGATGTAAAACAGACAGAAAATGATGTTCAAATACTAGGATTAATTTCTAATAAACGTCACTATAAATGGGTAAATAGAACTTATTTATCAGAGTTTGGAAATCTTGATTCATATAAGGTTTTAGTTCCAAAATCAAACGGTACGGGAGCAATCGGCGAAGTGCTTAGCACACCCCTAATTGGGGAGCCCCTAATTGGGGAGCCCCTAATTGGGTTTACTCAAAGCTTTATTTCGTTAGGCACATTTGACAATAGAGCAGAAGCAGAAAGTTTATTAAAATATGCTAAAAGTAAATTTGCAAGAACTCTATTAGGTGTTTTAAAGATAACACAAGATAATCCGCCAAAAACGTGGGTAAAAGTTCCTTTACAAGATTTTACTCCAAACTCTGACATCGACTGGACAAAATCCATCCCCGAAATCGACCAACAACTCTATGCGAAATACGGACTTTTGCAAGACGAAATTGGTTTTATTGAGGAGAAAGTGAAGGCAATGGAATGAGTGGTTCTATAACTAAGAATCAGCATATTGTTCCTCAGTTTTTGCAAAAGAATTTTTCTGACAACAACAAGCAAGTAAATATATTCAGAATTTCAGAAAGAAACATCACTCATACTTTAGGGGCAATTTCTAAAAATATGAGTCAGAGTTATTTTTATGGTAAAAATCAAGATGTTGAAAAAACTTTGGGGAATTTTGAAACAAAGGCTGCACCAATAATAAATAAAATTATCAATCAAGATTTTGATATTTCACTTGAAGATGAAGTAACTCTAAGAGCTTTCATTTTTTGTCAATTTTTACGTCAATATTCTTTCATTGATGAGATTCATCATTTTTTTAAAGAAGGATACGAAGCGACAAATGAAGAAAAAGCTAAATCTGCTCTTTCAATGATATTGAGACCTAATATTATTAGTGATCTATCAAGTTTTGATTTATATATTTTAGAAAACAAAACAAGAACACCTTTTATTCTGGGAGATAATCCAGCTTTTGTTTCGAGCTTTTATATTGAAAAGCCAAAAATAACAAGGGAAGAATTCAAAAAATCAGGTGTAAAAGAACTGTATTTCGGTATGGTTGGAACAAGATTGGCTGGACCCGATACCTATATTTATTTACCAGTAAGTCCTAATTTTTCATTTATTCTTGTGAAAAAGGCTTACCAGATTGATAATAGTCAGCATTTAAGAGATGGATTATACTACGTCAAGATTCAAAAGGATAAAACGATAAAAGTTTTTAATAAGACACAGATTTATAATGCTAAAAGAACTATTATTACTTCTCATAAAGGCCTAGATAAAATAAAAGAATATTTCTTTTCAGTTAAAAAGTTGAGAAGAACAAAGGAAGAGCAAATAAAGCAAAAACTTGATTTACCATTTTTTAACTGTTTTCTTCCAGATTTGTCTAATTTTGCAAAGAAAAGATAAATGTGTTTATTATTTAGGAGAACGAGGAGGTGGGAGAGATGACAAAATACCAGAAACCTATTTTGAGACTTTCGGCAACAGAAGCGCGTGACTTTTTTCTTATGAAAGAAAGCTATTTCTCTATAAATTTACCAAGATATTTCGATTTAGATGTCCTGCTAAAACAAGCAGTTGATACTTTCGGAACTAGTGAGTTGAAGGAAATTCGAGATAGAATTGTTAAGAAAGAAAAAGGAAAAAATCTAAATTATTTTGATTTTCAAGATGTAAATTATACTTTTCAATTAAATAAGACGAAAACAACTTATCGTCCGATTACTCTTATTCATCCCTATTTATATGTTGACTTGGTGAATTTTTTGACCAAAGATGACAATTGGACGGAATTACTTCAACGATTTGGTGAACTTAGAGAAAAAACAAAATCTAAGATTATTTGTCACAGTCTTCCTTTTGTACCTGAAAAGGATGAAGAAGATAAAAAAGAAGCCTCACTAAAATTTTGGAAAGATATTGAGCAAGAATCAATCAAATTAAGTTTGGAATATAACTATCTAACAAAATTAGATATTAGCAACTTTTATGGTAGCATATATACTCATACAATTCCTTGGGCTTTTCATGGTATAGATGAAGCAAAAAAAGATAAAGGTAATAAACCAAAATTACTAGGTTCGAAATTGGATAAAAAGTTTCGAGACATGAATAATCAAGAGACTGTCACAATTCCCCAAGGGAATAAGGTATCTGACTTAATTGCAGAAGTTCTGCTTGCCTATCTTGACGACCAACTTTTGGATAAACTTGATTCAAACATAGATTTTAAGATTTTACGTTATCGTGATGACTATCGAATTTTTACTAACTCTAGCGAGGATGCAAACTTTATTAAAAGAGAATTAGTGACTATTTTGCAACGTCACAAATTGAGCTTGGGAGAAAGCAAAACAAGCCAGAGTTCAGATATTGTTCATGATTCGATTAAAGAAGATAAACATTACTGGATAGAACATGACCCAGTAATCAAAATAACCAATGATAAATTTTATCAAAAACCAAAATAATTTGCATTAAAATTTGTTCCTTTTCTTCGTTATGGAAGTCGTAAATTAAAAAACGATAGATTCAAGTGGATTATGGACAACCGTATTTATGAAGCGACAGTTCAGAAACATCTTCTTATCATAAAAGAATTTGCCGATAAATATCCAAATAGTGGTCAACTGATTGGGGCTTTGAAAGAATTTGATAATAGAGTTTCAGGATGGAAAAATGAGGATTTTGCTCATACTGGAACTGATATTGGTGTTTTGGTTGCGATTGTGACTGATATTATAAAGAGCAATCCTAAAGCGACCGAGAGTGGTGTGAAGACCATTTCTTATTTATTAAGTCGTATTGACTACAAAACGACACTCGGTGAAATCCTTGAGTCATGGTCAGAGCAACGTGAAATAAAGAAAGATTTCGAGTATAAGTTTTTACTGTTAAATCAAATATATTCTAATCTGGCAAAGCGTAGCTATAATGGATACTTAGAAATCTGGTTTCAAAGATTAGTCGTAAAAAATTTGAGCGAAACAAGTTATTTTATCAGGGAATATTCATTTTCTGTAAATAATGAGCTTGCTAAACTAGTTTGCGAAGCAGTCCAAGGAACTTTAGAAAATTCTATTTTTCAAGAAGATTGGATTAAAGAGGATAAGAGGATAAACTTGGCTTCTTTCATCAATAAAGAGAAAATTGAAAAGTTGGATGATGTTATCGGAAACGATGAAATAAGAAACAATGAATATTTTTAACTAATATATTAGGGGTTAATAATATGGACAACAAAAAAATAAATGTTGAATTTACAAATTTCGAAAAAATTTATTATGATTTACTATCAAAGCGTGTGAAATTAAAATTTGATGATTTTCATAAAGAAAAAGAAGGCGGTGGGAAGGGGACTCAAATTGATTTTTATCCAGAGGATAGAAGTCTTCTTAATAGTATTATCAATAACAATCGTTCAAAGGAAAAATTTTTAATTCCTCAAAGATTTGCGGATAGGATGGTCGAAGATGAGATATTTTCAGATGGTAAAGAACTGTATTGGGGGACATCTAATGAAATTGGTCAATATTTCGATGATTTAATCATTGCTTTGTTAAAGGATGTTCATGATTCAGATTATTTCAAAAGTAAGTTGATTGGAGATAATTATTTTAAAGATGGTAGGATTGGCAATTTCTATTTACACCTTTCAAGATATGATCCAAATCGAATAAAGATACTTAGAAAATCTTTTGATTTATTTATTCAAAATGAAATTGAGAAATATTTTATTGAAGAAAAAGATGGTGTATTTGATATAGAGAAAAAAGTAGATTTTGTTAAGAAAAGTAATCTTGACAACTATTTAACATCAAAGCAGCTTCCTGATAAATTAAAAACATATGTTGAGGAAGTGATAATTCTATTTTTGAATTCCTTTTATTTAGAACTTCTGAGTAAATAAGACACAAAAAATGCTCCTAATTGTAGGAGTTTTTTTGATGCTTTATATTTTTTTGTATAACTTTTTATAAAAAGTTATGTCTTATAATAAATTACAATATCCAAAAGAAAAACATAGTCCTATTGACTAAAAGAAAAAGTCTAGGAAGGAGGGAAAAATGGCTAAACAAAGCAAATTTTATGATTTGTTCAATTTAGATGTACCAGAAGTTGAACGAGTTAAAAATAGAAATATGTTGCTTAATTCCCTCTCATTATGTTTTGGCGAAGCAATTAAGGAACTCTGCGAAAAATCAGGATTATTGAAAAAAGATATTCCTGATAGGGTGTATCTATCTGTGGAGATGTTGAGAAAATGGCGGAAAGATACGGATAATATATTGAATGCAGAGTTGGAAAGTGTTGTGAAATTTTGTTATGGATTGTATTTACCACCTGAAGTTTGTGAACATTTATGGTACTGCTTAGGTCATATTTATAGGAAGAATGATGTTGAACAATCATATAAAGAAGTTAGTCAGTATTATTATTTAGAAACATTGGAAGAAATCAACGAAATACTGAAAAGTTTCAAATTAAAAACATGGCAAGATAAAAATTATTAAAAACGGTATCAGTAGTACCGTTTTTATTCTCGGATGGCTTTACAGCAAGGATATTAAGGCTGTAAAGGAATTGATAGTTCCCTAGAGATTTACAAATTTAATTATAAAATTTACTCATCAAAGGTTAAGCAAAACCTCTGATGGTCGTCTAGCAAGTCATGAATTGCTATCGTAAAACTGATTAGTTGCTTCTAGCCAGTTCCCCAAAAGGAGATTTCTGAAATGAAAACAGGATTTAAAAATAATAATGAGTACACAGGAGATACAGCCCGCAAATTTATTGTGAACGGTGTACCCGTGCAATGCACAACTTCACACATCGAAACTCAATACAAATATGTGGATAAACAACGCACAAATGAAATTACAGGATACAAATTGTGGTTTGTGCAAGAAGGTTTGAATCCGTTTGTTGTGAAATTTGATAAACAGCCTGAACTTCCACCTTTTCTCGCAATTGTAGAGTTTGAAAACTTACAAGGCATTGAGATTCGTTCCAATGTGTATTTCAAAGCAGATAGCTTGAAAGTGGTGAAATGATGAGCCAATCCAAAGCAGAAATTGAAAAATATTTACTCCAAAGTCTAAACATGGCTTTGAACGTTCAAGGAGAAACAAGCTATACCAATTCTTTTGCAGTAAAAGTGGAGGACGAAGGATTCTACTTCATTCCTCGCTTGCCTGCAAGCTATTTGATTGATGAAGGACTTTATCAAAAGATTTTCATTATCGCTAATGCTTCGCTTTATCCGCAATACACGGTATTAAAACAGAACTCCGCTTATTTTGTACCATTGGACACAGAAGATATTCACACTCAAAGAGCCTTGTTCTTTCCATGGTTTAAAGGGATTTCAAAACGCTTAGTCATCCCAAATCTCACAGAGTTTGTACAAAAGAATCAGGAATATAAAATTCCTATCATGGAAAACCTGAGTATAGATTACAACAAGACTGTTGGGGTTGTCGTTGCAGGTAATTCAGGCTCTGGGAAATCCTATTTCTTGACTTATTTACTCGAAAGTCTGGCTAAAATTTCTCATCTCATCATCTGTGACCCGAAATTTGATAGTCCGAGTAGGTGGGCGAAAACACATCATATTTCAGTCATTCATCCGTCTAATAATCGAAGCAAAAGCGACTTTGTGAGTGAATTAAATGATTCCTTGAGCAATGTGCTAAATATCATCTATGAACGTCAAGAAATCTTATTTGACAACCCCAATCATGAATTTGAACATTTAACAGTTGTGATTGATGAGACTTTAGCCTTGACTGAGGGAGTGAATAAACAAATCAAAGAAAGCTTTCTCTCATTGCTCAGTTCAATCGCTTTACTCGGTCGTGCGACACGTTGCCATTTATTGCTGGTCAGTCAACGCTTTGATTATAATGCTGTACCTGTTTCAGTTCGTGAACAAATGAATGTCTTGGTACAGATTGGAAATATCAATTCCAAAACGATACAGTTTCTCTTTCCAGATTTAGACCCGTCAGGAATTGTCATTCCTATTGGCAAGGGTACAGGGCTGATACAAGTGATAGATAACGAACATCCGTTTCAAGTCTTACCACTTTTAACACCAACTTTCTATACAGAACAGGGGATTTTATGAAAAAAACGTATTTTATGAAACACTTTGACCAAACTGTTCAGTTCCTAATGTATTCATTTTTGATGGAGATTTTGAGTTTGATGCTTCAACTTTTAATTTTCTTCATGAATAAATTGATTTTAGGTGCTAAAATTTCAAGTCTTGTAAATTTAGTGAATCAAGGAATCAGCTATTTAAGTATAGGAAGTTCGTTGTTCAAAAATATTGCAATGTTTCTTTTTATACTGACTGGTTTGATAGTAATGAGAGAATTATATTTCCGTTTGCGCTACGATTCTTTGAAAAATTTAGTCTTATCTATTCGTGGAACAACAAAACTCAGAAGATTTTTACGCCATATAGAATTTCTCAAAGATTCAGAGGGCAAGAAATCGAAAGAAGATATAATTATTTCAAATTACAACAAAGTAATCAGAAAAATTGTGTTAGATGTGGATAATGAAGAACTTCTACTTTATATCAAGCTCCCCAAAGAACACCAAGCACAAAAAATGTTGAAAGACATGGTTTCGGAGATAAAAGAAGAAATTTCAAATGCTTATCCTGAATATTTGATTTCAATATTTGAACGCCAAGGAAACTCATTGTGGCTTAAAGGCACAAGAAAATAAAAAAATCAGGAGAGATTTTGTGCCAAAGGCAGACAAAGAAGCTCTCCTGATTTTATTCAAAAGGACTAAAAATAAATGAATAATACAGATAAACAAATAACTGAATCAGCGGGTACTTCTAAAAGCCCGCTGGAGGTGCAAAAAATAAACCTCAGAACTCAACTCTCAAAAAAATATGGCTTTGTAACTATCAAGATTGACCGTTTAACCATCATGGGAAATGTGGAACTTGAAGAAAATCAAGCCTTTCAAAATCTATGTCAATTTTGGGATGTGATGGAATTGCAATCAAACGGAGAATATGCAGGTTTTTACGGGCAGTTATTTCGTGAAAGTACAGAAAATTTTTATGTGAGTTATATGCCAATTAAAGCCAAGAAAATGAAAACAAAGAATTTCTACTTAGAGTTTAACCCTGCGAAATCCAGTCAAGCAAATCTGAAATATGTATTTGACTATCTCCTTCCACTATTGGAAGAAATCAGTATTTCACGGATTGATATTGCGTTAGACTTTGAACGAGATTTATCTTCCTTTATTTTAGGAGGTCGCTCTAAAAAGAAAATCTTCTTCGGTACAGATGGCAAAATAGAAACCCGTTATGCAGGAAGTGGCGATGAATTTATTATTCGCTTGTACGATAAGAAAAAAGAACAAACAGAAAAAGGCGATAAAGTCGCCCAAGAGGAAGCTCAAAAATTTGATCAGCTCTGGCGCTTAGAATTTGAATTGCATGGTTCAGGATTCATTGAAAATCAATTGAAAAAAGAATTTCGTTTTCTATCTGATACTCCTATCTATCAACTTGATTTTGAGGATAGAAATTATATCGAACTTTCGCCACAAGAAAAAATTATATTTCTCTCAAAAGATGAACATCCAGAATTGTTTGCGGATCTATCGAAAGCTACAAAAGCCAAATATAATGCACTTAGAAAAAAGGCTAGTATTATTGATTTAGCAGATATGACAAGATTACCATTTGAACTGACTGAAATTTGTTGGGATTACCCGAAAGAAATTAATTTGATTCAGTTCTTGAATGATATTTTAAGAACTAAAGGAAATGAGGTGCAAGTTGCAGACAGTTAATTATAAAAATTTGATGGATTTGGGTTTCCCAGAACATACAGCTCGTGATATTATCCGTCATGCAAAGAAGATAGCTACAAATGAGTACAATGAACGGATGATGAGCACTAGCAAAAAGAGCAAAAAAATGATAGAATATCCTTGTTCACCCTTTGATAATCCTCGTGTGGGAATTGCTCCTACGACGATTGTTGAGCATTTGTTGGGCTTCGCTCTTGATAACAGAGAGGAAGAAAACTAATGGCAAAAACAAGATACAAAGGTGTATATAAAGATAAAAATGGAGTGATTTTCTATCAAGCAGAACTTGGTATTGATAAAATCACAGGAAAAAGAATCCAGAAAAAAGGACGAAAAACTAAACTGGGGAAACCTTTTACAAATCTCAAAGAAGCGCATGATGAGATGATTCGTGTTCAAACAGAGTACAATCAATCAGATGGAATTTCTGATTATAATATGACTTTTGAGCGTTTTATCAATAGTGAATATAAAATTGCTTATTTCGCAGGAAAAGAATCATCAACTCGCTTAAATGCTGATGTGAATTTCAGGCAACTCGTAGAGCGTTTTAGTAATAAAAAATTGCTTAATTTAACTGTTCGTGATGTTGAAGCTTATCGACTTTATCTGATAAATGAAAGTGGAAAAAAGCAAAGTTATGCTCGTCAAATTTGGAACAGGTTGAGATTAGCTTTAGATTATGCTGTTCGTATGGGCTATATGGAAAGTAATCCATGTAGAAAAACGGAAGGTGTTACTCTAGGAAAACAGTTTGCAGATTTTTGGACTTTTGAAGAATTTCAAAAAATTATCAATGTAATTGATACAAGCAAATATATTGACAGAAGAAATTTTGTTATGATTTGGTTGATGTATTTTACAGGTGTTCGGGTTCATGAAGGCTGTGCTTTGCTTTGGAAAGATATTGATTTCAAAGAAAAACGTCTTCGAGTGAACAAAACGCTTGAAATGTGGAGAGATGAAGATGGTCATCATCATTTCAGGGTAAAAAATACAACCAAAACTCCTGCGGGTATGCGTTGGATAGAGCTTGATGAAATAACCTTAGATTATCTTAAAAATTGGAAAGAAATTCAGGCAGGCGGTCAAGAAGATGATTATATTTTCCAGACTTATGACGGCTGTGCTTATCGTTGGACTGTTGCGGGTGCAATTAAGAAATATGCAAAATTAGCAGGAGTAAAGAATGTTTCAGGTAAAGCATTACGACACTCTCACGCTTCATATCTTATCAATGTACTACAAAAAGATGTTTTATATGTGGCTAGAAGATTGGGGCATACAAATCCATCAATTACTTTGCGACATTATGCACATTGGTTCAATGGACAAGGAATTTCAATTTCAGATGATTTAACCGCAAATATGATGGCATTTGGTTTAGCAGGATTAGACAAAAAATAATTCCTGCCAAAATCCCTGCCAAGAAAAAATGAATGGCTTAACCACAAGATTATAAAGCCATAAATCAGTATACGACTGGTATAAAGATTAATTCAAAATAATAAAAGCAACAGAACCAGAAAGAGATTTCTGGTTTTTTATATTTCTAATTATTACCAGAAGATGCATCTTAGAACATGAAATTGACAGTTTTTTCATAGTAAATCTTTTAAATTCTGCTATAATGTAAATATCAAAAATAAGCTGAGGCTTATTTTTATATCGTCACGATTGTGGCAAAAGAAAGTTGAGGAAAATAAAATTGAGTCATGCAAACAATAGGTCGTTTAATAAAGCGACATCTGCGGGCTTCCTTATTGCGTTAGGTATTGTTTATGGTGACATCGGGACAAGTCCTTTGTATGCCATGCAAGCGATTGTTCGAGGACAAGGTGGATTAGAAAACCTCTCTGAGAACTTCATCTTAGGCGCAGTTTCTCTGATTATTTGGACTCTAACCCTGATTACAACGATAAAATATGTCATTATTGCGCTACGTGCGGATAATCATCATGAAGGTGGGATTTTCTCACTCTTTACTTTAGTAAGAAGGATGAGTAAATGGCTGATTATTCCAGCGATGGTCGGAGGGGCCACTTTGCTTGCGGATGGTGCCTTAACCCCTGCGGTAACGGTGACCTCGGCAATTGAAGGGCTAAAAGGTGTTCCTAGTCTGGCTCATATCTATTCTAATCAAACGGCGGTAGTCATTACAACGATGAGTATTATCGCGATTCTATTTTTGATTCAGCGGTTTGGGACGAGTTTGATTGGACGATTATTTGGTCCTATTATGTTTTTGTGGTTTAGCTTTTTGGGGCTGAGTGGACTCATCAATTCTTTTGCTGATTTATCGATTTTAAAAGCAATCAATCCTTATTATGCGATTTCTCTTTTGTTCAGTGCAGAAAACAAAGCAGGTTTCTTTATTTTGGGATCAATTTTCTTGGTCACAACAGGTGCCGAAGCCCTTTATTCGGATTTGGGACACGCGGGACGAGGGAATATTTATCTGAGTTGGCCTTTTGTTAAGATTTGCATTATCTTATCTTATTGTGGTCAAGGTGCTTGGTTGCTCGCTCACCGTGGAGAAAGCTTAGCTTTAAATCCTTTCTTTGCTGTTTTGCCAGGACATTTTGTGGTTTATGCTGTTATTCTCTCAACTTTTGCTGCGATTATCGCCTCACAGGCTTTAATTTCTGGATCCTTTACTTTGGTTTCTGAAGCGATTCGTTTGAAACTTTTACCACTTTTGCGAATTTACTATCCAGGACAAACTTTGGGGCAACTTTATATTCCAGCTATCAACTTTGCTTTGTGGATTACGACCTCTTTCTTTGTTCTTTACTTTAGAACTTCGGAACATATGGAAGCGGCTTATAGCTTAGCAATCACGATTACAATGCTTATGACAACAACCCTTTTGACTTATTTCTTAATTCAAAAAGGGATTCCTAAGCCGGCAATCTTCCTTATTTCATTCTTGCTTTTTGT
This sequence comes from Lactococcus sp. S-13, assembly GCF_004210295.1. Lineage (NCBI taxonomy): Bacteria > Bacillati > Bacillota > Bacilli > Lactobacillales > Streptococcaceae > Lactococcus > Lactococcus kimchii. The sequence goes on along the minus strand of NZ_SDAK01000001.1, from coordinate 812,506 downwards.
GGTGGAAGGTTCTTTCTTTATTGCCTCTTTAGTGCAGTTCGTGAATGGTGCTTATATTGTTGTTCTCATCGCTTTGATGATTATCTTTGTGATGTTTATCTGGAACAAGTCACACCACATTGTTATCAAATACATCAAGTCTTTGAATCTTAATGACTATAAAAAACAATTGAATACGCTTCGTCATGATGCGTCTTACGACCTTTATCAAACGAATGTGGTCTACTTGACGAGTCGGATGGATCAAGAATATATTGACCGTTCAATCTTGTATTCGATTCTTGATAAGCGTCCTAAACGTGCGGAATGTTACTGGTTTGTCAATGTAAAAGTAACAGACGAGCCTTATACTGCGGAATATAAAGTCGATATGATGGACACTGACTTCATCGTTCGGGTGAATCTCTATCTTGGTTTCCGGATGCGTCAGGAAGTGCCGCGTTACCTGCGCACAATCGTGACTGACTTGATGGAATCAGGTCGTCTGCCATATCAACATCAACATTATAGCATTATGCCTGGACGTAAAGTCGGCGATTTCCGTTTTGTGATTGTTGAAGAAAAATTGATGAATGCCCGTCAAATGCCTGGTTTTGAACGTTTTGTAATGCAAACAAAGGCTCAAATCAAGAAGATTACAGCCTCACCAATTCGTTGGTTCGGTCTTCAATTCTCGGAAGTTACTGTCGAAACTGTTCCTCTTGTCTTGTCTGATGTTCGGAATTTAGAAATTCATGAACGAGTGGAGCCAGTGGAACAAGCAGAAGATAATGTTGCACCTGCGACAAATTAATAAAAAATAATAAAGATAAAAGAGTAAGTTAAAAAAACTTGCTCTTTTTTGATTTTAAATAACAAAAATCTCATTTAAATTTTATTTGTAAACGGAATATATTTGATTTAGATTAGAGAAAAGTGTAAAATTATAATGATAACGCTATTATTGTTATTTTAAAAGGAGGTTTCTTATGGAAACAAAACAGAAAAAGTTTCAGATGCCATCGGCATATACGATTCTTTTTATTATCATCGCACTCATTGCGGTTTTGACTTGGATTATTCCTGCAGGACATTACAAAGTGAATGAGGCTGGAAATATCATTGCTGGTTCATTCACACAGGTAGCTTCAAATCCACAAGGGATTTGGGATGTTTTTATGGCACCAGTGAATGGGATGCTTGGGGTGGATGCTTCTGGTAATATTCCAGCAACGCCAGCGGCTATTCCGATTTCATTCTTTATCTTGATGGTTGGTGGCTTTTTGGGAGTGGTCAATAAAACGGGTGCTTTGGATGCCGGTGTTGCTTCGATTGTCAAACGTTTTAAAGGGCGAGAAAAATGGCTTATTCCAGTCTTGATGTCACTTTTTGCTTTGGGAGGTTCAACTTATGGGATGGCTGAAGAAACATTGCCTTTCTATGTTTTGATTATTCCTGTAATGATTGCAGTTGGATTTGATACGGTAACGGCTGTTGCAATTGTTCTTGTGGGCTCACAGGTTGGTTGTCTGGCTTCAACGGTCAATCCTTTTGCAACGGGTGTTGCTTCAAATGCGGTAGGGATTTCAATGGGGCAAGGAATTGGCTTGCGCTTTTTGATGCTGATTATCCTGACGACGATTTCTATTCTTTATGTGATGCGCTATGCTTCAAAAATAGAAAAGGATCCTACAAAATCATTAGTTTATAATACCCGTAAAGAAGATCGTGAACATTTTGATATTGATGCGATTGAGCAACAAGCAGATATTACGAGTCGGCAAAAATGGGTTAATGGCATTTTCTTTGCCACTTTTGCGATTATGATTGTTTCGCTTGTTCCTTGGGATATGCTCAATGACAACTTTACTTTCTTTGATAATGCAACTAAATGGTTAACTGGTTTGCCTTTTGTAGGAATGTTGCTTGGTAAACATATGGCACCGCTTGGCACTTGGTATTTCCCAGAAATTACGATGCTCTTTATTGTGATGGCACTTGTCGTAGCTGTGGTTTATCGAATGAAAGAATCAGAATTTATTTCTTCATTCTTGGCTGGGGCTTCTGACATGATTGGGGTGGCGATTGTTGTGGCTGTGGCCCGTGGGATTCAAGTGGTAATGAACAATGGGATGATTACCGACACTATCTTGCATTGGGGAGAACGTGGTCTGAGTGGGCTTTCGTCAAGCTTATTTATCATCTTGACTTTCTTGTTCTATCTTCCAATGAGTTTCTTGATTCCGTCAACTTCTGGTCTTGCGGCAGCTACGATGGGAATCATGGGGCCAATGGGTGAGTTTGCTCATGTTTCAAAAGATTTAGTTATTACAGCTTATCAATCTGCATCTGGGATTTTGAATTTGATTACACCAACTTCGGCCGTGGTTATGGGGGCGCTCGCTATTGCTCGTTTTAACATCGGAACTTGGTGGAAATTTATGGCAAAATTGATCGTGATTCAATTGGTCGTAATTATGTTAATTCTTGGTATTGCTGCTGTCTTGTAATGAAAAGAGATTTTTGAGTATTAAGAGATTTTAGAAGAGAGTGAGAAAAAATGAAAAAATTTGTGACAGATGAACATCAAAAAGCAGCGATTAACTCGCTTAGACGTTTGGTTAATCATGCTTCTGTGCTGGACGAGTCAGATACAGGCAAGGGACATCCTTTTGGCCGAAAAGTCGTGGCTGCTCTTGATGAAGTATTGGCTTTGTGTGCGGAGCTTGGTTTTAGAACCTTTAAAGACGATGAAGGATTTTATGGTTATGCGGAACTCGGCGAAGGGGAAAAATTATTTGGTTTACTTTGCCATATGGACGTGGTTCCTGCTGCTGATCAGGCAGGCTGGGAAACGGATCCTTTTGAAATGGTTGAGCGTGATGGAGTGTTGATTGGACGCGGAACTCAGGATGATAAAGGGCCAACGATGGCGGCGCTCTATGCAGTTAAGGCATTGGTTGATGCTGGGGTTGAATTTGATGGTCGAATTCGTTTTATTTTTGGAACGGATGAAGAAACTTTGTGGCGTTGCTTGGATAAATATAATGAAAAAGAAGAAGCCATCACGATGGGCTTTGCGCCTGATGCGGAGTTTCCATTGATTTATGCTGAAAAAGGACTTTTGCAAGCACACTTAGTGGGTGCTGGGACGTCAGAATTTGCGGTGCAGGCTGGTGGTGCTTTGAATGTTGTTCCTGATCGCGCGGCTTATAGTTCTCAAAAAATGGCAGAAGTTAAAGTGGTTTTGGATGAACTTGGCTTTGAATATGAAGAAACGAAAGCTGGTCTATCAGTGCATGGTAAGAGTGTTCATGCTAAAGATGCTCCTGAAGGAATCAATGCTGTGAGTCGTTTGGCGATGGCTTTGAGTCAGGTTTTTGATTTTACTCCGCTTGATTTTCTTGGAAAATTGGTCAAGGAAAATGCCACGGGGGAAGTCGTTGTTGGAAAAACAGAGGATGAGGCTTCTGGCGAGTTATCAATGAATTTTGCTGGGTTAACGATTTCTGCTGAGGAAACACGAATCGGTGTGGATATGCGGATTCCAGTGACGGTGGATAAAGCGGAATTGGTTGGCAAATTGACAGCTAAAGCTGCTGAATTTGGTTTAGTTTATGAGGAATTTGACTGGCTGGCACCACTTTATGTTCCAGTTGAATCTGAATTAGTCCAAAATCTTTTGGGGACTTATCGTGAGTTGACGGGGGATATGACGGAGCCAATGGTTTCTGGTGGCGCAACTTTTGCCCGGACAATGAAGAACTGTGTTGCTTTTGGGGCAATGTTCCCTGATACGCCTGATTATATGCATCAGGCAAATGAGCAGTGGTCAGTAGCGAATTTGCGTCAAACTATGGAAATTTATGCGGAAGCAATTTACCGACTTTGTGGCATAAAGTGATTAAATTCTGAGAAAAAGTAAAAAAATTTACTGACGGATTGGTCAGTAAATTTTTTCTAAATTTGACTCGAAAAGTTAGCGAGCAATGCGCTTACGGGCGGCTTCTTTACGCTTTTGGGCAATGAATGCTTCTTTGCTTGCGGAGGGCATATAGCCTTTTTTCTTGGCGATTGCGAGAGCGACACCAGCGACGGTCATTTCGACAGCTTTTCCAATAAGCCAGCCTTTGACATATTTGTTTTTCATGGGGTTCTCCTTTAAGGTTATTTGAAAAAATTATAATTTAATTATAATGCAAAAATGTTGAAAACGCTATAGAAATGGTTATAAAATGAAAAAGTGTTGAAAGTTAACTGGTTAAGGTTGGCTATAGGGGAAAATGGTACACTGGGAGTAGCTGTAATAAATAGAATAAAAAAAGGAAAGAAAGAAGGTAATTATTTGATGACGATTATAGGTGTAAAAATTGATCGAAAATTTATGAGAGATTTACTTTTGCTGCTAGCTGGGGTGGGGCTTTATGTTCTGTCTGTTCAACTTTTTGTCATTCCCAACCGATTGGCAAGTAACGGGATTGCAGGGTTTTCGGTATTGCTGGACTTTGTTTTTGGAATTAACCCAGCGCTAACTTTCTTTTTGGTAAATATTCCACTTTTTGTCTTTGGGGGACGTTTTTTGCCCAAGCGAATCTTGCTGCTGAGTGTCCCAGGGGCGCTGGCGATGAGTGGGTGGATGCTGGTCTATGAAGCGCTTGGCGTGACAGGTTTTCATTTGCCACACATTATTTTTGCGGGTCTATTTGATGGTCTACTTTCGGGGATTGGTGCAGGATTGGTCATTATTTCGGAAGGGACTTTTGGGGGTTCGATTTTGCTGGGACGAATTTTGGAAGAGCAGTGGGATTTTAAAATTGACAAAGTATTGTTTATGATTGATGTGGTTGTTTTGAGTTTGTCATTGCTTACTTTCCTTGCGTTGCCTAATTTTGCCGTGACTTTATTATCATGTTATATTTTTAGTAAGGTGACGATGATTGTGGGACGAGCAGAATATCGCGCACTTTTGGTTGGGCGTGGAAAGAAGATTTATCGAAAAGTTTTTGCTGCAAGCTAGTTTGGTAAGTAAAAATGTAAGAGAAAATGCTGACGGAAATTTTCGTCAGCATTTTTTCGTTGGGTAAAAGCTTGAATTTGCTGACCAAATCTGAAATAATAGAGTTTAGAGTTCCTGAAAAAATAGGTAGAGAAAAATAAATGACGAAAAATAAAGTTTTGGTGATTGTAGGGCCGACAGCTGTGGGAAAAACCGCCTTAGGAATTGAATTGGCCCAAAAATTCAATGGGGAAATTATTTCTGGTGATTCGCAGCAGGTTTATCGAGGGCTGGATATTGGAACAGCGAAAGTGACGCAAGCTGAGCAGAAACTGGCTGTTCATCGTTTGATTGACGTTCGTGAGCGAACGGAAAACTTTTCGGCTCATGATTTTGTCAGTGAGGCAAATTATTGGATTGAAGAGATGCACAAGCGGGAGAAATTGCCGATTATTGTTGGGGGGACGGGTCTGTATATTCAATCGCTGGTGGAAGGTTACCATCTGGGCGGGCAAGAAAATCATGAGGAAATGCTCATTTTGCGTGAACAATTGGCACTTTTGAGCGATGAAGCGCTTTTTGAGCAAGTCAAAGCGAGCGGACTAGAAATTCCTGAACTGAATCGCCGGAGAGCGATGCGTGCTTTGGAGCGTGAAAAATTTGGCTCGGCAGAGGAAAATAAAGGCTCGGCTTACGATTTTTGCATGATTGGATTGAATGCTGAGCGAAAACTGCTTTATCAGCGCATCAATCAGCGCGTGGATCAGATGATGACAGAAGGCTTGTTGCGTGAAGCACAGGAGTTATTTGAGCAAAATCCAACTGTTCAGGCAGCCAAAGGCATTGGCTACAAAGAATTTTTCCCTTATTTTTCGGGCGAAATGAGTTTGGACGAGGCGGTTGAGCTGGTGAAGCGCAATTCAAGACGGTATGCCAAAAGGCAATTGACCTGGTTTAAAAACCGGATGGATGTTCCTTTTTTTGATGTTTTTGATGCAAATTATCCTCAAGAAATTTTGGAAAAAGTCAAAAATTTTTTGGGCTGACGGCTTTGTCTAAAAATGTTATAATGAAAAAGATTGAAAACAGGATTTTACAAGTCTCTGATGGCATTATCCAGAAAAATTTTAGAAAAAAGTAAGAGGGAAATAAGAAATGAATGATGAAAAATGGGTTGAATTGGCGCTGAAATACGGCGGATACATGGGGCAAGACCGTGTTTTTCTGGAAAATCGACTGGCAAATTTGAGCGAAACAAAGGACAAACGCCTCTTGGTTACTCCGCCAGCATCTGTCTTGAATGCTTACTTTGCGGAACTTTATCAAAAACGGTCGCCAAAGGATGCTACGGATTATTTTTTAGAACTCTCAGAAGCGTTGGAGCTTTTTCAAGAACGACCAGATTTTCATTTGGAAGGTAAAGTGGGGACAGAGAATTTCCGTTTTGTTCGGTTAAATCTGTCAGGGAAATCTTTTGGTTTTTGCTTTAAGAATACGGCTGGAGAGGCTGTCATCTTTAGCGAATTTCCGGTGAAAATCACGGCTGAATTACTTTTTGAATTGGCTCAGATTTTCCCACATTATTTGTTAGAAGAAAATGACGGACAAGTGACAATGAAACCAGCTGACTTCACGAGTGATTTTGAGTGGGTTGAAGAACTTTCGCCACTGACGGAATTGTCAGAGAATCCTGATTTCATGCGCTTGTCTGGCTATAACATCGAGGATTTACTGACGCAAGCAAGCAAAATCGGTTTCCTAAAACCTCTCCTTTATGGTCGAGATGGTCAGAAGCATTTTGTTTATATTGTTAAACATTTCTGAAAAATATAGAAAATTTATTGCTTTACAAGTTTGAAAGTGGTAAAATGATGGAAACGATTACTAAAGGGTTGAATTGGGAGAAATATCGGCTAGAGAATTTGCTGACGGATTCTCATCCAGATAGAAAAAATACTGACGAAAACTCCTAATTTACTGACGAAATGAAAAAATTTGTCTTTTAGTAAAAGTTATTGTCGCTAATTTCCGTCAGCGGTTTTGGAAGAAAAAGAGGAGATTTTCTTATGGACATTATTATTTTTCCTTTGATTGTTTTGGCAGTTGTTTTGCTCATTTTGATTTTCAGTTTGAGTACGATTGTCTTTGTGGTCAAACAGCAAACAGTAGCAATTGTGGAACGCTTTGGGAAGTATCAAACGACGGCGGGCCCTGGTTTTCATTTGAAATTACCGTGGGGCATTGATCGCTTAGCTGCGCGAATCCAGTTGCGTTTGTTGCAAACGGAGATGACTGTGGAAACAAAAACGGCAGACAACGTCTTTGTGACCATGAACATTGCGACACAATATCGGGTCAACGAAGAATCAATCAAAGATGCTTACTATAAACTCATGAATCCGGGTGAACAAATCAAGGCATACATTGAAGATGCTTTACGTTCTGCTGTGCCAAAATTGACACTTGATGATGTTTTTGAGAAAAAAGATGAAATTGCCTTAGAAGTACAAAAAACAGTTGCTGAAGAAATGCAAACTTATGGTTACATCATTGTCAAGACTTTGATCACCAAAGTCGAACCTGACGCTGAAGTCAAGCAATCAATGAATGAAATCAATGCGGCACAACGTAAACAAGATGCTTCACAAATGCTTGCGAATGCCAATAAAATTCAAGTTGTTACTGCTGCTGAAGCCGAAGCTGAAAAAGATCGTCTGCATGGGGTCGGGATTGCAGAGCAACGTAAAGCCATCGTTGACGGCTTGGCGCAACAAATTACCGAAATTAAAAAATTGGGCGTTTCGCTTGACGAAGAACAAATCATGGCGATTTTGTTGACTAACCAATATTTAGATACCTTGAATCAGTTTGCTGCGAGCGGAAATTCAACAATTTTCTTGCCTGGAGGCGCTGAAGGAGCTGAAGATTTACGCACTCAGATTTTATCTGCGATTAAAGCAAGTAAATAGTTTATAAACGAAAGCTATCTTTAGATAGCTTTTTCTTATTTTAATGAGTTTCTTCTTGCATTTTTTTTTGAAATTAGGTAAAATAAAGTGATTGTAGCGCGTCCGTAGTGTAATGGATATCACGTAAGATTCCGGTTCTTGAGATGGGGGTTCGATTCCCTCCGGACGCATTTCATAATGTAAATAAACCGCTCTGTTAAGCAGTTTTTATTATTTTTGTGCCAAATATTTTGAGAAAAAATTCTAAAATGGCGCTACTTTTATTAAATAGTAGAATTTTAAAATTGTTTATGATATAATGTATTACGTTGTGAAAATAACACCATATTAACAAGACTCGTTAGCTCAGTTGGCTTGAAGCACTGCTTCAAGGTGGCGGATAAAGCAAACGCAGTTTGCAACCTTGCTACCAAGTGAGGGATACCATATTAACAAGACTCGTTAGCTCAGTTGGTAGAGCATTTGACTTTTAATCAAAGGGTCGCTGGTTCGAGCCCAGCACGGGTCACTAATTTATATCGGGAAGGATTGTGAGGGATAACTCACAATTTTTTTCTTATTCAATAAAACATTTCTCAAATTTGGGCGAAAAGCCCTCAACTACTGAGAATACTTAGAGCTGGAGGTTCAATGGATATTCAATTTTTGGGGACGGGTGCTGGTCAGCCGTCAAAATCAAGAAATACACAGGCAATTGTGCTGAAAATGCTGGATGAGCGTAATGAAAACTGGCTGTTTGACTGCGGAGAAGCAACGCAGCACCAGATTTTAAATACAACGATTAAACCACGCAAAATCACGAAAATTTTTATCACTCATTTGCACGGGGATCATATTTTTGGCTTGCCAGGTTTTTTGTCAAGCAGAAGTTTTCAAAGTAGTGATGAACAAACTGATCTCGAATTGTATGGGCCAGTTGGAATCAAAGATTTTGTGATGACGAGTTTGAAGCTTTCAGGTTCTCGTTTGGCTTATCGGATTCATTTTCATGAACTTAATCAGGCGGGAAAAATCTTTGAGGACGAGAGCTTCGAGGTTTATGCGGATTTATTGGATCATACCATTTTTTGTTTGGGCTATCGAGTAGTTGAAAAAAATCGTGTCGGTGAGCTGGATGCAGAGGCCTTGAGAGCTGCTGGATTACCATTTGGCCCTCTTTTTGGAAAAATCAAAAAAGGGGAAACAGTCGAGTTTGAAGGCAAAATTTTTGATCCAAGAGATTATATTGGCGCAGATAAAGCAGGAAAAATTGTCACGATTTTAGGGGATACTAGAAAAACGAGTGCGGCAGTCCGTTTGGCTTGGCAGGCTGATTTACTGGTACACGAGGCGACCTATGAGGCTCGTGAGAGTAAAATGGCGCGCGCCCATGGTCACTCAACCTCAAAACAAGCGGCAGATGTTGCCCAAGAAGCTGGTGTGAAGCGACTTTTGCTGACTCATATCAGTGCGCGCTATGTTGGTGCTTTGGTGGGGCAATTGGCAAAAGAAGCCCAAGCCATTCATCCGAATACTTTTGTGGCGAGAGATTTGCATGAAGAAAAAATTAACTAAAAAAATTGTGATAACGGGAGCAACGGGTGACATTGCTCAAGAAATAGTTAAAAGGTTATCAGCTGAGCACTTAATTTTAGTGTCACGCAGTCGAGAAAGATTGCTGGAGCTATATGGTGACTTAGCAGGGGTCACTTTGCTGACTAATGATGAACTATTGAGTGGCAAACAAATGATGACTTGCGATATTTTGATCAATAATGCGGGGTTTGGACTTTTTAAATCGCTCGAAGAGTTGACGGATGCCGAAATCACGGAGCAATTTGTAATCAATACGCTCATGCCCATCCAGCTGACGAGACAACTCCAGCCGGAGCAACAAGTGGTTAATATTGCGTCAATTGCAGGAAAATTGCCAACAGCAAAAGCAACAATCTATGCAGCGACAAAGGCAGCAATACTAGCCTTTTCAGATGCTTTGCGTATGGAAAGACCTAACTTGATTGTGACAACGGTCAATACTGGTCCTGTGCGCACCAAATTTCACAAGGCGAATCCAGACTATCTGAAAAAAGTTGGGAAAAATGCGATCTCTGCTTCAAAAGTTGCGGATAAGATTGTGAGCAATTTGGGCAAGCGCAAGCGTGAGATTAATTTGCCGTGGACGCTTGCTCTGGTAGCGAAATTGCGTGGAATTTTTCCTTCAGCTATTGATTTTTTATCAAGTCGATTTTTTAATTTCAAATAAATGGACTGATGTGCGGGAAGTTTCGCAAAAAATCTTAAGTTTTATCACATTTTCGCTTCAGTTTCTTTTGATAAAAATAACCTATAATTTTTTTATCAACCAAAGGAGGAGCGCAAGATGTTCAACAAAATTAGAGAGTTGTTCCATAAAATAAATGACAACCACCATCAGCTGAAGAAAAACACTGAATTTATTCGACCTTCAGACGAGTCAGAAAACGTTTTTTAATCTTAAAAATTCAAGATAAAAGACAATTTCAGCTGCTGACGCTATTATTTGCACAAAAATTGCCAGAGAAAATGCTGACGTAATTGTTTCACACAAAAACGGTCAGAGAAAATGCTGACGTAATTGTTTCACACCAAATTTTACTCTTTTTCTTTCAGAAAAATGTGGAAGCTGTTGGAGTTTTTTCTCCTTTTGCGTCATAAAAAATTCGTCAGTAAAATTTTATAAATTAAGTAAAAATCCTGAATGAAGGGATTTTTCTTTTGACTGATTTATGCTAAAATAAGGAAGTTGAGCATGAAAAAAATGATGAGAATAAAAAATGATAAGAGCAAAATATGATTGGCAGCTCAAAACAGTTGAGCCGTCAGAGGATTTCCTCAAATTAACCAAAAAATACAAATTGGACAAATTAGCCAGCCAAATTCTGCAACAAAGAGGGATTTTGGATGCTGCACAGCTAGAGGCTTTTTTGAATCCAAATTTAGAAAATCTCCATGATCCTTTTTTATTACATGACATGGAAAAAGCCACGGCACGCATTTTACTTGCGATTGAACGGAGCGAAAATATCCTGATTTACGGGGATTATGATGCTGACGGGATGACAGCGGCATCGGTGATGAAGACAGCTTTGGATGAACTGGGCGCTGAAAGCCAAGTTTATTTGCCCAACCGTTTTACTGACGGCTATGGCCCAAATCTGGAAGTTTATCAGTATTTTATCAGTAATGAAAAGATTGATTTGATTATCACCGTGGACAACGGAGTCGCGGGAGCTGAACCCATTGCTTGGGCGCAGGCGCAAGGTGTTGACGTTATTGTGACCGATCACCATGCGATGCCTGAAAAATTGCCTGAGGCTTATGCCATTATCCACCCTGAACATCCAGATGCGGCTTATCCTTTCAAATATTTGGCAGGTGTTGGTGTGGCTTTCAAAGTGGCCTGTGCGTTGCTTGAATATGTGCCAAGTGAAATGCTTGATTTAGTTGCCATTGGCACGATTGCTGATATGGTGAGTTTGACGGATGAAAATCGAGTGTTGGTCGCCCATGGCTTGAAAATTTTGGCTCAGACCGAACGTGCCGGCCTGCAAGAATTGATGAAATATGCGGGTGTGGATTTTGATAAAGTCACCGAAGAAACCGTCGGTTTTCAAATCGCCCCTCGCCTCAATGCGCTTGGGCGCCTTGATGATCCTAACCCCGCTATCGAATTATTGACGGGCTGGGACGAAGATGAAGCTCACGATATCGCCAAAATGATTGACGAAAAAAATAAAGAACGTAAAGAAATCGTTGAAAACATTTACGAACAAGCCCTTGAGATGCTGACTGACGAGCCTGTGCAAATTTTGTATCACAAGGACTGGCACAAAGGCGTTCTGGGGATTGTTGCGGGACGTTTGTTGGAAAAAACCCACAAACCGGTGATTATGCTGGCGGAGGAGGACGGAATTTTACGTGGCTCGGCCCGTTCGATTGCAGCTTTTGATATTTTTGCAGCACTTAGTCCACACCGCGACTTATTCATGGCCTTTGGCGGGCATAAACAAGCGGCGGGAATGACGATAGCTGTGGAAAATGTCCCTGCGCTCAAACAAGCTATGCTGGATTATATTTCAGAAAATGCGATTGATATGTCTGGGAAAAGTCCGCTCGAACTTGCAGGAAGCTGTGACTTGGATCAACTTTCTTTGGAAACATTGAATGCTTTAGCAAAATTAGCGCCTTTTGGCATGGGCAATCCTAAACCTCATTTTTTGGTGGAAAATTATCAAGTCCTCCAAAGCCGGAGCATGGGCAAGGAAAACAGCCACCTCAAACTCAAAATTGTCCAAGAAAAACAACAAGTTGAGGCCGTTTATTTCCATCATGGCAATGAGGATTTAGAATTTGAACAAGCCCAAACCAAATTGGCCGTCACCCTTTCGAGTAACAGTTGGAATGGCAACACGACCTTACAGTTGATGGTTGCAGACGCTGCAGCTGTTGGCATCGAATTATTAGATCTTCGAAGCCGACAAATAAATTTGCCAAAAGATGCGATTGTTTTTGCTCAAAATCAACTAAAACATGGTATAATGGAAGATGTGCTTGTTATTGCAGAAGCACCAGAAGATTTAGCTGGTCTGACCGCTCTAAAAACAGCAGTTCAGCAGGCGCTTGCCACAGATTTGAAGATGATTTATTTCAAAAATCAAATTGCAAACAGCTACTATCTGACTGGTGGTGGAACACGCGAACAATTCGCCAAATTATACAAGGCCATTTATCAATTTCCAGAGTTTGACATTCGTTATAAACTGGGTGCGCTTTGTGATTATTTGAAAATTCCTCAACTTTTGCTTGTCAAGATGATAAAGATCTTTGAAGAACTTCAATTTGTTACCATTGAAAATGGGTTAATGACCGTCAACAAAACGGCAGAAAAACATGAAATTTCCGAAAGTACCATTTATCAAGAATTACAAGAGATTGTGAAGCTACAAGAATTATTTGCTTTAGCTCCCGTCCAAGAAATTTATCAAAAACTAATCGAAAAATAAGCTTACTTCGCGACCAAAATACTGACGCATTTGAAAAAAGAAATCCGTCAGTAAATTCTCTCAGAGAAAATGCTGACGAAAGTAAACTTATAGAAAAAAAGGAGCGCTGACGCTTTTTCGTCAGTAAAAAAAACATGGAATTAAAAGATTATATCGCTACAATTGAAAATTATCCAAAAGAAGGCGTTGTTTTTCGTGATATCAGTCCCTTGATGGCTGACGGAAATGCCTATAATTACGCAGCCACAGAAATTGTCCAATATGCCAGAGATAAAGAGATTGACATGGTTGTCGGCCCTGAAGCCCGCGGATTTATCATTGGTTGTCCCGTTGCTTTTGCGCTCGGTGTTGGATTTGCACCCGTCCGCAAACCAGGCAAACTTCCTCGTGAAGTCATCGAAGCAACTTATGAAAAAGAATATGGTACAGATACACTTACCATGCACTCTGACAGCATCAAACCCGGTCAACGTGTCTTGATTGTTGATGACTTGCTTGCCACAGGTGGAACAATTGCAGCAACCATTGAACTCGTTGAAAAAATGGGCGGAATCGTTGTTGGATGTGCTTTCCTTATCGAACTTGACGACCTCAAAGGACGTGAAAAAATTGGAAATTATGACTATAAAGTCTTAATGCACTACTAATTTTTTTTGAACAGCAAGTTCCTATTTCTGTCAAAACGCCCTGATTTTAAAAATCAGTCCAAATGACAGAATTTTTTGGCTTTAAATACAGTAAAATATTGACAGCAAGCCAAATTTGATATAAACTATAAAAAGAAAAATCAGCACTGAGTTCGCTTTCATTACAAGCACACTCACACCCTAGATGAAAAGAGAGTAAAAACTTGAAAATTACAGCCTTAGAAGGACAAAAAATCTCAGAACTTTCAATGATTGAAGTTGCCCACGCTTTGTTGGAACAAAACGGCAAAGAAATGCCTTTTTCTGACATCATCAAAGCAATTCAAACTTACTTGGAAAAATCAGACGATGAAATCAAAGCTAATATTTCCCGTTTTTATACTGAAATCAATACTGACGGAAGCTTTATTCCTTTAGGAAATAACGTTTGGGCGCTTCGCTCATGGTACGCCATCGATGAAATCGACGAAGAAGTCATTGCCCTTGACGAAATCGAAGATGATGAAGAAGAAAAACCAGCTAAAAAACGCAGCAAAGTTAACGTTTTTGGTATTGAAGACGAGATCGACCCAGAAGATGAAGAAAGCTCAAAAACAACAGAAGACGACATGACTTATGACGCCCAAGCGGAAGATGAAGACAAAGATGACGTTGCTGCTTACGATGCTGAACTTGCTGAGGTTGAACTTGACAATGTAGATGAAGATGTCGAAATCGACGTTGAAGACGATGACGATGATTCAGACGACACTGATGAAGACTAAACTGCATAAAAGTGAGGCAAAGGGCCTCACTTTTATGAATATTTGCGTATCATTTGTAAAAGATCCTCTTAACGGTTACAATGAGAAAAAGCAATTATTTAATCATTGAACGAAAGTTCAATCATCATAAGGAGAAATAGATTTGGTTGATAAAAATACTACCGAATTTTCCCGTGAAAGTTTTAAAGAAAAAATCTTACGACAACTCGAAGAAGAATCGGCAAAAAAACTAGAAACCAAGTTTCCAGCACTTGATAGTCGCCAACAAGATGAAAAATCAGCTCCTTCTATAGAATATAGACGAAGTGCAGAAACGCCCAAGGTGGAATCACGTAAAGTTGAACCACGAAAAGTAGAGCTTGAACCCTTTGAACTCCCTGTTTTTGATTTTCCCAAAGATGAGGAAGACGAAATCAGCCCAAATTCAGGAGTTAGAGAAAGTACAACTTCTGAAGGTTCCTTGCAAAAGAAACTAGAAGCTATGACTTTAGAAGCCATGAAGGCGCAAGCAGGCGTTCATTATTCTAGAACACAAGCCCGCAAGCAAATTGAAACCCTTCGTCGCCAAGCCGAAGAAAACAGCCGTGTGGGTGAAACTAAGACTGACAGTGCAGCTGAAATTTCTAGAGAAAATTCGCTTCAAAAAGAAAGCCTCAGCTCAGCTCAAGCTGCTTTTGAAACGGCCGAAAATGATTCTTTTCCAGAAGTCGACGCAGTGAAAGAAAATTCACGCCGTCAAACTTCGTCAAAAAGTACTCGTTCGCCTCGAACAGTAAATATGACCACCAAGGGAAAGAAAAATCCAAAAGATAAGAAGAAAAAACGCGTCACAGCTGGTAAAATTATCGCTGTTATTGTCGTGCTTTTGATTTTGGTTATCGGTGGTACAGGCTGGTATGGCTATAACTACGTGAAATCAGGCGTTGAACCCTTAGATAAAAATAATCAAACGATGAAAGCCATTGATATTCCAGCAGGCTCCAGTAGCAAGCAGATTGGTGAAATCTTACAGCGCGATGGAATCATCAAAAATGGAATGATTTTCCAGTACTATACAAAATTTAAAAATTACACAGAATTCAAGAGCGGCTATTATAACCTTGCCCCCAATATGAGCTTGTCAACGATTGCCTCAAAATTGGAAAAAGGGGGAACAGAAAAACCAGTTGCTCCGACATTAGGTAAAATTTTGATTCCAGAAGGTTATACTTTGGAGCAAATTTCTAAAGCCATAACAATCAACAGCCAAGAGAAAAAAGCAAAAACACCATTTACAACGGCAGAATTTATGAAAACGGTACAAGACCCAGCTTTCATTGCCAAAATGGCTGCTGCTTATCCTAACCTCTTTGCGAGCTTACCCACAAAAGAATCTGGCGTAAAATACCAGTTAGAAGGCTATCTTTTCCCAGCGACGTATGATTACACCAAATCATCAACGGTTGAGAGCGTCATTGAGAATATGATTGCAGCAATGAATGCCCAATTAACACCTTACTATGATACAATAGCTTCTAAAAATCTTTCTGTAAATGAAGTATTGAGTCTGGCTGCATTAGTTGAAAAAGAAGCCAATAATGATGACGATCGTCGTAATGTATCTGGAACCTTCTTCAATCGTATGAATGCAGGAATGGATTTGGGATCGAATTCAGCTGTTTTATATGCCCAAGGTCAACTTGGTGAAAAAACAACGCTGGAACAAGATGCAACAATTGATACCAATCTTGATTCACCTTACAATCTTTATTTGAATACAGGATTTGGTCCTGGACCGATTGATAGCCCGAGTCTGTCGTCGATTGAAGCAGTGCTCAAGCCAACGGATAATGATTATCTTTACTTTGTTGCCGATGTGACAACAGGAAAAGTTTATTTTGCCCAAACTCTGGATGAGCAAAATGCCAACGTTCAAAAGTATGTTAATGATAAGATTAATAAATAGAAATTTAGATTGATTTTATTACATAAAAAAGTTTAAAAAAAAGGATAAATAAAATGGAAAAAACATTCCCAATGACCAAAGAAGGTCTTGATAAATTAAAAGGCGAACTTGAAAACCTCAAACTCGTAAAACGTCCAGAAGTTATTGACCGCATCAAAGTCGCACGTAGCTACGGTGACCTTTCTGAAAACTCAGAATACGAAGCAGCTAAAGATGAACAAGCTTTCATTGAAGGCCGTATTTCAACAGTTGAAACGATGATTCGCTACGCTGAAATCGTGGATAACGCAAAAATCGCCAAAGACGAAGTTGCGCTCGGTAAAAAAGTGACTTTCATTGAAGAAGGTGAAACGAGCGAAGAATCTTATCAAATCGTTGGTACGGCTGAAGCGGATCCATTCACAGGTAAAATTTCTAACGAATCACCAATTGCTCGTGTTTTGATTGGTAAAAAAGTTGGCGATACTGTAAAAGTTCCTTTGCCTGTCGGTGAAATGACGATTAAAATTGTCAAAGTTGACTAATTTGAAAAAGAATAAAGAAGCCGTTACTGACGGTTTTTTTATTTTACTGACGAAAAAATACGTCAGTAAATTCTCTGCATCAAAAGTACTATCTTTGGTAAAAAAAGACATTTTCGGGTATAATAGTCAGTAATAGTCAAAGTATATTTTTAGAAAAGAAAGGATGAAATGATGCCAGCTCAAAAAAATACATCTGATATTATTGAGGCTTACCTGAGACAGTTGTTGGAAGAAGCACAAGAAATCGAAATCAAACGGGCAGATTTGGCAAATCAATTTGATGTAGTGCCTAGCCAAATCAATTATGTGATTAAGACAAGGTTTACAGCATCAAAAGGTTTTGACGTTGAATCTAAGCGTGGCGGTGGCGGATATATTAAGATTGTGAAGTATCAATATTCAGCGCGCCATGAATTTCTGACCGCTTTGTATCAAAAAATTCCAGCCAATCTCTCAAGCAAGGCGGCTCATGACATCATTCAGCTTCTTTTTGACGAGAAAGTACTGACGGAACGTGAAGGAAATTTACTTTTGTTAGTGATTACTGACGGAATTATTAGCCCCTTTACACGTGCTACAATGATGAAAAGTATCTTAAACAGATTGGATCGTGATGATGAAATTTGAAAAATTAAATTATACCTCAACCATAGAACGAATTTTAGAAAAAGCAACAGAATACGCTTATCAGTACCAATATGGTGCTATTGAGAGCGCCCATCTTTTAGCAGCAATGACCACCGTTTCAGGCTCAATTGCTTACAGCTTGCTTGCTGGAGCAAATGTTGATTCAGCAGATTTATTGATTGATTTGGAAGACTTATCCAGTCATGTCAGCACTGCACGCAAAGATTTGGAATTCTCACCAAGAGCCAAAGAAGTTCTTGAATTAGCAAGAGTTTTAGCCCTCCACAACGAAGCAAAAATTTTGGGAACAGAGCATTTATTATATGCATTGCTTCAAATCGAAGATGGCTTTGCCCTACAATTATTGAAATTACAAAAAATCAATATTGTTTCTCTGCGCAAAGAGCTTGAAAAACGCACTGGTCTGAAGACACCTGAAACGAAAAAGGCAGTCACACCAATGTCCAAGCGTAATCTCTCCAAGCGAGTATCAGCGACAAGTACGACACCAACTTTGGATTCAGTTTCGTCAGATTTGACCGAAGCAGCCCGAGCAGGAAAGCTTGATCCAATGATTGGACGTGAAGCTGAGGTTGATCGTTTGATTCACATTCTCAGTCGCCGAACTAAAAATAATCCTGTTTTGGTTGGTGAACCGGGAGTTGGGAAATCAGCAATTATTGAAGGCTTCGCTCAAAGAATAGTTAAAGGTCAAGTTCCAATCGGTTTGATGAATAGTCGAATCATGGCACTCAATATGGCCACAGTTGTCGCAGGAACCAAATTCCGTGGTGAATTTGAAGATCGTTTGACAGCGATTGTTGAAGAAGTGAGCAGCGATCCCAACGTGATTATCTTTATTGACGAACTTCATACCATCATTGGTGCTGGTGGCGGAATGGATTCTGTCAATGACGCAGCAAATATTTTAAAACCCGCTCTTGCGCGTGGTGATTTCCAAATGGTCGGTGCGACAACCTATCACGAATATCAAAAATATATTGAAAAAGACGAAGCTTTAGAACGTCGCTTGGCAAGAATCAATGTGGATGAACCAAGTGCAGACGAAGCGATTGCTATCTTGCAAGGATTACGTGAAAAATTTGAAGACTATCACCACGTTCTCTTTACTGATGAAGCAATCAAAAGTGCAGTGACGTTAAGCATTCGCTACATGACCAGCCGTCGTCTACCAGATAAAGCAATTGATTTATTAGATGAGGCAGCAGCTTCTGTCAAAATTTCAGTGAAAAATCAAGAAACAAAACGCATCGAACTCGAAGAAGAATTGGAAAAGGCCCAAAAGGACTTATCCGATGCTGTCGTTCAATTGGACATCAAAAAATCGCGAGAAAAAGAAAAAGTAGCCAAGAAACTGGCCGATAAACTTGCTAAATTTTCCGTTCGCTCAGATAAAGCACAAGAAGTGACCGATCAAGCCGTCATTGCTGTTGCTTCCACATTGACAGGTATTCCAATTACCCAAATGACTAAATCAGAAAGTGATCGTTTGATCAATTTGGAAAAAGAATTGCACAAACGTGTCGTCGGGCAAGAAGAAGCAATTTCAGCAGTATCAAGAGCAATTCGACGAGCTCGTTCAGGTGTTTCTGATAACCGTCGTCCAATGGGTTCATTTATGTTTTTAGGCCCTACCGGAGTAGGTAAAACTGAACTTGCAAAAGCACTTGCCGATAGTGTTTTTGGTAGCGAAGATAATATGATTCGGGTCGATATGAGTGAATTTATGGAAAAACATTCCACTTCACGTTTGATTGGAGCACCTCCAGGATATGTCGGTTACGATGAAGGAGGACAGTTAACCGAGCGCGTTCGTAACAAACCCTACTCAGTAGTTCTTCTTGATGAAGTCGAAAAAGCTCACCCCGATGTCTTTAATATTATGTTACAAATTCTTGATGATGGTTTTGTGACGGATACTAAAGGACGCAAAGTTGACTTTAGAAATACTATTATCATTATGACTTCAAACCTTGGTGCAACAGCACTTCGGGATGATAAAACTGTTGGTTTTGGCGCGAAAGATATCACGGCGGACTATGCAGCTATGAAATCAAGAATCCTGGAAGAACTTAAACGCCATTATCGTCCCGAGTTCCTCAATCGGATTGACGAAACAATTGTTTTCCACTCATTAGACGCGCAAGAAATTGAGCAAATTGTGAAAATTATGAGTAAATCTCTCATCAAACGTTTAGCAGAACAAAATATTCAGATTAAACTTACTTCAGCAGCGACAAAACTTATTGCTGAGGTTGGATTCGATGCAGAATATGGCGCAAGACCCTTGCGTAAAGCTTTACAAAGAGAGGTTGAAGACCTCTTGAGTGAACAATTGCTCGCTGGTGAAATCAAGGCTGGCGATCAAATCTCTATTGGAACTTCTAATAAAAAAATTAAAATCACACAAATTATTTGAGATGTAAGCTGTTTCATGTTATAATTAGATTAGAAATAAAGGAAAGGACAGTTTTGAAAAGGAAATTGAAGCTCTTAAAATATTAGTCAGTTTAACGGCTCAACAAACCCAATAAAACTGTTAAAGAGGTACTCTTATGATCAAATTTAATATCCGTGGCGAAAACGTCGAAGTTACCGATGCAATCCGCGCTTATGTTGAAGACAAAATCGGAAAACTCGATAAATATTTCAACGATGGTCATGAAGTGACAGCCTATGTTAATCTTAAAGTTTACACTGAAAAACGTGCTAAAGTTGAAGTAACACTTCCAGCTAAAAATATCACCTTACGTGCAGAGGACACTTCACAAGAAATGTATTCCTCAATTGATTTTGTCGAAGAAAAACTTGAACGTCAAATTCGCAAATATAAAACACGCATGAACCGTAAACCTCGTAACTCTGTTCCAACTGGTCAAGCTTTCAATGATGAGTTTGCACCACTTGATAAAGCGGATGAAGTGGCAGAAGATCACGTTTCAATCGTTCGGACAAAACACGTTGCTTTGAAACCAATGGATGCTGAAGAAGCAGTCCTCCAAATGGATATGCTTGGGCATGATTTCTATGTTTTTACAGATGCTGATACGAATGATACACACGTTGTATACCGCCGTGAAGACGGTCGCTATGGCTTGATTGAAACAGAATAAAAATACTGGATTGGATTCTTCCAATCCTTTTTTTTGAAAGAATTTAAGGTTGAATTTAGTTTTAACGAAAATGTAAGCGCAAAACCTTGTGAAATTTAGCTTTACAGAGATTTTCACTTGAAAAATCTTTCAAAAAATAGTAAAATCAAAGAGTATTAAGAGTGCAGACGCACTTAAAAATAATAAGGAGACAAAAATGTCAATTATTACTGATATTTATGCTCGCGAAGTCCTTGACTCACGCGGTAACCCAACACTTGAAGTTGAAGTTTACACTGAAGACGGTGCATTCGGACGTGGAATGGTACCTTCAGGTGCTTCTACAGGTGAACACGAAGCGGTTGAACTTCGTGACGGCGACAAATCTCGCTACAACGGACTTGGTACTCAAAAAGCTGTTGACAACGTAAACAACATCATCGCTGAAGCTATCATCGGTTATGAAGTTACTGACCAACAAGCTATTGACCGTGCAATGATCGCTCTTGACGGTACTGAAAACAAAGGTAAATTGGGCGCTAACGCTATCCTTGGTGTTTCTATCGCTGCTGCTCGTGCTGCTGCTGATGAACTTGGTGTTCCACTTTACAACTACCTTGGCGGATTCAACGCTAAAGTATTGCCAACTCCAATGATGAACATCATCAATGGTGGTTCTCACTCAGACGCTCCTATCGCTTTCCAAGAATTCATGATCGTACCAGTTGGTGCTCCTACATTCAAAGAAGCTCTTCGTTGGGGTGCTGAAATCTTCCACGCGCTTAAGAAAATCCTTAAAGAACGTGGACTTGAAACTGCTGTCGGTGACGAAGGCGGATTCGCTCCTAAATTTGAAGGAACTGAAGATGGTGTAGAAACTATCCTTAAAGCAATCGAAGCAGCTGGTTACAAAGCTGGTGAAGATGGCGTTATGATCGGTTTCGACTGTGCATCATCAGAATTCTATGCAGATGGCGTTTACGACTATGCTAAATTCGAAGGTGAAGGCGGTAAAAAACTTTCAGCTGCTGAACAAGTTGACTACCTTGAAGAACTCGTTTCTAAATACCCAATCATCACTATCGAAGATGGTATGGACGAAAACGACTGGGATGGATGGAAACTCCTCACAGAACGTCTTGGTAAAAAAGTTCAACTCGTTGGTGACGACTTCTTCGTTACAAACACTAAATACCTTGAACGTGGTATCCGTGAAAATGCTTCAAACGCTATCTTGATCAAAGTTAACCAAATCGGTACTTTGACAGAAACTTTCGAAGCTATTGAAATGGCTAAAGAAGCTGGTTTCACAGCAATCGTTTCTCACCGTTCAGGTGAAACTGAAGATTCAACAATCTCAGACATCGCTGTTGCAACTAACGCTGGTCAAATCAAAACTGGTTCACTTTCACGTACAGACCGTATGGCTAAATACAACCAATTGCTTCGTATCGAAGACCAATTGGCTGAAGTGGCTACATACAAAGGTCTCCAAGCATTCTACAACCTTAAAAAATAATTTTGTAAGATGTTAGAACTCTCCTTCGGGAGAGTTTTTTTGTCCAATCCTTTTTCTATCAAACAAACACAAATCAAAAAAATTTGCTACAATTGGGATATGACTGATGAGCAGAATAAAATTGTTTGATCAGTAAAAAAGAAGAGATAGCTGGACTAACCAATGATTAAAAACTACGAACTATCTAGTGCTAAAAAACTGACTTCAACGTCAGAAATGAAAAATTTTACTTATGTTCTCAATCCCACTCGCGAAGAAATTGGAAAAATTTCGGAATACTATGATTTTCCTTTTGACTATTTGGGAGGAATTTTAGATGATTACGAAAACGCTCGTTTTGAAACGGATGAAAATGATAATAACTTGATTCTCTTACAGTATCCAGCCGTTTCTAGCTATGGTGAGGTTGGAACTTTTCCTTATTCATTAGTATGGACGAGAAATGAGTCTGTTATCCTAGCGCTCAACCATGACATTGAGAATGAAAGTATTTTTGGACGTGAATATGATAACAAACGTTATAAACATCAGCTAATTTTCCAAGTGATGTATCAGATGACTCGCGCTTATCACGACTATCTGCGTGATTTTCGGATGCGACGTCGTAAGCTTGAAGTAGGCATTAAAAATTCGACCAAAAATGATCAAATTGTTGATATGATTGCGATTCAAGCAAGTTTAATCTATTTTGAAGATGCCTTGCACAATAATATTCAAGTACTTCAAGGATTCATTGATTATTTGCGAGAAAACGGCGAGGATGGCTTTGCTGAAAAGATTTATGATATTTTTGTCGAAACTGATCAAGCTTATACAGAAACAAAAATTCAATTGAAGTTACTTGAAAACCTACGTGATTTATTCTCAAACATTGTCAGTAATAATTTGAATATCGTGATGAAAATTATGACCTCGGCCACTTTTGTTTTAGGGATTCCTGCCGTTATTGTAGGTTTCTACGGAATGAACGTGCCTATTCCCGGTCAAACGATGAAATGGATGGTTTGGGCAATTTTAATTATTGGTATTTTAGTTTGTGGTTGGATTACTTGGCTTTTGCACCGAAAAGATATGTTATGATTGAAAATTTAATTGTTTTAATTGTATAAAATAATCAAACAATTAAAGAAAGTTATTGACGGGTTAAAAAATAAGGCTTATAATGCAATTATAAAAATGAAAGCTGAATAAGTATGGAATTATCAAGATACATACTTCAAACAAATCTTATTAATGGGAAAGTTTACTTTAATTGTAAAAATAATCATTCTTTTTTGATAACAAATCGTCTAAAGAAGCCTGCTATCTGTGAGATAATGAAATCTAAAATTTATAATAATTTAGCTTTGTTTGCAAGTCAAAAATTATATGATGATATTTTAGATATTGATTAAAAATGGAGGAAATAAAATGAAGGTAATCCAAAATAAAACGAATAAAAAAACAAGAGCGTCTAACAAACCTCTTAACAATCAATGTGATACAATTTGCTAAAGTTGAAGGAGTTTATCTCCTTCTTTTGATTTTTGGAGGTTAATAATGTTAAAGCTTTTCAAATTTTTGCCGACCAAAGCAAAAATTGTTTTAATATTCATGAGTGTTATTAGTTCGGCCTATGTTTTGATTCAACCTATCATTATCAAAAATGCGATGAATCTAAGTAACAAGTCAGATTTGAGTGATGTGTTACATTTTGGATTATATGGTTTTTTGATTTATATTATTCTCTATTTTATTAGTTTTTTGAGCAATGTTTCAACAAACTATTCGATGACTACTATCCTTGTGAATTTACATCAAACTATTTTAAAAAGAATTTTAAAAAATTCATTGGAATTTAAAAATTCCGAAAAAATTTCATTGTTGACACAAGATTTAGAATTTCTATACGGAACTTATATTGAGCCTTGGGGAATGCTTTTTACCTGGGGGATTATTTTTATTACGACGGCTCTTTACCTTATCTACTCTAATATAATTTTGGGGCCGATTTTTATATTAGGATCCCTGCTCATCCCAATTCCTCAAATGGTTCTTGGAAAACGATTGAATGCTCTAGGAGAACTTTATTATTCCAAACGTGGAGTTGCATTAGAAAAAATTATGGATGCTGTTAATGGAAGGCAAACATTAAAAAATAATCAAGGAATAGAACGAGCAATTAACCGTGTCCAAAGTGCTGTAGAAGAGAGAGAAAATGCTAGAAAATGGTCTGCTTATACCAGCAACTTAATTTTTTCTTTTCGTGGTTTGACTAATTTTCTTGGACAAGTTCTTCCGTTAGTGATTGGCTTTTTAATGAACTTGCATGGCGCAAATATTCCTGTTGCAGCGCTTATTGCAATGTTTGTTGCAGCGCAACAGGCTTCACAACCTATTCAAACTATCTTATACCAAATTCAGTACCTTCAGGAAGCGAAGACCACAAAAGAGCGGTTTTTTAATCTCTTGGATACTCCAGAAGTAGAGGGTGAAAAATTACCAATGGTTAAAGGAATTAAACAGCTCTGTGTAGGAAGTGTAAATAAATCATTTTCTTCAAAAATTATTTTTCACGATTTTACTTACATATTTGAAATGGGGAAAAAATATCTTATTCGTGGAGCAAGTGGTTCTGGAAAATCAACACTTTTTCGACTAATAAACCAAGAGTTAGCAGTGGATAAGGGAGAAATTACTGTTGTTACTCAAGAAAATAAAAAGTATTCACAATTTCAAAATAACATCGGAATAATTTCGCAAACTCCCTTTTTATTCAACGATACAATTCGTTATAATCTAACATTTGACGATGACTATTCAGAGCTTGAGTTACTTTCTGCATTAGAACAGGTTGGTCTAGTTAGTGAATTCGAAAATATTCTAGACATAAAAATTGAGAATAACGGCGAGAACATCTCGGGTGGGCAAAGAGTGAGAATTGAGTTAGCGCGCTGTTTGTTACGGAAAAAGAATATTTTGCTAATTGACGAAGTTACGGCTTCGTTGGATGATGAGAACGCCTATAAAGTAAGAAAGTTAATTTTGAATTTACCAGTTCTTGTTATTGAAATTGCCCATCATTTTGACAAAAGGTTTGTTTATGATAAAATTATTGAATTATGAAGAAAAATAGCTTTTAGTAACTATGAAGAGCGAATAAATTTTTTTACTTAGCTTTGTGAAAAATATAAAGGGATGCCCTTGATGTAGACGTTATAAACGTTTTGAGGGTACTCGCTTGTGAAAAACTTAAAATACACTTAAATTTAATATAACAGATAGTAAAATAATGAAAACTGTATTAGTAAAGAAACTGCATTTTCTCTTGATTTCTGTTTGCTATTCTCTAACTGTGTGATATAATGATAGTGTAATTTGAAACAGAAAGAACGAAGGAGATTTTCAAAATGAAAACCGAAGTTACTGAAAACATCTTTGAACAAGCCTGGGAAGGTTTCAAAGGAACAGATTGGCGTGATGTTGCGAGCATTACTCGTTTTGTGCAAGAAAACTACAAACCTTATGACGGTGATGAAAGCTTCCTTGCTGGGCCTACTGAACGTACGCTCAAAGTAAAAAAAATTATTGAAGATACAAAAGAACATTATGAAGAAGTAGGATTTCCTTTTGATACAGATGTTGTGACATCTATTGACAAAATTCCTGCTGGTTATGTTGATCCTAATGATAAAGAACTTGAACTTATCTATGGGATGCAAAACAAAGAACTTTTCCGCTTGAACTTCATGCCTAGAGGTGGACTTCGTGTTGCTGAAAAAATCTTGACAGAACATGGCCTTTCAGTTGATCCTCAATTGCACGATGTTTTGTCACAAACAATGACTTCTGTAAATGATGGTATTTTCCGTGCTTACACTTCAGCAATTCGTAAAGCGCGCCACGCTCACACAGTAACTGGTTTGCCAGATGCTTACTCACGTGGTCGTATCATTGGTGTTTATGCTCGTCTTGCGCTTTATGGTGCAGACTACTTGATGAAAGAAAAAGCTCGCGAATGGGATGCAATTACTGAAATCAATGAAGAAAACATCCGTCTTAAAGAAGAAATCAATATGCAATACCAAGCATTGCAACAAGTTGTAAACTTTGGTGCTTTGTACGGTCTTGACGTTTCACGCCCAGCGATGAACGTTAAAGAAGCTATCCAATGGGTTAATATTGCTTATATGGCTGTATGTCGTGTCATCAACGGTGCTGCAACTTCACTTGGACGTGTGCCAATCGTTCTTGATATCTTTGCTGAACGTGACCTTGCTCGTGGAACATTCACTGAACAAGAAATCCAAGAATTTGTTGACGATTTCGTATTGAAACTTCGTACAATGAAATTCGCTCGTGCTGCTGCCTACGATGAACTTTACTCTGGTGACCCAACATTCATCACTACATCTATGGCTGGTATGGGTAACGACGGACGTCACCGTGTTACTAAAATGGACTACCGTTTCTTGAACACTCTTGATACTATCGGTAACGCTCCAGAACCAAACTTGACAGTCCTTTGGGATTCTAAACTTCCTTACTCATTCAAACGTTATGCAATGTCTATGAGCCACAAACACTCATCTATCCAATACGAAGGTGTTGAAACAATGGCTAAAGATGGCTATGGCGAAATGTCATGTATCTCTTGTTGTGTATCTCCACTTGACCCTGAATCAGAAGATGCTCGTCACAACATCCAATTCTTCGGTGCTCGTGTAAACGTGCTTAAAGCAATGTTGACAGGTATCAATGGTGGTTACGATGACGTTCATAAAGACTACAAAGTATTTGACATCGAACCTGTAACTGATGAAGTGCTTGATTATGAAAAAGTTTTGGCTAACTTTGACAAATCATTGGACTGGTTGACTGACACTTATGTTGATGCCATGAATATCATCCACTACATGACTGACAAATACAACTATGAAGCTGTTCAAATGGCCTTCTTGCCTACTCGTGTTGGGATTAACATGGGATTCGGTATCTGTGGATTCGCAAATACTGTTGACTCATTGTCAGCTATTAAATATGCTAAAGTTAAAACACTCCGTGATGAAAACGGCTATGTTTACGACTATGAAGTAGAAGGTGACTTCCCACGTTATGGTGAAGATGATGACCGTGCTGACGATATCGCCAAAATGGTTATGAAAATGTACCATGAAAAATTGGCTTCACACAAACTTTACAAGAACGCTGAAGCTACAGTTTCACTTTTGACAATCACTTCAAACGTGGCTTACTCTAAACAAACTGGTAACTCTCCAGTCCACAAAGGTGTATTCCTCAACGAAGATGGTACAGTTAACAAATCTAAACTTGAATTCTTCTCACCAGGTGCTAACCCATCTAACAAGGCTAAAGGTGGATGGTTGCAAAACCTTCGTTCACTCGCTAAATTGGAATTCAAAGACGCTAATGATGGTATCTCTCTGACGACTCAAGTTTCTCCACGTGCCCTTGGTAAAACGCGTGACGAACAAGTGGACAACTTGGTACAAATCCTTGATGGATACTTCACTCCAGGTGCTTTGATTGGTGGTACTGAATTTGCTGGACAACACGTTAACTTGAATGTTATGGATCTTAAAGATGTCTATGACAAGATCATGCGCGGTGAAGATGTCATCGTTCGTATCTCTGGTTACTGTGTTAACACTAAATACCTCACACCAGAACAAAAACAAGAATTGACTGAACGTGTCTTCCACGAAGTATTGTCAACTGATGATGAAGAAGTAATGCACACTTCAAACATCTAATTCTTGATTAACTCAGATTTAAATGAACCTGCTAGCTTTGCTGGCAGGTTTTTTGTATTCTAAATTAGTCCTAATAGTTAAAAACTATTATTTTTAGTTTCGCAAAGTCAAAAATTGTGCTAAAATAGAGGAATGAAAAAGGTTATTGGATTGACTGGTGGAATTGCGAGTGGAAAATCAACGGTGGTTGATTTTTTGATTTCTCTGGGTTATCAGGTGATTGATGCGGATAAGGTTGTGCGTGAATTGCAAGCTCCTCAAGGCAGACTTTATGAGGCGATTTTAAAGCACTTTGGTTCTGATTTTATTGATGAAACAGGTCAATTAAATCGGGCGAAGTTGGGGGCTTTGGTTTTTGAAAATCGAGAGCAACGTGAAAAACTGTCGCTTTTACAGGATGAGATTATTCGTAAGGAACTGTACCATAGACGCGATCAATTTTTGGGTAGAGAAAATGCTGACGTAAATGCTGAGCGTGATTTTAGAGAAAATACTGACGAAAAGCCTAGAGAAATTGCTGATGTAAATTCCGTCAGTAATTTCTCTGGCTCAAAGATATATCGCAAGCTTCCGTCAGTAAATCAACTGCTTTTTATGGATATCCCTTTGCTGTTAGAATATGGCTATGACGGATTTGATGAGATTTGGTTGGTCACTGTCACTGAAGAAATTCAATTGGAGCGCTTGATGGCGCGGAATCATTTTACAAAAGAAGAAGCGAAAAAGCGAATTGACGCGCAGATGCCACTTGCGCAAAAGAGAAAATTTGCTGACCGAATTTTGGATAATTCGGGAAGTTTAGAAATGCTCAAAAAGCAGATTGAAGAGGCTTTGCTAGCGGTAAATAGAGAGAAATAGAGGGAAGAAAAACGAATACAATTAACTGGAAAAGAAATTTATTTATTACATGGATTGGCTGCTTTTTTGTCGGTTCATCTTTTTCATTGGTGATGCCTTTTCTGCCTTTGTATATTCAGGGCCTAGGGGTTCGCGGGGGAAATGTTGAGCTCTATTCAGGGTTAGCTTTTTCCTTGCCCGCTCTGGCTTCAGGCTTGGTTGCTCCAATTTGGGGACGCTTAGCTGATGAACATGGTCGAAAAGTAATGATGGTTCGCGCTAGTGTTGTAATGACTTTGACGATGGGCGGCTTGGCCTTTGTCCCGAATGTCTGGTGGTTACTCGGCTTGCGTTTATTGATGGGCTTTTTCTCAGGCTACATCCCAAATTCAACGGCTATGATTGCCTCGCAAGCACCGAAAGACAAATCGGGCTATGCCCTAGGAACGCTTGCTACGGCAATGGTTTCGGGAAGCTTAATAGGGCCGTCACTTGGCGGTTTACTTGCCCAATGGTTTGGTATGGCGAATGTTTTTTTGATTGTGGGCGCTTTGCTCGCTTTGACGACTTTGCTGACAATTCTCTTTGTGCATGAACATTTTGAACCTGTTCCCAAAGATAAAATGCTCTCCAGTAGAGAAATCATCAATAAAGTGAGTAACAAACAGATTTTGGTTGGCTTGTTGGTGACAACATTCATTATTCAAATCACTTCTCAGTCTATTGAGCCGTTTGTCACTTTGTACATCAAAACATTGACAAATAACACAGAAAATCTGATGTTTATTTCAGGATTGATTGTCTCGGCCGTCGGCTTATCGGCGATGCTCTCTTCAAGCTTTTTAGGACGCTTAGGCGATAAATACGGCTCTCACCGCCTGATTTTGATTGGGTTGGTATTCACTTTTGTAATCTATTTGCCAATGGCGCTGGTTCAAAGTCCCTTGCAACTTGGTATTTTGCGCTTCCTTCTGGGCTTTGGCACAGGGGCTTTGATGCCGTCAGTAAATTCTCTTCTTTCCAAGATAACTCCGAAAGAAGGCGTCAGCCGAATTTTTGCTTACGCACAAATGAGTTCAAATTTGGGCATGGTTACAGGCCCACTCGTCGGCTCAGCCATTGCTGGCTACATCAGTTATCGTGCGGCGATTGTTGGTACCAGCTTGTTTGTCGTGATTAACATCATCTGGTCATTTATCAATTTCCGTAAATTCTTACGAAAACGGAGCATCCTATCATGAGAATAAAAATTACCCTTGCTTGCAGCTCCTGTGGAAATAAAAATTACATCAGCAGCAAAAATAAAGCTACTCATCCTGAAAAAGTAGAAACCATGAAATTTTGTCCCAAAGAACGCGCCGTCACCTTGCACCGCGAAATCTAAAAAGCCAGAGAAAATGCTGACGTAAATCAAAAATCAATCCGTCAGTAAAACCAAAAATTCCTGTCAGCAAAAATGTCAGGAATTTTTATATTTTGTCAAAGAAAAAGACGAAATTACTCATTTTACAAAAAATACTTTCAAAAAAATGATATAATTAAAAAGATAAAATGAAGATGAATAAAATGAGAAGAAATAAATAATGAGAAACGGATTAAAAAAAGTAAATTTCCTGAACTATTCAATCCTAGTCCCGTACCTGATGTTATCAGCTATTGGGATTGTAATGGTTTTTTCAGCGACGGTTCCCTACCAATTAGCACGAGGATTGTCCCCTTATCGCATGGTCATCACTCAAGCAGCATTCATGTTGCTTAGCTTTGTCGCCATTTCGATTATCTATCGGATAAAGCTCAAAGCTCTGAAAAATCGAGGGATGCTGTTGTTCATCCTAGCGATACTTGTTTTGGCTTTGATTGCTGCCCGCTTCATTTTCCCGCCAGTAAACGGTGCGCATGGTTGGATTCCAATTCCAGGAGTTGGGACGATTCAGCCCGCCGAAGTCGCTAAAGTGTTTATCATTTGGTATCTTGCCTCGGTCTTTTCTGAAAAGCAAGAAGCCATTAAAAATCATGATATTCAAGAACTTTTTAAAGGTCAAAGCAAAGTTCAACGCTGGTTTGGCGGGTGGCGCCTACCAGTTGTCCTTTTACTTGGCTTAGACATCATCATGCCCGACATGGGGAATGCCCTTATTCTAGCACTCCTTGTCATGGTCATGGTTGGTGCGAGTGGGATTTCATGGCGCTGGTTCAGTGGCTATGGAAAAATGATTTTGACTTTCGTTTTCGCCTTTATCGCCCTCCTATTTGTCACAGGGGGAGAGATTATTCCTGCAGGTTTAAAAATTTCTTACGTTAATGCCCGTTTTCGAGCCTTTGTTAATCCATTTTCTGATTTGGCAAACTCGGGACATCAGCTTGCCAACTCCTATTATGCGATTGTCAATGGAGGCTGGCTTGGGCGTGGCTTAGGAAATTCCATTGAGAAAAACGGCTTTCTTCCAGAAGCCCATACCGACTTCATCTTTGCCATTGTTGTTGAAGAACTTGGAGTGATCGGAGGAATTTTGATTTTAGGGATTCTATTTTTCTTGATTATTCGAATTTTGCTTGTTGGAATCCGTGCGCGTAATCCATTTAATTCTTTGATGACCATCGGCATTGGTGCCATGCTCCTGATTCAGGTTTTCATTAACGTTGGTGGAGCAATCGGCATCATTCCCGAAACTGGGGTAACCTTTCCTTTCCTTTCGCAAGGTGGTTCCTCTTTTCTCGTCCTCTCTCTCGGCATCGGTTTTGCTCTAAACATCTCAGCCGACGAAAAACGACGAGAAGTTTCGGAACTTTCAGAACTATCCAAACAATACACGAATTTTGGTGACAAAATACACTAATAAACTTGTAAGTTATCCTAAAAAGTGCTAAAGTTAAATATGAAGTTACTGTCAAAGCTGCCAGTAACTCATTTTCTATAAAAATAGATTAAAAAAATAAAAGTGAACACTGATTTGGTGAATAATCATAAAATCACCCAGTCCCACCGTTATAAAAGGAGTCCAAAGTGAAAAAATTGCTCGTTGCCAATCGTGGCGAAATCGCTGTCCGTGTCTTCCGTGCTTGTAATGAGCTCGGTCTATCAACTGTTGCAGTCTATGCAAGTGAAGATGAATATTCAGTTCACCGTTTCAAAGCAGATGAATCCTACCTCATTGGGCACGGCAAAAAGCCAATTGATGCTTACTTAGATATTGATGACATCATTCGTGTTGCACTTGAATCAGGCGCTGACGCCATTCACCCAGGCTATGGACTTTTGTCTGAAAATCTGGAATTTGCAACAAAAGTTCGTGCAGCTGGCTTGGTTTTTGTTGGGCCTGATTTACATCACTTGGATATCTTTGGGGATAAAATCAAAGCCAAAGCAGCAGCTGATGCCGCGCAAGTTCCAGGAATTCCAGGAACAAATGGAGCAGTCGACATCGAGGGAGCCCTTGAATTTGCCAAAACTTACGGCTATCCAGTCATGATTAAAGCTGCCCTTGGAGGCGGCGGACGCGGAATGCGCGTGGCGCGGAATGACGACGAAATGCGTGATGGCTACGCCCGTGCTAAATCAGAAGCCATCGGAGCCTTTGGCTCAGGCGAAATTTACGTCGAAAAATACATCGAAAATCCAAAACACATCGAAGTTCAAATCCTTGGCGATAGCCATGGCAATATTGTTCACCTTTACGAACGAGACTGCTCTGTGCAACGACGCAATCAAAAAGTTATTGAAATTGCTCCAGCCGTGGGACTTTCCAAAGCATTTCGTAATGAAATTTGTGAAGCAGCAGTAAAACTCTGCAAAAATGTAGGCTACATCAATGCTGGTACCGTAGAATTTTTAGTCAAAGACGATAAATTTTACTTCATCGAAGTCAACCCACGTGTTCAAGTTGAACATACCATTACTGAATTGATTACAGGGGTGGATATTGTCCAAGCCCAAATTTTGATTGCCCAAGGTAAAGATTTGCACACAGAGATCGGAATTCCTGCACAAAATGAAATTCCTCTTTTAGGCTCGGCCATTCAATGTCGGATTACCACAGAAGACCCTGAAAATGGTTTCTTACCAGATACAGGGAAAATTGATACCTATCGCTCACCAGGTGGTTTTGGCATTCGTTTGGACGTTGGGAATGCCTATGCGGGCTATGAAGTCACCCCATACTTTGACTCTCTTCTAGTAAAAGTTTGTACTTTTGCCAATGAATTTAGTGACAGTGTGCGTAAAATGGATCGCGTTCTTCACGAATTTAGAATCCGTGGAGTAAAAACGAATATTCCTTTCTTGATTAACGTGATTACTAATGAAAACTTCACCAGTGGACAAGCCACAACGACTTTCATTGATAATACACCAAGTCTTTTCAATTTCCCACGTTTACGTGACCGTGGAACAAAAACCTTGCATTATCTTTCAACAATTACAGTGAATGGCTTCCCAGGAATTGAAAACACGGAAAAACGCCATTTTGAAGAACCACGTCAACCTCAATTAAGTATTGAAAAGAAAAGAACTGCTAAAAATATCTTAGATGAAGAAGGTGCGGATGCCGTTGTAGAATTTGTCAAAAATACTAAAGAAGTCTTGTTGACAGATACAACCTTGCGTGATGCGCACCAATCTCTTCTAGCTACACGTTTACGCTTGCAAGATATGAAGGGAATTGCGCAAGCTATTGATCAAGGGCTTCCAGAACTCTTTTCAGCTGAAATGTGGGGCGGAGCAACCTTTGACGTTGCTTATCGTTTCCTAAATGAAAGTCCATGGTATCGTCTGCGTAAACTGCGTAAACTCATGCCAAATACGATGTTCCAAATGCTTTTCCGTGGTTCTAATGCAGTTGGTTATCAAAACTATCCTGATAATGTCATCGAAGAATTTATTCGCGTAGCAGCGCGTGAAGGAATAGACGTTTTCCGTATCTTTGACAGCCTTAACTGGTTGCCACAAATGGAAAAATCAATCCAAGCTGTTCGTGATAATGGTAAAATTGCAGAAGCAACCATTTGCTATACAGGAGATATCCTTGATCTGAGTCGTCCAAAATATAATTTGAAATATTATAAAGATTTGGCGAAAGAACTCGAAGCAACGGGAGCACACATCTTAGCAGTGAAGGATATGGCAGGAGTTTTAAAACCTCAGGCTGCTTATCGCTTAATTTCAGAATTGAAAGATACGGTTGATTTGCCAATTCACTTGCACACTCACGATACTTCTGGAAATGGGATTATTACTTACTCAGGAGCGACTCAAGCCGGTGTTGATATCATTGACGTTGCAACTGCTAGTTTAGCTGGAGGAACATCACAGCCGTCAATGCAATCTATTTATTATGCATTGGAGCATGGACCACGTCACGCAGCAATAAATGTGAAAAATGCTGAGCAAATTGACCATTATTGGGAAGATGTTCGTAAATATTATGCGCCATTTGAAGCTGGTATTACCAGTCCACAGACAGAAGTTTACACACATGAGATGCCTGGTGGCCAATATACCAACTTGAAAGCTCAAGCAGCTGCTGTTGGTCTTGGACATCGCTTTGATGAAATCAAACAGATGTATTCTAAAGTAAATATGATGTTCGGAGATATCATAAAAGTTACCCCTTCATCAAAAGTAGTTGGGGATATGGCCCTCTTTATGATTCAAAATGATTTGACAGAAGAAGATGTCTACGAACGTGGCACCGAACTAAACTTCCCAGAGTCTGTCGTATCTTTCTTCCGAGGAGATTTGGGACAACCAGAAGGTGGCTTCCCAGAACGTTTGCAAAAAATTATTGTCAAAGATAAATCAATCCTTACAGACAGACCAGGTTTATACGCTGAACCAGTTGATTTTGAAGAAGTCAAAACAGAATTAGCTAAAAAAATTGGCTACCAACCAGGCGACCACGAAGTCATCAGTTATTTGATGTATCCACAAGTTTTTCTTGATTATCAAAAAATGCAACAAGAATTTGGTGCAGTAACTTTGATTGATACTCCAACCTTCCTTCATGGAATGCGACTTAACGAGAAAATCGAAGTACAGATTGAAAAAGGGAAAACACTAAGCATTCGACTTGATGAAATTGGAGAGCCTGACTTGGCAGGAAATCGTGTTCTTTTCTTCAACCTCAACGGTCAAAGACGAGAAGTTGTTATCAATGACAAATCGGTACAAACCCAAGTCGTTGCTAAACGTAAGGCTGAAACAGGAAATCCAAATCATATTGGAGCCACAATGCCTGGATCAGTTCTGGAAGTTCTTGTAAAATCTGGTGATAAAGTTCAAAAAGGTCAAGCTCTAATGGTCACTGAAGCCATGAAGATGGAAACAACGCTTGAAGCTCCTTTTGATTGTGAAATTGTAAAAATTCATGTCATCAAAGGTGAATCTATCCAAACTCAAGACCTACTGATTGAAATTAACTAAGTAAATTAAAAACCTATCAAACTGATAGGTTTTTAATTTGTCCAAAAACAATTTAAATTTTCAGAAAGTATAGAATTTTAGAAACAAAAAGTGTATAATAATGAAATAGATGGAGGTATTTAT
The DNA here is from genome assembly GCF_004210295.1 of Lactococcus sp. S-13. Lineage (NCBI taxonomy): Bacteria > Bacillati > Bacillota > Bacilli > Lactobacillales > Streptococcaceae > Lactococcus > Lactococcus kimchii. Next base: position 777,271 of record NZ_SDAK01000001.1, on the reverse strand, counting down.
GAATTTATTAGCTAAACAAGAAGAAAAGATGATTAAAAATTCACAAATTCCCAGTGAATTTTATAAAATGTACAGTGTCAAAAAAGGGTTGCGAGATGTTAACGGAAGAGGAGTTTTAGCAGGTTTAACTAATATTTCTGCGATACATTCTTTCGATAAAGAAGGAAACCAAATTCCCGGAATTTTGGAGTATCGTGCATACAATATTAAAGATATAGTTAGTGATCTCCGCAAAGAAAATCGATTTGGCTTTGAAGAAATGACCTATCTTTTATTATTTGGTGAGCTACCCACAGCAAGCGAGCTTGAAGAATTCCAGACGCTGTTAGCGAGTCGAAGAACTTTACCAGAAACCTTTGTTCGCGAAACGATTTTGACCAATCCCTCAAGTGACGTGATAAATTCGATGAGTCGTTGCCTTCTTGCACTAGCTAGCTATGATGAAAAATCAGGTGATATTTCGATTGAAAATGTTTTAAAACAATCACTTGATCTCATCGCTGATTTTCCTTTACTTGCAATTTATAGTTATCAATCATACATCCATTATTTTAAAAAGGAAAGCCTCTACATCCATTATCCAGATGCTAAATTAACAACAGCTGAGAATATATTACGGATGCTTAGACCTGATTGCCATTATACAGATACTGAGGCAAAGGCGCTAGACATTGCCTTAATTCTACACATGGAACATGGTGGAGGTAACAATTCAACTTTTACAACGCACGTTGTCACTTCGAGTGGAACAGATACTTATGCTACCATTGCGGCTGCCTTATCCAGTTTAAAAGGCCCAAAGCATGGTGGGGCAAATATCAAAGCAGCTAAAATGCTAGAAAATATTAAAGAAAACATCTCGGACTTCAATAATGATGTAGAAATAAAAAAATATTTACAGCGTATTTTAAATAAAGAAGTGTTTGACCAACAAGGACTTATCTATGGCATTGGTCATGCAATTTATACCGTGAGCGATCCACGCTTTGAAGTCTTCAAAACCTATGTTGCACGTTTGGTCAAAGAAAAAGGATTAGAAAAAGAATTTAAACTTTATGAAAAAATAGCAACTCTTGCTCCACAAGTAATAGCAGAAAATAGAAAAACCTATAAAACAATTTCACCCAACATTGATTTCTATTCTGGATTTGTCTACGAAATATTAGGAATCCCGCAAGAATTATTTACTCCTTTATTTGCCATTGCTAGAATTGTCGGCTGGGTAGCGCATCGCATTGAAGAACTCATCAATATGAATAAAATTATCCGCCCAGCCTATGAAAGTGTCTTAGAATCGAAAAATTATTTAAAAATGGAGGAAAGATGAAAAATTTAATAATCGATGACAAAACTTACTGCTACTATGATATTTCTGAACTTGAAGGGATTGAAAAATTGCCCTATAGTCTGAGAATGTTGTTGGAAAGTTTACTAAGACAGAAAAATGATACAACTATCAATCAAAATCATATCCAATCTCTTTTAGATTATCTAAAAGGAATTAGTGGAAAAGAAACAGTATTTTTACCAAGTCGTGTAGTTTTACAAGATTTCACAGGAGTTCCTGCTATTGTTGATTTGGCAGCTATGCGAGATGCGATGGTTAAATTAGGAAAAAATCCCAAATTAATCAATCCAGAAATTCCAGTAGATTTAGTGATTGACCACTCTGTGCAAGTGGACGCTCAAGGCAATGAGCTTGCTCTTATCTTAAATGCTCAAAAAGAATTTGAACGAAACCATGAACGTTATGAATTTTTAAAGTGGGCCGAGCAATCTTTTGAAAATTTTAGAGTTGTTCCTCCTGCGACAGGTATTATTCATCAAGTTAATATTGAATATTTGAGTGAAGTAATCACTGAAAAAAATGGCTTACTTTATCCAGATAGTGTTTTTGGCACAGATAGTCATACAACAATGATCAACGGTCTAGGTGTCCTTGGTTGGGGTGTCGGTGGCATCGAGGCTGAGGCTGTAATGCTAGGAGAACCAAGTTCTCTACTAGTTCCTGAGGTTGTCGGAGTACGTTTGACAGGAAAACTTGGCATATTTGCCACGGCAACTGATTTAGCTTTGACGGTTACAAAAGTTTTGCGTGATGAGAAGGTTGTTGGAAAATTTGTTGAATTTTTTGGCGAAGGCTTGAAGAATCTCAGTTTAGCAGACCGAGCGACGATTGCAAATATGGCACCTGAATATGGAGCAACTTGCGGATATTTTCCAATTGATGAGGAAACTCTGAAGTATTTGAGAGCGACAAACCGCTCTGAAGAAGTAGTTTCTCGAGTAGAAGAATACAGCAAAGCAAATAAATTATTTTATGATGCTGCTTCTGAACCACGCTACGATAGAGTAGTTGATATTGATTTGAGCCAGATTGCAACTCGTTTATCCGGTCCCTCTCGCCCGCAAGATATGCTTGAGTTGTCAGAGTTAACAAGCAACTTTGAAGCGTTTGTGAAAAAGCAACGCTTTTTGAAAGAAGATGATGGGAAAATCGCTGTTGCGGCAATTACCAGTTGTACCAATACAAGCAACCCCCATGTGATGATGATGGCTGCTCTACTTGCTAAAAATGCGGTAGAGAAAGGCTTGAAGGTACCAAGTTGGGTCAAGACATCTCTAGCCCCAGGATCAAAAGTAGTGACCGCTTATCTTGAGAAAGCAGGTTTACTTCCATATCTTGAGAAGTTGGGATTTAATGTCATTGGTTATGGGTGTACCACTTGTATCGGAAATTCAGGACCACTCTTAACTGAAATGGAAACTGACGTTGTTAAAAATGATTTGATTGTCACGAGCGTCTTGAGTGGAAATAGAAATTTTGAGGGGCGCATCCATCCACTCGTTAAGGCGAATTATCTTGCGAGTCCACCGTTAGTTGTTGCTTACGCTTTAGCTGGAACCGTTCGGAAGAATCTTGCTAAAGAAGCATTGGGGCTTGATTCAAAGGGTGAAAAAGTTTATTTGCGAGATATTTTACCAAGTTCAGACGAAGTTGAAATATTTGTGCAAAAATATGTGACAAGAGAGCTGTATGCTGAAAATTATGCTAAAATTTTTGATGAAAATGTCGCTTGGAATGAGATTCAAACCAGCAAAAGTGAAGTTTATGATTGGAAAGATGATTCAACTTATATTTCCAACCCTCCCTATTTCGATGATTTGATTGAAGATTTGCCTCCGATAACTGGACTTTCGAATTTGCGCGTGCTGGCAAAGTTTGGTGATTCAATCACGACGGATCATATCAGCCCAGCAGGAAACATTCCTTTGAAATCGCCAGCGGGGGCTTACTTGAGTGCTGCGGGCATAGCTTATAAGGATTTTAATAGTTTTGGTTCAAGACGTGGAAATGATAAAGTCATGACAAGAGGAACCTTTGCGAATATTCGTATAAAGAATCAGCTTGTAGGGAACACCGAAGGAGGATATTCTATATATGGTCAAGATATTCTTCCAATCTATGATGTTGCTCAAAAATACAAGGAGAAAGAAACAGGTCTGGTTGTTTTGGCTGGAAAAGATTATGGAATGGGTTCCAGTCGTGACTGGGCGGCTAAGGGAACAAAATTACTAGGAGTTAAAGCGATTATTGCTGAAAGTTTTGAACGGATTCATCGGAGTAACCTGGTGATGATGGGAGTGCTTCCTTTGCAATTCTTAGAGGGAGAGAATGCGGAAATACTTGGTTTAACCGGTGACGAAATATTTTCGATTGATTTACCTAAAAAACCTCAAATACATGAAAAAATACTTGTTTATGCAGATGATAAAAGCTTTCAAGTCCTTTTGCGCTTTGATTCCAATGCTGATTTAGACTATTATGAAAATGATGGAATTATGCCTTATGTTATTCGAAAAAAATAAGAGGGATAAACTGGAAGACAAAATGATGAGCGGTAATTTTACACACAGAGGAGAGATTAAAATAAAATGAAAATTGAAATGATAGATGGTAAGCTACTTGTGCCAGATTTTCCAACCATTGCTTATATCAGAGGAGATGGAGTTGGCGAGGATATTTTTCCAGAAGCAAAAAGAGTTTTTGACTCAGCAGTAGAGAAGGCTTTTGGGGGAAATAAAAAAATTGATTGGCTTAGATTACTAGCAGGAGAAGAAGCATTCAAGTTTAAGGAAAATTATCTCCCCGATGAAACAATAAACTCAATTTCGGAATACTTACTGGCCATAAAAGGTCCCTTGATGACACCAGTAGGAGAAAGCTTTCGCTCAATTAATGTCACCTTAAGGCAAAAGCTTGATCTATACGCTTGCGTTCGACCTGTTGAATATTTTGAAGGCATTGAATCGCCGATGAAAGCTCCCGAAAAAGTTGATATGACAATTTTTAGGGAGAATACAGAGGATATTTATGCCGGTGTTGAATTCGCTACGGGTTCCTCAGAGGCTCACCAGTTAATTGATTTTTTGGAACAAACTTTAAAGGTAACAGCCATACGTTTTCCTAAAACTTCAGCAATCGGGGTGAAACCAGTAAGTATTGAGGGAACGAAGCGGTTAGTTGAGTCCGCATTCGATTATGCTTTAAAAAATGGAAAAAAACGATTAACAATTGTTCATAAAGGCAACATCATGAAGTTCACAGAAGGGGGCTTTCGTAAGTGGGCGTATGAAGTAGCAGAGCAATACCCTTCTTTTACAAAGTTGATCTATGATAAAATAAAAAAAGAAAAAGGGAAAAAGAAGGCGGAAGAAGAAAAAGCTGCTGCAATGCAAGCAGGAAAAATTTATGTTGATGATGTTATTGCTGACAATTTTCTTCAACAAATTATACTTAATCCGCAAAATTTTGAGGTGATCGCTACTTTAAATCTAAACGGAGATTATATTTCTGATGCACTTGCTGCGCAAGTAGGAGGGATTGGTATTGCTCCCGGAGCAAATATCAACTACAAGACGGGTCATGCTATTTTTGAGGCTACTCATGGTACAGCACCTGATATTGCTGGCTTGAATCAAGCAAATCCATCAAGTTTGATTTTATCGGGAGTTATGATGTTTGATTATCTCGGATGGCATGAAGTGGCACAAACCATCAGAAAGGCGTTATTCTATGCTTTTAAGGCTAAAGAATGCACGAGGGATTTGGGAGGAAGCCTCTCAACTTCGGAGTTTGCTGATATCCTGATTAAGTATATAAAAGAGGCGTAAAAATTTTGAAGAACATAAAAAAGATTAGAGAAATTTCTAATCTTTTTTATTGAAGAAATTTATAAATAGCGTTCCATAGCCTCATTGGCAACACTAGGACGATTCATTGTGTAGAGATGAACGCCGTCAACACCATGAGCAATCAAATCGTCTACTTGTTTGAAGGCGTACTCAAGACCAGCTTTTCTTAAATCTTCTGGTGATTCTTTATATTTATTGATAATTTTAATTAAATTCGTCGGTATAGAGGCACCAAAGAAAATCAGACGTTCGATATTAGCAGCAGACATGATTGGCATAATCCCTGCTGCTAATGGGCAGGCAATACGTGCAGTTTTTGCAGCTTCATTAAGACGATAAAATTTATCATTATCAAAGAATAATTGTGAAATGAAGAAGTCAGTACCTGCTTCATATTTTTGGCGAAGGTGGTCAATGTTTTCAGAAATCGAGTTACTGTCAACATGACCTTCTGGATAGGCTGCTGCGCCCACGGAGAAGCAAGCTCGTTTTTTGATATCGCTAATCAAATGCTTGGCTAGAGGATATTCATCAGAAGTAGAATAATTTTCTTGGTTCTTAGGATAATCGCCATGCAAAGCTAGAATATTCTGGATATTAGCTTCTTTGATTTGGTTTAAAATCTCATCAATATCTCCCTGACTTTTTTGAACACAGGTGAGGTGATGTAGGACTTCAACACCAGTTGTTTGTTTTATTTTACTCGCAATTTCACGTGTTTTATCGCCAGTGACATCTCGATAAGTGACCGAGATATAGTCAGGTTTTTTCGTCAAGTTTGTTACGGTATCAAAAATTGTTTTCTCTCCATTGAGTGTTTTAGGAGGGAAAATTTCTAAGGATATAACGGTCTGGTTGCGTTTATTTTTTTGTTCGTAAATTTCGGATATTTTCATAAAGTTTCGTTTCTTACTAAAGTTGTTCGGACTTGCTTAGTAGCCAAAACGAGATTTTTGAGACTTCTTATTGTCTCTTCATTTCTTCTTGTTTTCAGTCCGCAGTCAGGGTTTACCCAGACTTGTTCTTGAGGGATGATTTGCAATATTTTATGTAAGACTTGTTCGATTTCTTCAATGGATGGCACACGTGGGGAATGAATGTCATAGACGCCAGGACCGACTTCAGTTTCAAAATGGTTTGCTTTCAATCCACGCAAAATGTCTAAAGAAGAACGGCTTGCTTCAAAAGAAATCACATCAGCATCTAAGTTGTCAATGGCTTGAATAATGTCTTCAAATTCGCTATAGCACATATGCGTGTGAATTTGTGTTTCAGGTTTCACACCAGAATGAGTTAGACGGAAAGTTGGAATTGCCCAATCTAAATATTCTGAATACCAGTCGGATTGGCGCAACGGCAGTTTTTCACGTAAAGCTGCTTCATCAATCTGAATAATTGGTAGGCCAGCAGCTTCTAAGTCTAAGACTTCATCTCGAATTGCTAAGGCGATTTGAGTTGCTTGGCTTTCGTGATTGATATCTTCACGAGGAAATGACCAGTTCAGAATAGTGATAGGCCCAGTTAACATTGCTTTCATTGGTTTTGAAGTTAAACTTTGGGCATAGGCAGAAGTTTCAACGGTAATAGGACGTTCGCGCTGGATATCCCCAAAGATAATGGGAGGTTTTACACAACGCGTTCCATAGGATTGAACCCAAGCAAATTTTGTAAAGACGTACCCTGATAAATTTTCGCCAAAGTATTCAACCATATCATTACGCTCAAATTCACCATGTACAAGTACATCAAGCCCCAGATCTTCTTGTAAGGAAATAACCTCTTTAAAAAATGATTTGAGCTGAGCTTCGTACTCGGCTTTAGAAATTTCTCCTGTACGGTAATTTTTACGATTGACCCTGACTTCTGGTGTTTGGGGGAAAGAGCCAATTGTTGTGGTTGGCAATAAGGGAAGTTTTAAACGTTTTTTCTGTATTTTCAAACGCTCGGAGCGAATAGGTGTGCGGACGTGATCTGCGCTAGTTAAACTGGCAAGGCGCTCTTTGATTTCAGGATTTTCAGCACGTTTAAAACTTTGATGAAGTTCTTGATTTGCTTTTAGAATAGTGCTATTTTCACGTTGGTCGTTTTGTTCAAAGAGTTCAGCAAGCTCTTCGAGTTCATCTAGTTTCTCTGTTGCAAATGAAAAGGATGCTTTGACATGATGTTCTAAATTTGTTTCGGAAGTGACTGTAACCGGTACGTGTTGCAGAGAGCATGAAGTGGAAAGAACAATATTCTTTGCTGATTGACTCAATAAATCAAGACTGTCTAATGTTTTTTGATAGTTGTTACGCCAAATGTTTTTACCATTGACTAAACCTGCAAATAAAGTTTTATCAGATGGAAAACCATGCTGCTTGATTAAATCAAATGAGGCTTTCCCCTCAATAAAATCAATTCCGATACCATCAAAGCTAAGATTAATTAAATCTTCATAAATATCACGTACATCGCCAAAATAAGTCTGTAAAAGAACTTTGACGGTACCTTTAGAGGACAAAATTGGTTTATAAATTTCATTGAATAAGGCAATGTCTGCTTGGCTCAAATCTTTGACTAAGGCTGGTTCATCAAGTTCAAACCAATCAGCTCCAAGTAAATTTAATTTTTCTAAAATCTGAATATAGCAATTTGAAATTTCTGTTGCGAAATCAGACGCTTTTTTATTTTTATAGGTTGCCAATTTTAAGAAAGTAAAAGGTCCGATTAATACAGGTTTTGTAGAATAACCAAGATTTTTAGCGCTACTAAAATCATCAAAAATTTTTGTACCTACTAGCTCAAAATGAGCATCATCTTCAATTTCTGGGACTAAGTAATGGTAATTGGTATTGAACCATTTTTTCATCGGTAGCGCTTTAACATCGCCTGCTTTTCCTTGATATCCCTTTGCTGCTGCAAAATAGGTATCCAAGTTATCTAAACCTAAATTACGATACCGTTTAGGAATGATGTTGAGTAAGAAAGCAACGTCAAGAACGTTGTCATAGAGGGAAAAGTCATTACTTGGAATGAAGTTTAGTTGGCTTTCTGATTCTATCTTCCAATTTTGAGACTTAAGTTCTTGGACTTTTGCTAGGAGTTCAGTTTGGCTACTTTGATTTTTAAAGTAGCTTTCTGTAGCAAATTTTAGTTCACGTTTAGCTCCGATACGTGGAAAGCCGATGATTGATGTTTTCATAATTACTCCTTCAATAAGTTTTCAACTGATTTAAGTGAAAATTTTTGGCAAGTTCTTTTCTTGCTTTATTTGGTTATGTTAATAGACTAACAAAATTTGGAGGGGTTGGCTTTTCGATTTTTTTAAGATGGTATAGTTTTTATAAATGAATGAAGTTTAGGTATAGCTTTATTGTATATCGAGTTATAACTATTTTGGGCAACAAAAAAACGTAAGGAGCCTGTCCTTACGTTTTTTTATTTTTATTTTAAGGAATTATTTTCCATAATCTCATCAATGAAACCATACTCAAGAGTTTCTTTAGCATCCATCCAATGATCGCGTTCACAATCTTTGTGAATTTGTTCAACAGGGATACCAGAATTCTCAGAGAGGATTCGTTCCAAACGATCTCGTGTTTTTTTGATGCTATCAGCAATGATTTGAATATCAGTTTGCTGTGTACCTTGACCAGCACCACCCATTGGTTGGTGAATCAAATACTCAGCATTTGGGAGCATGAAACGTTTACCTTTGGTACCGCTAGATGCGATAATTGTTCCCATTGAAGCGGCCATTCCCATAACAATAGTCTGTACATCAGATTTGATAAAGTTCATTGTATCAACAATCGCCAGACCAGCAGAAACAGAACCTCCAGGACTGTTAACATAAAGATAAATGTCTTTAGTATTATCCTGGGCATCGAGGAAGAGAAGCTGGGCAATGATGCTATTTGCCATACCGTCCTCAACAGGTCCAGTCAACATGATAATGCGATCTTTTAAAAGTCGTGAATAGATATCATAAGCGCGCTCACCGCGGCTCGATTGTTCAATAACGGTAGGAACTAAGTAACCCATAAATTGAATCTCCTTTATAAATAAGATTTGAGTAGAGGTGAAAACCGTAAACTCAATTGTTTATTTTCTTATATTATAACTCATTGGTCAAAAAAGGTCAAAGAATATAATTTATTCTTGATTTTCTAGAAAAATATCTTAAAAAAGTGCTTAAGACTTCCTTAAAACTTTCAAATTTGTTATAATCGAATTATGAATAGTGAACTTGTAATTTCAATGATTTTTGGTTTGTTTATTGGGGCTTGGCTGATGATTGCTGGCATCTATATTTACAAAATCTATGATGAGAATCGATATAAAAAACGTTTGACGATTGAAAAACTACTGCGTGAGATTGAGGTGAGAAATATCCTCAATCAAAAGGTGATTGAGATTCTTAATCGTCCAGTTAGTCATGACGACAAAGAGTTAATTAACCCTCAAAATGATGTCAAAGTCCCTTTTTATGACTATAATTTCTTAAAAAATTATACGTCGATGTATAATTTATACATTCCGACTTACTTTTTGAATACGTTCTTTAAAAATTTATCGCAGCATTTAGCGGTTTTTGATGATGAGCAAGATTTGAAAAATGGAGGTTATATTTTTAAGGACTCACGCTCGATTTTTGAAAATTTTTCTGTAGAGATTACGGAGGATATTGAGGCCAAAAAACGAGAGTTACAAAAGGCAAAAAATGTTTATCCAGCGATGCTCAAAAAACAACATTTTAATATTTAAAAGACTTGTAAAGGCTGTCATTTTTGACAGTTTTTTATTTCTTAAAAGTTTAAAAATTTTTATGAAAAAACTTTGAAAAAGGTCTTTTTTTAAGCTTGCAAATGTGGTATACTTGTAAAGTCATTGAAGCTTAATGCTATTAGATAAATAAATATACACGAAGGAGAAACGATGATTACCATTTATACAGCGCCCTCATGCACAAGCTGTAAAAAAGCTAAAACTTGGCTTTCATATCACCATATCCCATTTAACGAACGAAATCTTATCGCTGATCCTTTATCAACAACGGAGATTAGCCAAATTTTGCAAAAATGCGATGATGGTGTTGAAGGTTTGATTTCTAGCAGAAATCGTTTTGTCAAAACTTTGGGTGTCGATTTTGAAGATATTTCACTTTCACAAGCGATTAAAATTATCTCAGAAAATCCTCAAATTATGCGTCGTCCAATTATTATGGATGAGAAACGACTTCATGTTGGCTACAATGAAGAAGAGATTAGGGCTTTCTTGCCACGGACTGTTCGTGTTTTAGAAAATGGTGGTGCGCGTTTGCGCTCAGCAATCTAAGTAAAATATTCATTTTTTTCGGAATTTTTATAGACGCATTTGCGTCTTTTTTGATTTCTTACTTTGCTTTTTTATAGTTCTAAAAAATAGCAAACAAAGTATTTTTTTAAATACAAAATTTGTGATAGAATTGTTTGAGAAATTTGTCAAAATTTCAAAAAAAGGATTATGGAGAGTTAAATTGGGGAAAAAGAAAAGATTTTTAATTGCATTATTGTTTTTAGCAATAACAGTTTTTGTGTGGCCTTCAATCAAGGGAGGTGCAGCAACGGGTAGTGATGTAAGTGAGGATGTTGTTGCATTAACGGTATCACCAACAGATATTAGAGATGGTGATAAGGTGACTGTTAGATTTGAATTTGATGAACAAGCAAAAAATATTCAACCTGGTGATTATTTAAATGTTAGTTGGCCGAGTATTGGCGCTGTTTTTGCTCAGGGTTATGCGAAAACAGTCAATTTACAAGTTTCGGGTATAGACGTTGGAATAATGACTATTAGGACAGATGGAGCTCAGGTCGTATTTAATGATAATATTAAAAATTTAGATGATGTAAAAGGGTGGGGAGAATTTGATATTCAAGTTAGGAATCTGACTGCAGGAGATGCTGAAAACATAGGAAGTTTAGCTGTTAGCTCGGGAGGGAAAACAGCTAAAATCAATGTAACAAAACCTGCATCTGTAACTTCTTCGTCTGTATTTTATTATAAAACGGGAGATATGCTTCCTCAAGATACACAGCACGTTCGTTGGTTTTTAAACATAAATTCTGGTCGTGTTGAAGTTGATAGTGGAGTAATTATCAAAGATCAAATTCAATCAGGGCAACGACTTGATCCGTCCACCTTTGTGATTAGCGTAGAAGATACAAATGGTACTAAAATTTATCGGGGTGAGAATGAGTTATCGAACCTGTTAAAAGACTATCCTGGCTTATCTTTTGTTTATTTACCAGTGAATAATACTATAGAATTGAGTATTCCATCTTCAGTTGTGAGATATCGCCATTTTGGTGTTCAGTACAAAACAACTATTGAAAATGAACAACAAGTAAGCTTTGATAATAAATCACAAGCTTGGTACCAAGAGCATAATCAACCAGCAGTGTCAGGAAAGAGTTTTGACCACTCTGTTCAAAACATTAATGCCGCTGGTGGAGTTCAAGGAACTGTTAAAGGACAACTAAAGATTGTAAAAAGAATTAAGGGGACAGAGATTGGAATTCCCAATGTGAATTTTTCTTTGAAAAGGGCTGACGGGCAACCTATCCAAGGCCAGCCTGTAATTACTTTGACTTCTGATGCTAATGGTGAAACAGGGATAAAAGGTTTACTAGTAGGAGATTATCTTTTACAAGAAATTCTTGCGCCAGATTGGATAAATTTTGATCCTTTAACATCACCTGAACAAAAATTTACTGTCAATGCTTCCGACACTAAGGGTGTAGATTTAACAATCTATAACCCGAAGAAAACAACTGATATTAAAGCTAATAAAGTTTGGCAAGGTGGGATAGCACCAAGACCTACAACCTATTTTAAATTATATCGAACAAATGTAAATGGAATTAAAGAAGAAGTTCCAGGAGCTCCGCTAAAGACTTTACCCGATGGGATCACAGAGGTGAATTGGTCTGATCTGGAAGAATATGACAATCAAGGTGGTAGATATAAATTTAGCGTTCAAGAGGTTGATGCAAAAGGAAATGATAGTGTCCCTCTTGGGTATTCAAAATTTGAAAATGGTCTCTCGGTCATCAATACTAATATCGAACAAGTATCAATTGTTGGAGACAAGATATGGAAAGATGAGCAAAATAAATATGGGAAACGGCCTGAGCATATCACGGTCAATCTTTTAGAGAATGGCAAGCCAATCAAATCATTGATTGTTTCAGATCAAGAAAACTGGCACTATCAGTTTAATGGCTTACCTAAATATAAAGATGGAAGAGCGATTGCTTATTCAATCGGAGAAAAAGCGGTAGAAGGGTATCAAACAAAAGTTGAAGGATATAATCTTATCAACACCTATGTTCCAATTAGCATTCCAGCTACTCCGCTCACTCAAGGAGAAGCTACTGGTAAAGTAGATACGGTAAAAACACCACATACTGATAAGAGGAGTGGTGGAAAATCGTCTGTTCGAAAACAGGTAGTGAAACCTACTAAGACCGATACAAAAAGAAAACCAGCGCTAGAGAAAAAATTACTTCCTAAAACTAATGATGGGAATGGAGGATACGCTTTAGTAAGTGGTATTTTCTTGAGTTTGTTGGCAACTTATATTTTTGTGAAGAGACATAAGTTGTAACAGGACTTTATACGTAAAAGCTTTTGTGAGAGCTAGTGGTAGTTTTGTTTTAGGTCTATCGTAGTAGGCAAAAATAAAAAACTTAGCCGTGATGTATTGCCTAAAAATTAAAAAATTGAAATGAGATAGTAATATCTCATTTTTTTATTGGTTCTTGTGGTTCAGTTTACTTCGTATGTCTTAATTTTAGGGTTATAAGTTATATTTTTTATACTATGTACCAAGAACGACAAACTATTTATATAGGCTTAAATAGTTTTTGAATTAAAAAAATAATTATAAAGAATAGGAATCAGGAATCGATAAGGCTAGAACAGAAGGGACAAAACAAATAAAATTTAATGGCTCTATTTTCAGGGAAATTTTTATGTCGTTAAAGACCTTTTTTATTGTGGACTATTTTATTAAATGATAAAACAATAAGTGTGAGATGAGAAGATGATTAGAAAGATGTCAAATGAATGAGAAAGGGGGCAGATAATTTAGTAAAATTGAACTCTAGTTAGGCTTTGAAAAAGAAAGGCAGGTGATAATTCACTTAAAGATGAATGATTAAACTATATGGAAACTTTAAATTTTAAGAATAGATTGTTGTTAATATATTCATAAACATCAGAAATACACGTTAAAGGAAATATTATGAAAATCAAAAAAGTATTAAGTCAAAGCATGGTGGGGATGATTTGCGTATCAACTTTAGCAAATGTTGCAGCAGCAAGTACGGTTGACACAAATCAATCAGAACAGCAAATCTCGGAAGTAAATGAAATAACAACTCCTGAGCTTATTAATGTCATTCAGGGGATAGAGGATAATTCTGGTCAAGTAAACCCCGTTTCGACAGGAGATGATACAGATCAAATAGACCCAGTTTCAACAGGAGATGATACTGAGCTTGCTAACGCTTCTCTTCAGTCGACTGAAGATGTTCAGGACTCCCAACTAGATTTAGATATATCAGGGGAGGGGGGAGCAACAGCGAGTAGTGATTCCCAGATTATGGAGAATGGCGATAGCATCAGTGGTTCTTCACCACAAGTAACCACCTTTGCAACAGCAACCCCACTAGCAACTGTTGTCCAAAGCGGGCAATATGGAACAGCTCCCTGGGAAATTACTGATGATGGAATATTAACTATTAATACTGGTACTTTTCCAGATAATGATGCAATATACCTACAGGGACCGTGGACTCAATATGCAGATATTATTACAAAAATTGTATTTACAGGCCCTGTTACTGACGGGATAGATACTAGCTATTTGTTTAACGGATTAGCTAATGTTACAGAGATTCAAGGTCTCAACTATTTAGACACAAACAGGGTTACAAATATGGAAGGAATGTTTAGTGGGATGTCGAGTCTCACAAGCCTGGACATATCTACTTTCAACACTACTGGTGTAACTAATATGCAAGCGATGTTTAGTGGGATGCACTCGCTCAAAAGCCTAAACGTTAATGGTTTGGACACGTCTGATGTTACAAATATGGAGATGATGTTTAACGGAGTCGGTTTGACAACAGTAGATCTCTCTTCATTCAATACAGTATCTGTGCATACTATGTACGCAATGTTTCAAGGTGCTTCTTTTGTATCATTGGACATTTCTAATTTCAATATGACTAATGTTGTTGATACCCAAGGAATGTTCAATGTTTTAGACGAACTTAGAGAGTTAAAATTAGGCACAAATTGCAGATTCCCTGACGATACGGGTTTACCTGATATTCCTATTACAAGTGAATATACTGGAAAGTGGCAAAATATTGATACAGGAACAGCTACAAAGCCAAATGGTGCATTTGTTTTTGCATCTAATGAATTAGAAAGTTATTATGATGGAGCTACAATGGTTGGTACTTATGTCTGGCAACCTCGTCCTTTGGACGTAAGTCAACCTGTAAAAGCAGCAGATGTTACGGTAAATTACCTGGATAGTAATGGGAATAAAATCCATGATCCTCAGTTGATTAGTGGTAATGTTGGAGATGCTTATGACGCTTCAAGTGATGTGTATCAACTCAAAATAGATGGTTACACACTGGATGAAAGTAAATTACCAACAAATGTAAAAGGGGTTTTGAGCGATACTCCTCAAAGTATCAACTACCACTACATTGAAGTAGCACAGCCTGTAAAAGCAGCAGATGTTACGGTAAATTATCTGGATAGTAATGGGAATAAAATCCATGATCCTCAGTTGATTAGTGGTAATGTTGGAGATGCTTATGATGCTTCAAGTGATGTGTATCAACTCAAAATAGATGGCTACACACTGGATGAAAGTAAATTACCAACAAATGTAAAAGGGGTTTTGAGCGATACTCCTCAAACAGTAGATTATACTTACAAAAAGGATACACTGGCTACAACTTTAAATGATTCAAAAATAGCTCCGAGTGGTCAATCAAAATTTGGCAATCTTCCCAATGCAGGAGACAATGATTTAATTTCGGTAATTGCTATGATTTCGGGATTATTTGTGATGATAGGTCTCTGGATTTCAAAGCAAGTCAAACAAAGATACAAATAAATTCAAATCTGTAAGGAGTTTGAGTGAATAATCACTAGCTTTTGCGATATTTCTTATCCTATTTCTCTCGAATCTGAATCTGTTCAGAAAGGGAGAAGTAGGATATTTTTTATACTTATTTTTGAATAATGAATCTCAGAAAAATGAAGTAAACATATTTTGTAGTTCTATCATGAGTGGGGTTTAGATCAAGTTTAGTTATTATAGAAGTATTCTCGGATATAAATAAATTTTGAAAGAAAATTCAATTTGAAAAAGAGATGAAAGTGATACGCAGATATGATATAATAGGGTGCTGTATAGTCTTTTTTATCTTTAGTAATTTGACTAAAGAATTATAGAGGTCTAAGAAAAAATATCAATCTCTAAAAAGCTTTTTAGGGCACGCTTTAAGGAAGCATTAGGAAGTATAGATAATAATATGATAGAAATTTTTGATACACACACGCATCTCAACACAGTGGAATTTGAGGGGCGGATTCAAGAGGAGTTGGCGAAAGCGAAAACTTTTAATGTCACGAAAATTAATAATGTGGGGAGTAATTATCAACTTAATGATGCTGCGCTGATTTTGGCGGAAAAATTTGATGAATGCTATGCTACAATTGGCTGGCATCCTGATGACGCGGCTGAATTTGATGAAAAAGCTGAGGAATATTTACTGACGCATTTGTCAGACAAAAAAGTGGTTGCTGTGGGAGAAATTGGTTTGGATTATCACTGGATGGTTCGGCCTAAAGAAGAGCAGGAGCGGGTTTTCAGGCGACAAATTCAAATTTCTAAAATGATGAATGTGCCTTTTCAAGTCCATACGCGTGAGGCGCTGGCTGATACTTATGAAATTATCAAATCTGAAGGAGTTGGTGCAGCTGGTGGTATTATGCATTCTTTTTCGGGGACGGCGGATCAAGCAGCTGCTTTTGTTGAGCTGGGAATGATGATTTCATTTTCGGGTGTGGTTACGTTTAAAAAATCACTTGATTTGCAAGAGGCGGCACGTTTGCTTGATTTGGACAAAATTTTGGTGGAGACGGATGCGCCTTATTTGACGCCAGTGCCTTTTCGAGGACGGGAAAATACGCCTGCTTATACAAAATACACTGTCGAAAAAATTGCAGAGTTGCGTGGAATTTCGCCTGAAGAAGTAGCGAAAGTGACAATGGAAAATGCACAACGAATTTTTGGACTTTAGGAAGTGAATTTTTAAGGAGAACTTGTGAAGATTGTGATTATTGGTTGCTCAGGGACAGGAAAGTCAACTTTGGCAAGGGATTTGGCAACATTGACTGATTTTCCAATTTTGCATTTGGATAAGGTCTTTCACAAATATCCAAGTGAAATTGCCAGAGAAAAGTTGCGGCAGGCGACCCAAAATTTTATTTCTGAAAATGAAAATGGCATCATTGACGGAAATTATGGCTCGACGTTTGATGAACGTCTGCCTTTTGCTGATGAAATTGTTTGGTTGCAATTGCCACCAGTGGTTAGTCTTTTTCGTGTGATTAAACGTTCTATTGGGGTGCGTTTAGCGGGTAAAATTCGGCCAGATATGGCAGAAGAATTTGTAGAAAAATGGGATAAAGACTATCTGGAATTTTTGAAATTTGTTTGGACATTTTCTCAAAAAGAAGTGCCAGAAATTGAGCGAAAATTAACAGAGTTTGATGTCTGGGACAAACTTGTTATCCTAAAAAATCGGAAAGATAAAGAAAAATATTTAGCAAAATATGACAGAAAAGCAAAAAATTGATAAAGTTATTGTGGTTGAAGGGCGTGATGATACTGCCAATCTCAAACGTTTTTTTGATTGTGATACTTATGAAACGGGCGGGTCATCTATTGATGATGCAGATTTGGAGCGCTTGAAAATACTTCAGGAAAAACGGGGAATAATTGTCTTCACAGATCCTGATTTTCAAGGGGAACGAATTCGCAAAATCATCATGCAAGCTGTTCCCGAGGCCCAACACGCTTTTTTAAATCGTTCTGAAGCCCGTCCAAAAGGTAAAGGTTCGTTGGGCATCGAACACGCCAATTTTGATGACCTCAAAAAAGCACTGACGGAAGTTTTGGGCGGAGAGAAAATGCTGACGGAAAATTCGTCAGTAAATTTGACGCAAGCGGAGCTGATGAAATTTGGCTTAGTTATGGCGTCAGACAGCCGTAAGCGGCGAGAATATCTCTGCGAGCACTTACGAATTGGTTATGCGAATGGCAAACAGATTGAAAAAAGACTGAATATGTTTGGAATTTCCAAACAACAAATTGAACAGGTTATGAAGCATTATAGCTAACATTTCCATATAAAAAGAAAGAAAAAATGACTGAAAACAACATTGATCGTATTTCCAACGTTATCCGCACGCAAGATATTTTGCGCCGCCATGATTTTAATTTTAAGAAAAAATTTGGACAAAATTTCCTGACGGATCATAATATTTTGACTAAAATCACACAGACTGCTGAACTTTCAAAAGCAGTTAATGTCATCGAAATTGGCCCGGGGATTGGCTCACTGACGCAATATTTGCTGGAAGAAGCTGCCGAGGTCATGGCCTTTGAAATTGATAAAACCTTGATTCCTATCTTGGAAGAAACAATGGCGCCTTATGATAATTTTACTCTTGTCAATGCTGATATTTTGAAAGTAGATTTGCTGACTGAGATTCAAAAATTCAAGAATCCCAACTTACCAATCAAGGTGGTGGCAAACTTGCCTTACTATATCACAACGCCAATTTTAATGCACTTGATTGAGAGCAAGATACCATTTTCTGAATTTGTTGTCATGATGCAAAAAGAGGTGGCAGATCGTATCGCTGCCACGCCTAACAGCAAAGCATACGGCTCTTTGTCTATCGCGGTGCAATATTACATGGAGGCAAGTGTGGCTTTTATTGTGCCTCGGACAGTGTTCATCCCAGCGCCAAATGTGGATTCGGCAATTTTGAAAATGGTACGCCGTGAGCAAGCTCTTGTCGAAGTTAAAGACGAAGAATGGTTCTTTAAAACGATGCACTGCACCTTTGTTCATCGCAGAAAAACGTTGATGAATAACTTGCAAGCAGCTTTTGGGAAAGACAATAAGCCAGAAATTGAAAAATTATTGGCTCAAGCTGAAATTTCGCCAAGTATCCGTGCGGAGGCTTTGTCTATCGCTGATTTTGGCAGATTGGCAGATGCTTTATTACCTTTGAAAAAATAAGTGAAAAATCTTGAAAACGCTAGCTTTTGCTGGCGTTTTTGTGTTATGATAGAGAAAAAGGAGAAACAAATGAGAATTGAAAAATTAAAAGCAAAAATGGCCGCTGAACACATTGATAGTTTTTTGATTACGGATATGAAAAATATTTTTTATCTGACTGGATTTTCTGGGACGGCTGGAAGTATTTTATTGACTAAAAACCGAAATATTTTCATGACGGATAGTCGTTACAGTGAAATGGCGCACCAGCTAATCAGCGATTTTGAAATTCTGGAAACACGTGATGTGGTTGGCTTGTTGCCCGAATTAACGACAGCTTGTGCAGTTCAAAATATGGCATTTGAGGACACTGTGGACTATGCTTTTTTCAAAAATTTATCTGCCGCAACAGCTCATATTGAACTTTTTTCAACGCATAATTTTCTTTTGGAACTTCGCCAATTTAAGGATGAAAATGAGTTAAGCAAAATTCGCAAAGCTTGTGCAATTGCTGATGAAGCCTTTGAAGCAGCCCTCAAATTTATTGAACCCGGGCGCAGCGAAATTGAAGTCGCCAATTTTCTAGATTTTAAAATGCGAGCGTTGGGAGCAAGTGGCGTTTCTTTTGAAACAATTGTTGCTTCAGGCAAACGCAGCGCCTTGCCTCATGGTGTTGCCACTAATAAAATCATTGATTTTTCTGACGCGGTCACACTGGACTTTGGCTGCTACTATGAAGGCTACGCGAGTGATATGACGCGAACCATTTTTGTGGGGAATGTCGATGAAAAAATGAAAGAAATTTACGAAGTTGTCCACAAGGCAAATCAAGCCCTGATTGATAAAGCAAAAGCTGGGATGACTTATGCTGATTATGATAAAATTCCTCGTGATGTCATTGAGCAAGCAGGATTTGGGCCTTATTTTTCTCACGGTATTGGACATGGTTTGGGACTTGATGTGCATGAGATACCTTATTTTAGTCAGGCCATGACGGAAAGCATTTTGCAAGAAAATATGGTGGTGACTGACGAGCCGGGCATTTATCTGCCGCATTTTGGTGGCGTGCGCATTGAGGACGACTTGTTGATTACTGATAAGGGCTGTGAAGTCTTGACAAAAGCGCCAAAAGCACTTATCGTTATTTGAAAAAGCCTCTAAATTATGATAAAATGAATTGTTAAATCCTGTCATTTTGCACTTTTGTGCAGAGAAAATGCTGACGGAATGATAAAAACATGAAAATAAAAATACGTCAGCAAATTCTCTCAAAAAAATTGGCAGAATATCTAAATTTATAAACACTAGGAGAAACATAAACAATGGTTTTAGCAAAAGATCTTAAATCAGGCATGACATTTTTGAACGGAGACAAACTCCTGCGCGTGATGGAAGCAAGCCACCACAAACCAGGTAAAGGGAATACCATCATGCGTATGAAACTTAAAGACGTGCGCTCTGGTTCAACTTTCGACGACACATACCGTCCTGAAGATAAATTTGAACAAGCAGTCATCGAAACAGTAACCGCTCAATACCTTTATTCAATGGATGACACAGCTAACTTCATGAACAATGAAACTTACGAACAATACGAAATTCCAGTAGAACAAGTCAAAGACGAACTCCTTTACGTCCTTGAAAACACTGACGTAAAAATCCAATTTTACGGTACAGAAGTAATTGGTATCCAATTGCCAACTACAGTTGTTCTTGAAGTCACTGAAACACAACCATCAATCAAAGGGGCAACAGTGACAGGTTCAGGTAAACCAGCAACAATGGAAACAGGTCTTGTTGTGAACGTACCAGACTTCGTTGAAGCAGGTACAAAACTTGAAATCAACACACAAACAGGTGAATATCTTAAACGTGCTTAATTTTTAGCAGCTGGATCAAGAGAATTTACTGACGTAATCATTTAGCCATTGACTAAAATGCTGACGCAAAGAAAAATTACTGACGTAAATCACTCAAGCACCCAAACATTCATTTTGTAAGCAAAATTTCTTCTCAACAACAGGAAAAATTTTGAAAAGACAAAAGGAGAAAGCAATATGGCAGAAAAAACTGTACATTCTGAAGAACTTGGTGAGATCGTTATCGCTCCCGAAGTTCTTGAAGTAATTATCGGCATTACAACAGCCAAAATCGAAGGCGTTTACGCCCTGCGCAACAAACGTTTTTCAGACCGTTTGGGTAAGAAAAACGAAGGACGCGGTGTTTATATCGACTCAACAGACGATAAAATTACCGTGGATATCTATGTTTACCTCACTTATGGCGTAAGCATCCCCCTAGTTGCAACCAAAATCCAAAAAGAAGTGAAAGAAGCAGTTGCTCAAGCTACTGAAATTATTGTTGATGAAGTCAATATCCACGTTGTTGGAGTCATGACTGAAAAACAACAAAAACCAGCGCTTGAAGATTTGTTTGACGAGGGATTCTTTGATGCCTAAAACGCTCAACCAGCACCAAATTCGCCAACGTGCCGTTCAAGTTTTGTTCAGCTACGCCGTCCAAAATGAGATGGCCACAACAGTAGTTAAAACTTTTCGTGAAAATGTCGAAAAATTAGAGCAAGTGCTCAGCCAAACGGTTCGTTTTGACGTTGATTTTCGTGATGAACGCATTACTGTGCGTAAATTTCCCAAAGAACTCTCACAACCATTAGAAGCAATTTATGAGATTTATGAGATTCTGAGCGTTGAAAATATTGAAAAGACAACCGTAGCCAAAGCGTTAGCCTTCATGCGCGACTTTGGTGGGCACGCTAAAAAACTCAACGAATACGAAGCAACCAATTTGTTTGGCGGCATCATGGCTAATCTTAATCTGATTCGTTTGTTACAAATCGAACTTGATGAAGAACCAGTTGCACCTAAAATTCTAGAATTTTTGAAAAATCTTCCAGAAAATGCAAGCCCCGACCAAGCCTTGGAAACTTTCCAACAAACCTTCTCATTTCTTCACGAGAACATCCGCGAAAAATATACACGCGACTTGTTTGTACCCGCAACACTTTCAGTAGAACTTGACGCTCAACTTGCCCAAGCAGAAAGCAAAGCTCAAGCTCAGACCGAACGTTTGCTCGAACAAACAAAAACTTACGTCCTCAATTATGACAACGAAAGCCCTGAAGCCCTGGAAAGACCAGCCTACTTCACAACACTCGTTGACGGCGTTTTGGCAAAGAAAAAAGAATTAGAAAGCGAAATTTCTAAATATTTGGCTAAAAACTGGTCATTTTCACGTTTGACCCTTGTTGAACAAGCCATTTTACAAGTTTCTGCCTATGAAATTTTCTTCACCGAGACCCCAGCAGTCGTTGCAGTCAATGAAGCCGTAGAGCTTTCCAAAGATTTCAGCGACGAAAAATCGAGCCGTTTCATTAACGGAGTTCTCACAAACTTTGTGAAAAAAGACTAATTATAAACAAAAAGACCCACGAGCAACTCGCTAATGGGTCTTTTTTTGTGCAATTTTATCGTTAAAAAAGGAAAAGTAATATACAGGGTCGTATTTTTTAGAAATAAAACTTATTTTTTCTGAAAACTCACACTTAACATTAGCAAATTTATTTTAAATGCGTTATAATAAAATAGTATAAGAAAACGTTTACTTTTTAATCTTAAACTAATTATTATTTTAAAAAAGGAGTTGTAATGACGGAGGAATTTTCACTAAAACCCCACGGAGAAAAAGCCTACCACACAGGCGTAGCAGTTCCGATTTTTTCTCTCCGAACAGAACAATCAAGTGGCATTGGCCAGTTTTCAGATCTTAAGCAATTAGCAGATTTTTCTCATAAATCAGGAATGGATGTCATTCAATTATTGCCAATCAATGATACCACAACCTTCATGGACTGGCGTGATTCCTATCCCTATCGTGCAATATCAGTCTTTGCTTTGCACCCCATCTATCTTGATATCCACAGTTTTTGGGATATTTACACCAAGACAGAGCAGAAGGAACTCGCAACAACAGAAAAAATTCTAAACGCGCTTGAACAAATTGACTACGAAAAAGCGTTGGCCTTAAAATGGAAATATGCCAAACTTATTTATCAGCATTCGGCCGAAAAAATTCAGCGTACCTCTGCTTATCAGGAATTTTACAAGAAAGGTAAAGCTTGGCTAGAGGCATACGCCGCTTTCTGTGTGCTTCGCGACCAAAATCAAACTGCCGACTTTACCACTTGGCAGGAATATTCAACCTATACCCCCAACCTTTTCCAAAAATTACAAAAAGGAAAATTTGCAGAAGCCCTTGATTTACACATCTTTGTTCAGTACCTCTTACACAGTCAACTCCTTGAAGCAGTCACCTATTGTCATCGCTTGGGTATCGCATTAAAAGGAGACATTGCAATTGGTATTGCTCATGATTCAGTAGACGCTTGGACTAATCCCGAGCTCTTCAATCTTGATAAACAAGCCGGAGCACCCCCAGATGTTTTCGCAGTTAATGGTCAAAATTGGGGCTTCCCGACTTACAATTGGGAACAAATGGCAAAAGACGGCTACACCTGGTGGAAAGAAAGAATGACCAATATGGCAGAATACTTTGATGCCTATCGTTTGGATCATATCTTAGGATTTTTTAGAATTTGGGAAATGCCTGCGGACTCAGTACGCGGCTTACTCGGCCAGTTCTCGCCAGCACTAGCCTTATCCGCAGAAGAAATCGAAAATAATTATGGCATCCCTCTGCGTGCTTGGGGAATAGAGCGTTTTATCGAACCTTTTATCAAAGACTGGGTTCTTGATGAAATATTTGGACGTGACAACCGTGATTGGATTATTCAAAGCTTTTTAGATTACATTGGTCATGGGAACTACCGATTTAAAAAAGCCTTTAACACACAAAAAAAGGTTGAACAAGCATACTTAGAGAATTGGGTACAAGACGGTCTTTATCAACTACACGAAAATGTTATTTTTCTTAAAGATCATAAAAATGACCAACTCTATCACCCACGGATTACTCTGCCTACAACTATAAGTTTCCGTGAATTTGGCGACGACTACAAACAGCGCCTTGAGAGACTCTATAATGATTATTTCTACGGACGTAACTACGATTTTTGGAAAGAAAGAGCCTACGAAAAGTTGCCAGCACTCAAAAATGCGACCCCTATGCTTGCGTGTGGCGAAGATTTAGGAATGGTTCCCGAAAATGTTCCAGATGTCATGTATCATTTGGAAATTCTCCGTCTCATCATTGAGCGAATGCCTGCAGACGACAGCTTTGTCAATGGTTTACAATATGCGCCTTACCTCTCCGTCGTTACAACCTCTAGTCACGACACAAGCCCTCTGCGGGCATGGTGGCAAGAAAATCGTTCAAATACCCAACGTTACTATAATGAAGTAATGGGCTGGTACGGAGAAGCACCTCAAGAAGCAAGCCCGGAAATTATTCAAGAAATTATCAAACGTAATCTCAATTCAGATGCAATGTTAGCAATCCTTCCCCTCCAAGACTGGTTGGCTATGGATGAAAGACTAAGAAAGCCAGATGCAAACGCAGAACAAATCAACGTTCCTGCCAATCCTTTCCATTATTGGCGCTATCGCCTTCATTGCACAATTGAATCTTTAACTGAAGATACAGGTTGGACGCAGTTCTTGAAAAACTTCATAGGACAAACAAAACGAAACAATTAAAATTCAGGAAGCAAATCATTTTGAATCATAAGAAATAAATTATAAAATAGTAAGAAGTTGCGAATATAAAAACTATAAAAGTATCAAATAAAGGAGATTTCATCATGGGAATTGAAATGCTTGGTCTTATTCTTGCCGGCGGTCAAGGCACTCGTTTAGGTAAACTAACAAAAGATATCGCAAAACCTGCGGTACCTTTTGGCGGTCGTTATCGCATTATTGATTTTGCCCTTTCAAATTGTGCGAATTCAAATGTGAAAAACGTCGGCGTAATTACGCAATATCAGCCTCTTGCGCTGAACTCGCATATTGGCAATGGTGCTCCTTGGGGCTTAAATGGCATCAATAGTGGCGTAACGATTCTTCAACCCTATTCTTCACAAGAAGGATCAAAATGGTTTGAAGGTACTTCTCATGCTGTTTATCAAAATATTTCTTATATTGATCAACAAAATCCAGAATATGTTCTCATCCTTTCGGGAGATCATATCTACAAAATGGACTACGAAGCAATGCTTGAAAGCCATAAAGAACGTGGGGCTAGCTTGACTGTTTCAGTTATGGAAGTTCCCCTTGAAGAAGCCAGTCGTTTTGGAATTATGAATACGGATGACAACGACAGAATTATTGAGTTTGAAGAGAAACCAAAAGAACCAAAATCCAACCTCGCTTCAATGGGAATTTATATCTTCAACTGGAAGCGACTACGTGAAGTTCTGGTTAATGGCTACTCCAAAGGAAATCCAATGGAAGACTTTGGTGGCGATGTTATCCCAGCCTATATTGAAACAGGCGAAAATGTTTTTGCCTATCGTTTCAAAGGCTATTGGAAAGACGTTGGTACAATTGACTCTTTGCATCAGTCCAGTATGGAATTTCTTGATTTAAATAATGAATTGGACATTACCGACAAGTCGTGGCGAATTTATTCACGTAATGACATCTCAGCCCCTCAATTTATCACTGAGAAGGCAAAAGTCAAAGATGCCCTTATCGGAGATGGCTGCTATGTGGATGGTGCGGTTAAACATTCGATTCTATCGCAGAATGTTCATGTTCAAGAAGGAACAGTGATTGAAGATAGTTTTATCATGTCAGGAACCTTCATTGGTGAAAATGTGGTAATAAAAAATGCCATTATTGGTGAAAATGCAAAGATTGGCGATAACGTTGAAATCATTGGTGAAGATGAAGTAGCTGTGATTGGACACGGAGAAATAAAGGGGGAACACAAAAATGAACAATAGTAATAAAATGGCTGCTATCCTTTCTAACGTATCATCAAGTCAGGCTTTACGTCCCTTAACCGATGTCCGCCCAATCGCAACACTTCCTTTTGATTGTAAGTACCGCTTGATTGATTTTTCCCTTTCCTCTCTTTCAAATGCGCATATAGATAATATTTTTATGACCTTTAACGAAGGGGAAACCCAATCGGTCTTTGACCATCTTGGTTCAGGAGCTGAATGGGGACTTGATGGATTTAGCAATCGCTACTTTGTCTACATTCAACAAGATTTTTATCGCTTAAAAGAACAAGGTAAGCCTTACTTTGCTCAGCAAATCAATTTCCTACGTAAATCCAAAGCTCCTTATACCGTCCTTTTAGGAAGCAAGTTCATTTGCAACGTCGATTTAAATGCGGTATTAAAAATTCACAAATTAGCTGGTAAGGATATCACCACCGTCTATAAAAAAGTTTCACCAGATTTGGCGGGAGAGTACGATACCATTCTTCGATTTGATGAAGACGGGAAAATGACAAATTCCTATCGAAAACAACTCACAGAAGTACAGGATAAAGAAGCACTTTGCTTAAATCTTTTTATCGTAAATACAGAGTGGCTTATTAACTTCATTCAAGAAATGCAGAATGCTGGAGAAATCGGATCAATTGCCCACTTGATTCGTGCGCGTATGAAAGATTATGATGTAAATAGTTATGAATACACGGGTTATATGAGCAATATTACGAGTGTGAAAGCCTTCTATGATGCTAATATGGTTATGCTGGATTCGCAAAATTTTACCTCATTGCTTTACAGCAGCCAACCTGTCCATACTAAAATCAAAAACGAAGTTCCAACCTATTTTTCACAAGAGAGCAATGTTATCAATAGTCACCTTGGCTCAGGCTGTATTGTTCAAGGCGAAGTAAAAAATTCATTGATTTCACGCGATTCCAAAGTTTTAAAAGGAGCTAAAGTCGAAGAGAGTCTTGTTTTCACTGGCGGAAAAGTTAAAGAAGGGGCCACTGTGAAATACGCAATCATTGATAAAAATGCTGTGGTTGAAAATAATATTAGTATTATTGGAACTCCTGAAAAGCCAATCGTCATCCCTAAAGGAACAGTTGTTACTGAAGATATTATTGCTACCGACTAGCTAAAACGATACTGTTACATAGTTGAGCTGACGCCGACAACTGACTTCATATTTAAAGGTTTTCAAACGATTAGCGCAAGTATGATACAATGAGAATTGACTAAGAGAAGTGAAAAGAGAAAACAATGAAAATTTTATTTGCCTCAAGTGAATGCGCCCCTTTTTTTAAAACTGGCGGATTGGGAGATGTGGCAGGAGCCTTACCTAAAGAATTAGCTAAAAAGCCAGAAATATCTTCTATCGCTGTGATTCTACCTTATTTTAAGAATGAGATGAAAGAGAGTTGGAAAGAGCAGCTTACAGATGAGTTTTATGATTTTGTAG
This sequence comes from Lactococcus sp. S-13, assembly GCF_004210295.1. NCBI lineage: Bacteria > Bacillati > Bacillota > Bacilli > Lactobacillales > Streptococcaceae > Lactococcus > Lactococcus kimchii. The sequence goes on along the minus strand of NZ_SDAK01000001.1, from coordinate 750,342 downwards.
ATGTAGGATGGCGACATGAATATGTTGGTGTAAAAAGTTTGTTGAAAGATGGTGTAAAGTACTATTTTCTTGATAATGAGCATTATTTTGGTCGAGGTGTACTTTATGGATACGATGATGATGGTGAACGCTTTGCTTTCTTTGACCTAGCTGTTTGTCAACTCATGGAAAAGCTTGATTTCATCCCCGATATTCTGCACCTTAATGATTGGCAGACGGCAATGATTCCATTTTTACTCAAGGAAAAGTACAAATGGATTGATGCTTATAAAAAGATAAAGACTGTTTTGACCATTCATAATATTGAGTTTCAAGGAATCATGCAAGGGACAGCTTTGACAGAGCTATTTGGCATGGGGATGGAACGTTATTTTGAAGGTGTTGTTCGGCATAACGGAATGTTAAATATGCTAAAAACCGGAATTTTATATGCCGATCAAGTCAATACTGTTTCGCCTAGCTATGCTAAAGAAATTCAAACTGCTGAATTTGGCTGTCAGCTTGATTCCGTCTTGAATTACGTTCAAGGTAAAGTTTCTGGAATCCTAAACGGGATTGATTACGATCTCTTTGATCCAGAAACAGATACTCAAATTCCTTACCATTTCACAGTTAAGGATATATCGGGTAAATACGAGATGAAAGCCGAACTTCAAAAACGTGCAGGTTTACCCGTTAAACCAAAAGTTCCTTTAATCGGGATGGTTTCACGTTTGACGAATCAAAAAGGATTTCATTTAGTCTTAAGTCAACTGGAAAATTTATTGCAAAAAGAGGTACAAATTGTCCTGCTCGGTACAGGCTTTCCAGCAATTGAGTCGGGTTTTCAACACTTTGCCCAGCAGTATCCAGAAAAAATGTCAGCAAATATTGCTTTTAATCTCCAAATTGCTCAAGAAATCTATGCAGGATCTGATTTTTTCTTGATGCCTTCAGCTTTTGAACCGTGCGGTCTATCCCAAATGATTGCGATGCGATATGGGACACTCCCTATTGTGCACGAAATTGGAGGGTTGAGAGATACGGTAAAACCTTATAACCCGAATACCAAAGAAGGAACAGGTTTTGGTTTTGTCGATTTTACTGGAGAAGTTTTACTCAATACGATTGAACGAGCAATTAATCTTTACCAAACAGAACCAGAAACGATGAAAAGATTGATTAAATCAGCGATGACGGAAGATTTTTCGTGGGAAAATAAAGCACAGCAATATATTCATCTTTATGAAAATTTAGAAAGATAAAGTTAGCGCAAGCGATTGCGCTGGGTGAAAAATTGTGATAGAATTTTCTTACAGAGTTTAAAATAAAAAATGACACTTAATTTTAACAAAGGAGTGATTATTGAAACTTTCTAAAAAACAATTTAAGCAAGATTTTGAAGAACGTTTAGCTTCAAAATTTGCCACAAATCTTACCAAAGCGGGGCATCAAGAAACTTATGCTACCTTGGCCTCTGTTGTAAAGCATTATTACTCAAGTATTTGGACGGCAGATAATCAATACCGGGACGAAGTGGGAAAAAAGCAAGCCTACTATTTCTCAATTGAATTTTTGCCTGGTAAATTACTCAAATCAAATTTATTGAATTTGGGAATTCTAGATACTGTACGAGATGGCTTAGCTGATTTAGGAATTGATCTTGATGAAGTAGCAAAAGTTGAGCCAGATATGGCAATAGGAAATGGAGGGCTCGGTCGCCTTGCTAGCTGTTTTATGGATTCTCTTGCTTCCACGGGTTTTCCAGCGAATGGAAACGGAATTCGTTATCGCTATGGTCTATTCAAACAAAAAATTATTGATGGCTACCAAGTAGAACTGCCAGATTCATGGTTGGATAACGGAAATCCTTGGGAGGTTCGGCGTGCAGATAAGGCGGTTGAAATTAATTTTGGCGGAGAAGTTTGGTTAGAAGATGATGGGAAAGGAAAACTTTTACCCCATTATAAAAATCAAGAACGGGTACTTGCAGTCCCTTACGACACTCCGATGATTGGTTTTGAAAATACAACCGTCAATAATATGTGTCTCTGGAGATCAGAAGTTCCGCAAGACCTTGATTTAAAATTTCAAAATTTGGATTATATGCGCCAAACTTCGATGTTATCTGCTGAACTTTACCCTGATGATTCAAATTATGACGGACGTTTGCTTCGTCTCAAACAAGAATATTTCTTTGTTTCAGCTGGTTTGCAAAGAATTTTACGTCATTATAAATTTACTCAGAAAAAAGATATTCGCCGAATTGGTGACTATATTGCGGTTCATATCAATGATACACATCCAGCTCTTTGTGTACCAGAGTTCATGCGACTCTTAATTGATGAATACGGTGTTGGTTGGAACAGAGCATGGGATACTACGGTGAAAGTGATGTCTTATACTAATCACACTATTTTGTCGGAAGCCTTGGAAAAATGGCCAGAGGACATGGTGAAAAACCTCTTGCCACGTCTTTATCAAATTATTGTTGAGATTGATCGTCGCCGAACAGCAGAACTGCTTCCGAAAGTTGGAGCAACACTTGTACACAATACTCGCATCATTAAAGATGGGCAAATCCATATGGCCAATTTGGCTATTATTGGCTCACATTCAACAAATGGAGTTGCTAAGCTACATTCTGACTTATTGAAAGATGTGGAACTTCATGATTTCTATGAAATTTATCCAGAACGTTTCAATAATAAGACCAACGGGATTGCGGATCGGCGTTGGATTCAAATTTCCAACGAGCGTCTTTCAGGGGTTCTTGATGAAACAATTGGTAAGACATGGCGGCATAATCTTAATGACTTATCTTTGCTCAAGCATTTTAAGGATGATGAAAAAATTCTGAAGCAATTGCAAATGGCCAAATATGATAATAAATTACGCTTGGCAGCCCTCATTCAAGAGCGAAATGGAATTACAGTTAATCCAGAGGCAATTTTTGATGTTCAGATAAAAAGACTCCATGCCTATAAACGGCAATTACTTAATGTTTTGCATATCCTGAAACTTTACTTTGATTTAAAAGATGAACCTGATCTGGATGTTGTGCCTCGTGTCTTTATCTTTGGTGCTAAGGCAGCACCAGGTTATCATTATGCTAAATCAATCATCAAATGTATCAACGAAATTGCGAATATGATTAATAATGATTCCGACATTGACGATAAGATTAAGGTTGTTTTCTTGGAAAACTATAATGTCAGTTTGGCAGAAATGATTATTCCAGCAGCAAATGTAGGAGAGCAAATTTCTCTGGCCTCTAAAGAAGCATCAGGAACATCAAATATGAAATTTATGCTCAACGGGGCTTTGACAATGGGGACACTTGATGGTGCGAATATTGAAATTTTTGAAGCAGCAGGTGAAGAAAATAATTTTGTGTTTGGACTGACCAAGGATGAAGTTTATGAGTATTATCGTAATGGAAACTATAATGCGCGTGATATCTATGAACAAAATCCGATTGTCTATCGTATTCTAAACTCCTTCATTGATGGGACTATTCCGAATATCAAGAGCGAAGGGCGAGAGATTTTTGATTCTTTAACAATCTACAATGATGAATACTTTGTTTTACGCGATTTCAATGATTATGTTCGTGCTCAAAAAGACTTAGAAAATCTTTACCGTAATCAAACAGCTTGGACAAAAGCAAGTCTCATGAATATTGCAAATGTGGGACGTTTCAGCTCTGACCGTACGGTTCGTGAATATGCTGATGATATTTGGTATATTAAAGCCAAAAAATAAGATACTCTGAGTACAGATAAGAACTGTCAGTAATTAGGAAACTCCTGTCAGGTTGTGACGGGAGTTTTTGCTTATATTTTTATCACAAAAGAGTAAAAAATATTCAGGAAACGCTTTCCTGTGTTGGAGTTTTATGTTAAAATAAAAATAATAAACGACAACTAATTGATTTGAAAATGAAATGAGAATGTGAAATGTATTACTATAATTCATGGGAGGCTGAGTGCAAAGAGCCTTTTGGAGCAATAAAGGTCGGACAGACGATGAAAGTGAACTTCAAGACAGACAAAGAAAAGGTTGAGGTGAAGTTCATTATTCGGCGTGATTTTGGGAAACGTTATGAATTTCCGATGCAAGAAGTTAAAGAGGGGGAGTTTAAGGTTGCGGTTCCCTTCGACGTTGGAAAAGGACTTTATTTTTACTATTTTGAGATTTTGGAACCATCAGATTGGGGAAAAATTAAGCAATTTTATGGTTGCTCAGGAATCGGAGGCGAAGGAGTCCTTTATTCTAATGAAAATGACGTTAAGCCTTACCAACTAACGGTTTTCTCTAAAGAAGATTTGGCTCCAGATTGGTATCGTGATGCGGTTTTTTATCAAATTTTTCCAGATCGCTTTTATAATGGAAATGACGATGGGAAAATCAGCAACCCAAAGCCTAATTCTTTTATTTACGGCTCTAATTCGGATACGCCGTTTTATGTTAAATATGAAAACGGAGATATTGCGCGCTGGGATTTTTTTGGTGGAAACTTACGAGGAATTAGCAAAAAAATTCCTTATTTGAAAGAGCTTGGTGTGACGGCTATCTACCTCAATCCAATTTTTTCGGGAACGAGTAATCATCGATATGATACAAATGATTATTTGGTAATTGATAGTATGCTTGGGGACGAGGCTGAGTTTAAAGTATTACTTGACAAATTGCATCAAGAAGGAATGCATTTGATATTGGATGGTGTTTTTTCCCATGTTGGAAAAAATTCCCGTTATTTTAATATCAATGGGGATTTTGGTGACAATGAAGGCGCAGCAAAAAATCCAAACTCACCTTATTTTGACTGGTTCAAATTTAATGATTATCCATACGACTATAAGTCATGGTGGGGAATTAAAGATTTGCCAGAAATTGACAAAGATAACGAGAGTTTTCGTCAATTTATCTATGGGGAGAAAGATTCTGTTTTAGCGAAATGGAATGATTTAGGGGTTGACGGCTGGAGGTTAGATGTTGCTGACGAACTTCCAGATGATTTTATTCAAGGGATTCGAGAAAATTTAGATACCTATTCTGAAAAAATGTTGATTGGTGAGATTTGGGAAGATGCATCCAATAAGATTTCCTACGGAGCTAGACGAAATTATATTCTTGGAGGAAGTTTGCAGGGCTGCATGAATTATCCATTTCGGGACATTATTATCCATTTTGTAAATAATCAGCGTTCGAGCCATGATGTGGCCTATCAATTGATGAATCTACGCGAAAATTATCCGAAAGCTATTTTTTATAATAATTTAAATAATTTGGGAACTCATGATACCGAACGGATTTTGACAATGGTCGGCGATGAAAATAACTCACTTGCAATCAGTATGATGTTTGTTTTACCCGGTGTTCCTTGTATTTATTATGGAGATGAGGCCGGTTTAGATGGGGGCAAAGATCCAGAAAATCGCAAATATTTTCCCTGGGGGGATATCTCCCAGGAATTCTATAATCTCTATCAGACTTGGAGCAAAAGGCGACAAGAAGAAGTGACACTACGTCATGGAGAATTTTCGGTATTTTTCACGGATAAAGTCTTAGGAATTTTACGTTATACAAGTGATGAAATTTTCATTTATGTAGTCAACTCCAGCAAAGAACAAGTAAATTTTGGAGAAGAGAAAATTACTTACTTACAAAAGCTAAGTTTTTTACATGATGTGAACGAAAAATTATCTGGGCTAACGATTTCTGGAAAATCAAGTTTGAACTTAAAAATAAAGTTTTAAAAACTTACACTTGTAAGTTTTTTTGTTATTTTTATATAATCCCGTCTCTAATAATGATGAATAATTTTATATATTTCTAATCAATAGTATAAGAAACTTTGAAAGTTTCTTATTTTATCGGTTTGTTTGGCGTTTTCAAAGAAATCTGTATAGATGAAATTGTTTGACAACTTGACAAGTTGTATATAAATCTTTATAATGTACTTTATGGAAAACTTAAACAAAACAGAAAAGACCTTTTTTGGTCAGCCACGTGGCTTACTCACACTTTTCCAGACAGAGTTCTGGGAACGTTTTTCTTACTATGGTATGCGTGCCATTTTGGTTTATTACCTTTATGCTTTAACTACAGCAGATAATGCTGGCTTGGGGCTTCCTAAAGCTCAAGCAATGGCAATTGTAAGTATTTATGGTGCTTTAGTTTATCTTTCAACAATTGTTGGGGGCTGGATTGCTGACCGTTTATTAGGGGCATCTCAAACAATTTTAATTGGTGGAATTTTAATTACTTTTGGGCACGTTGCTTTAGCGACACCATTTGGTTTGACTTCATTATTTGTGTCATTATTCTTAATTATTTTGGGTACAGGGATGCTCAAACCAAATATTTCAAATATGGTAGGTCACCTTTATTCTAAAGAAGATCCACGTCGTGACACAGGATTTAATATCTTTGTTGTCGGAATCAATATGGGTTCATTGATTGCACCATTGGTTGTTGGTACTGTTGGGCAAGGGATTAACTATCATCTTGGGTTCTCGCTTGCTGCGATTGGGATGATTGTTGCCCTCTTTGTTTACTGGTATGGACGAGTTCGTCATTTCCCAGAAATCGGACGCAAACCTTCTAATCCAATGAATGCGCGTGAGAAATTGCTATTTCTTATTGGTTTAATCGTTGTCGTTGTTGTCGCTTTTATTGGCTTCTTTATGCTTTATAAAGCTGACCCTAAAAATTTCATCAATAATTTCATCAATTTCTTATCTGTAGTTGGTATTGTTGTACCTATTATCTACTTCGTCATGATGTTTGCTTCAAAAAAAGTGGCATCTGATGAGCGTCGCAAACTGACGGCATACATTCCTTTGTTCTTGTCAGCAATTGTCTTTTGGGCAATTGAAGAACAAAGTTCAACAGTTATTGCCGTATGGGGCGAATCGCGGACTAATTTGAATCCAACTTGGTTTGGAATGACTTTCCATATCGATCCTTCTTGGTATCAATTGCTCAACCCGCTCTTCATCGTGCTTTTGTCACCAATCTTTGTTCGTTTGTGGAACAAATTGGGTGATCGCCAACCTTCAACAATTGTAAAATTTGGGATCGGCTTGGTTCTAACGGGGATTTCTTACTTGATTATGACCTTGCCAGGGCTCTTGAACGGAACATCTGGACGCGCGAGCGCTCTCTGGTTAGTTTTGATGTTTGCCGTACAAATGGCAGGTGAACTCTTAGTTTCACCGGTTGGTCTGTCTGTTTCGACAAAACTTGCGCCTGTTGCATTCCAGTCACAAATGATGGCAATGTGGTTCTTGGCGGATTCGACTTCACAAGCAATCAACGCACAAATTTCACCGTTTTTCAAAGCATCAACAGAAGTTAATTTCTTTGGTATTGTCGGTATTATTGGTATTGCAGTCGGAATTATCTTACTTTTGATCAAGAAACCAATCTTGAAATTGATGGGCGATGTTCGCTAATCATAATCATAAAAATGAAAATGAAATCTATCGCTACAGATAGGTTTTATTTTTTTTTAGAAAACAACAGACTGTTGTTTTTGTTAAATAAAATTGACAGTTAAATTGTCACTCACTTTACTTATATCGTGGTAAAATGGGAGTGTAATGAAATTTAATATTTTAAGTTATATTTTTTAATCTATTAAATAAATGGCATCATTTGAAATTCATTCAATAAAATTTATTTTATTCTTTGTTTGCTTCTAAAATGAAGGAGAGAAAATTTAGGAGGTATTATGCCTAGTATAGAATTTCTTGCGCGCTTTCAGTTCGCAATGACAACAATTTTCCACTTTTTCTTTGTACCACTTTCGGTAGGGATGGTTTTTATGACTGCGCTCATGGAAACTGTTTATGTCGTAACTGGTGATGAAAAATGGAAGAAACGCACTAAATTCTTTGGATCAATCATGCTTTTGTCCTTTGCGGTCGGAGTAGTAACAGGGATTATCCAAGAATTTCAATTTGGGATGAACTGGTCGGAGTATTCTCGCTATGTTGGTGATATTTTTGGGGCACCTTTAGCGGTTGAAGCTTTGCTTGCTTTCTTCCTTGAATCAACTTTCCTCGGAATTTGGATGTTTGGTTGGGATAAGTTGGGTAAAAAGTTGCACAATGCAACTTTATGGATTACTTTTGTGGGGACTTTTTTGTCTTCTCTATGGATTTTGGCGGCAAATTCGTGGATGCAAAATCCTGTTGGTTATGAGGTCAAGGGTGGTCGTGCCACTTTGACAAGTTTTTCAGCTTTGATTACGAATCCACAAACGATTTTGGAATTTAGCCACGTTACTACTGGCTTCCTATTAACGGGTGGCTTTATTACCGCTGGGATTGCTGCTTACCAACTTCTTAAAAATCGCGAAGTTGATATGTTTAAACCTGTTTTACGGTTAGGACTTTTGGTTGCTTTGATTGGCTCGCTCGGAAACTTTGTTGCTGGTGACCAACAAATGCTTGAAGTTCAACGGACACAACCGATGAAATTCGCAGCGACTGAAGGGGTTTATGAAACAACACCAAGTCCTGCTGCCTGGGATATGGTTGCTTTCTTCAATGAATCTGAACATACCGAGGTCTTTGGAATACGCATTCCTTATATGTTATCAATTTTGACTTATCATCGTCCAAGTGGTTCGGTTGAAGGGATGAATGAGATTAATGCTAAACTTCAAAAACAATTTCCAGAAGCTGCTAAAGAAGTGAATGGGAATTTCTTCCCACCTGTAACAGTACTCTTTTGGACTTTCCGGATTATGGCAGGCTTGTCAATGTTGATGATTTTGTTATCTGCTTTGGGCTTGTTTTGGACGCGGAAAAAACGTCCGATTCTTTATGAAAATCGCTTTGGTTTACAGGTTTATCGGTGGTTCTTATTTTCACCTTTCCTTGCGATTACGTCAGGTTGGTTGGTCACTGAGCTAGGACGTTATCCTTGGACAGTTTATGGATTGTTTACAATCAGAGATTCTGTCTCACCTAATGTTTCTGCGGGCTCTTTGCTTTTTTCAAATGCGGTTTATTTCCTCTTGTTCTGTTTCCTCGGTGGTGTCATGATTTATTTCACGATTCAACGTATGAAACAAGGTGTGGAAGGAGCAGAAACGGCTTATGTTTCGCTAGATCCTTTTAATCAGGAGGTTTTGGATACAAAACAAGAAGAAACTGAGAAATCAGTGGATGATGTGAAGAAAGGGGCTGAGGAATAATGACAGGTTTACAACTTTTTTGGTTTATTATTGTTGGTGTCCTTTTTAGTGGCTTCTTTTTCCTAGAAGGTTTCGACTATGGTGTCGGGATGAGCGCAATTACGATTGCCAAGGACAAACGTGAGATTGAACAAACAATTGGTTCTATTGGGCCAGTTTGGGATTTGAATGAAGTATGGTTATTGACGGCTGGTGGAGCGATGTTCGCCTCTTTTCCTTACTGGTATGCTTCGCTTTTTTCAGGCTTTTATCTAATTTTGTTCTTGATTTTGGTCGGTTTGATTTTGCGTGGTGTGACTTTTGAGTTTCGACATCATTCGCATTCGGAAAAAGGCAAGATGCTTTGGACACGAATTTTAGGTATTTCTAGCTTTGCCATTCCCTTTCTCTTTGGTTTGATGTTCACGAGCATGATCCAAGGCGTTCCAATGGATGCTAGAGGGAATGTTTCGGCGACTTTTACGTCTTATGTCAACTTATTGTCAGTTGTTGGTGGTGTTGCGGTCTTGCTTTTGGCATGGTTGCATGGACTAAACTATTTGGCATTGAAGACAGAGGGAGAGTTGCGAGAACGGGCAGCACGTACGGCGAATAAATTGTATTTTGTCCTTTATGCTGGTGAAGTGGTCTTTGCTGTTTTGTTAGCTATCTTTACGGATTTTCTGGAAAAACATTTTTGGGGAACTCTAATTTTGTTGGCTGCTATCGTTATTTTGACTGTATTTGCTCATCTTTCGGTGAGAGCAAAGAAAGAGATGTCAGCTTTTCTGGCTTCTGGTTTAACTTTTGTAGCTTTGGTTGCTTTGATTTTCCAAGGTATTTTCCCTCGAGTAATGATTGCGACAAATCCTGCGCATAGTATTTTAATTAAAAATGCTAGTTCGACAGGCTATACTTTGACGACAATGACGTGGATTACGTTGATTATCCTACCTTTTGTATTGATTTACATGGGGTGGACTTACTTTATTTTTAGAAAACGGATTAAAAAATAAGAAATGAAAATAACTGGTTAAGCCAGTTATTTTCAGATTGATTTTTAAATTGGTATAATGGAATAGATGTTATAACTCAGATATTTTTGGGTCTTTCTGGTCAGTGAAATTTTGCTGACCAAAATTTTTTTAAGGAGGAAACTGATTTTTTTATTTTATAAGTTACTGACGGATTTTTCGGTTGCTTATAAAACATCAGTAACTTAATTTATGATTGATAAATCTCTTTTTGATTTGCCTGGTGTCCGAAAAATGTTTCCAATTTTGGGGATTTTGGCGGTAATTCAGGCTATTGTGATTGCAGCTCAGGCTTTGTTTATGGCTACGACGATTACTCGTTTGTGGAATGGAGAAGCTTTTGGGCAAGTGATTTTATGGGTGTTGGGCTTTTTGGCTTGTTTTTTGAGCCGAGAGTTGATTAACTTTATTCGGTCAAAAGCTTTGGATAAATTGGCTTATGGTTTGGCTACGAAATTGCGTGGAGATATTTTAGAGAAATTTTTCCGCTTGGGGCCAACGCGTTTGACAGACTTAGGTTCTGGTTCGGCTGCGACCACGGTCATTACGGGCATTGATCAGGTTGAAGAATATATCAAGCTGGTTTTATCAAAAGTTTTGAACATGATGATTGTGCCGATGTTACTCTTGGTTCCCGTCTTTTTCCTTGATTGGCAAAGTGGGATTGTGTTAACTTTGACTTTTCCTTTTGCTATTCTTTTCATGATTTTGCTTGGTTTTGCGGCGCAAGGGCGGGCGGAGCGTCAGTACAAGACTTTCCAATATTTATCTAATCATTTTTTGGATTCTCTGCGCGGAATTTCAACCTTGAAATATTTCGGCTTATCAAAAGATTACGCAAAATCAATTTATCGGACGTCAGAAGAATTTCGTAAGGAAACCATGGGGGCTTTGCGCATTGCGATGTTATCAACGTTTGCGCTTGATTTTTTTGCGAGTTTGTCTGTGGCTGTTGTTGCTTTGTTTTTGGGTCTGCGCTTGATGAATGGTGAAATTTTACTATTTCCGGCGTTGGCTGCATTGATTATGGCCCCTGAGTATTTCTTACCTCTTCGTGATTTTGCAAGTGATTATCATGCAACTTTGAATGGTAAAAATTCGCTGGCTGCGGTCAATGAAATTTTGGCAACGGATGAAAATATTTCGACAGAATTGGAAAAAACACTGACGTGGACAGATCAGTCTCGTTTAGAACTTACAGAATTGACCAAAATCTATGATACAGGCAGAGGAATTGCTGACGTAAATTTACAAGTCACAGGCTTTCAAAAAATTGCCCTGGTCGGAAACTCAGGATCAGGAAAATCAACGTTGCTCTCTATGCTGGCGGGATTTTTGACGCCAACACAGGGAAAAATCAAATTGAATACGCAAGTCTTGAGCAGTTTGGCTGATGAAAAATATCGTCAATCTGTGCAATTTATTCCTCAAAAAACATATATTTTTGCTGGAACATTTCGGGAAAATTTGGCATTTTATGAGCCAGGAGCAAGCGATGAAGAAATTGAGCAAGCAGCTCATTTAGCTGGTTTGCAAGGCTTGCTTAAGGAAATTGGTTTGGACGGGCAAGTGGGCGCAGGTGGACGTACCATTTCAGGTGGACAAGCCCAGCGCTTGGCCTTGGCGCGCGCATTTTTGAGTAAAACGCGAAATATTTTGTTGCTTGATGAACCGACGGCTCATTTGGATATTGAGACAGAGTTAGAAATTAAAGCGAATATTTTACCCTTACTTGAAAATAAATTAGTCTTCATTGCCACCCATCGGCTACACTGGCTGTCATCAATGGACTTAGTCATCGTGCTCAAAGAGGGTGCTGTCGCAGGAATTGGAACACACGAAGAACTTTTGGCGACCAATATTTATTATCAAGAGTTGCTGACGCAAATGCGAGGCGTGGACGATGAAGAGATTTTGCTGACGAAACCGTCCAATCAAGACCAAAATGCTGACGAAAATCAAATCAGCTCCGTCAGCAAAAAAGTCACAGAAGAAACCACTGATAAAGCAACTCAAAAGTTCAGAGAAAATGCTGACGGATTTGAAAAGAGCTCTGGAAAAGATTTCGTCAGTAAAAAAGGAGGTCAAATCAATGAAATTTAGAAAAATATTATTTGGCAATGATTGGATCAGTCCTTTTCTGAAGAAATATCGTTCAGGTTTTGTTCTCGCCATCTTTCTTGGCACAGTAACCGTGGCGATGGCAGGACTTTTGATGTTCAGTTCTGGTTATGTCATTTCTAAATCAGCGACCAAACCAGAAAATATTTTGATGATTTACGTTCCTGTTCTTTTTGTTCGAATTTTTGGGATTGGTCGACCAGTCATGCATTATGTTGAACGGCTGACTTCGCACAATTGGATTTTGCGCATCACCAGTCTTTTACGCAAAAAACTCTATTTGCAACTGGAAAAAACCGCGATTAGTCTGGCAGAACGCTACCGCTTAGGCGATCTATTAGGCGTCCTCAACGAAGACATTGGCAACTTACAAGATTTATTCCTGCGTACTTTATTTCCAGTGCTGATTGCGGGAACTTTGTCGCTTGCCCTCGTTATTTCAAGTGGCTTTTTCTCACTCTGGCTGGCATTTGGATTGGCTATTTTCCTCGGTCTTTTGCTGGTCGTTTTACCCATAATTTCACTAAAATTTACCGTCAAATTAGACAAAGAACTCAAAACTTACCGCAACCAATTATTTTCTCATCTGACAGATGATATTTTGGGCTTGCAAGATTGGGTTTTATCTGGACGAAAGACAGACTTTCTCACAGCCTATCGTGGCCCTGAATTATCCGCCCGTAAAATCCAAGCCAAACTCTTGGCCTTTGGTCGCAGAAGAAACCTCTTTTTGCAAGTCCTCTATGGCGCATTGGTGATCTATCTGATGATTTGGTCATCTGGGGCCTTAAATACAGGAGATGCCCCAAATTATATTGCAGCAGTGAGTCTAGCTGCCTTCCCACTTTTTGACGCATTTTCCCCGCTTTCTGATGCCATCGTTGAGACTCAACGTTACGGCGACTCGGTCAACCGGCTCAATGCTCTCCCAGATCAAGATGAAGCAGTGCGAACCCAAGAAATTTCCGACACAGACTTGTCCATCAAAAATCTTTCCTTTGCCTTTGAAAAAGATCAAAAAATCTTTGACCAGTTCAATTTAGAAATAAAAACCGGCGAACACCTTGCTATTTTAGGACGTTCAGGTGTAGGAAAATCAACCTTAGCAGGACTGATCCGTGGTGATTTAATCGCCCAAGAAGGCAGTATCACTTTTGGAACGGTCGAACCCGCCAAAGCAACAAATGTAGAAGCAAAAATTGGTGTCATCAACCAATCACCCTATCTGTTTGCAACCACGTTGCGTTCCAATTTGACCCTAGCAAAGCTTCAAGCAACGGACGAAGAAATTTGGGCAGCTCTTGAGCTTGTAGGCCTGAAAAAAATGGTTGAAAGCTTACCACTAAAACTTTTGGAACCCGTTGATGAAGCAGGGGAACGATTTTCGGGTGGAGAGCGCCAACGCCTCGCCTTAGCCCGAATTTTGTTATCTGACGTCGATGTCGTAATCTTGGATGAGCCAACTGTATCACTCGACCCAATCACAGAAAATCAACTGCTCACGCTCTTTTTTGAGCGTCTTCACGATAAAACAATTATCTTTATCACTCACCATTTGTTAGGCGTTCACCAAATGGATCGTGTCCTTTTCCTAGAAAAAGGTAAGATAAAATTTGACGGAAAACCCGCAGTACTACTAGAATCAAACCCAGTTTTCAAACAGCTTTATCAGCTAGATTTGGGTAAATAATAAAATAAAAAATCAGTCTTAGGACTGTTTTTTTATTTTATTTAGTTTTACTGTTGACAAAACTAAATAAATAGCCTATAATCATTTTGTTAGATAAATTTCTTACAAACTAACTAAATATTTTACAATAAAGGAGAGCCAATGCTTAAAAAAATACGGCAAAAAATCCAGTTTCTCATTAGGCTAATTGAGCGACCAGATGATTTATTGATTTATATTTTTGATGAACAGCGACAAGCACTTTAATTAAGATAAAGGAGATCTATTATGTCTGAACAAACAAATAAACTTTTAAACCTATTTTCAAAACTTTTACGCCACCCCAAATTCATGATGGCTCTGCGCATGGATATGATGTCTGAAAAATTACGTCAGCGCAGAGATCGCACAGGCGCTCAAGGTCTACTTATTGAGCTTTGGAAAAAAGATGGATTAACGAATGGCGAAATCGCTGAACTTCTCGACATTAAGCCTTCGAGTGTGACAGCTCAAGTCAAGAATTTGGAAAATGCTGGCTTAGTTGAACGGCGCCAAGATGAAGAAGACAAACGAAGCAGCCGAGTCTTTCTGACCGAAAAAGGGCAAAAAGCTCAAGAAAAACGTCAAGATTTGCATGATAATATCAGCTCAGATTTATTTGACGGGTTGAATACAGAAGAACAAGAACAATTGTCAATTTTGCTTAACAAATTGCTTGAAGCAAATGCTGATGGAGAAATGTTTGACTACGCTCGTCAATTACAAGAAGAAATGATGTCACAATTTGACGCGATGCGTGGCGGTGTTGGTGGACGTCATGGAGGCGGCCCCCGAGGGCATCATGATGCGCAACGAGAACGTTGGGCAAGAATGTCTGACAACGAACGACGTCGGGCAATGCGTGATTCTATGCCCTTTGGTGAAGACTGGAAAAACCTTTTTGATAACATGAAAAAAAGGCATAATCCTTGGAATTTCGGTCAAGGAAGAGGCTGGGACGGACACGGTTCACGTGATGTAAACGGTGAAGCTAAAGACGATAACGAAAATTGGATAGATTTTTAAGCTTAAAGATAAAAAATGCTGTAACAATAAGAATGGAGAAAAAATGGCCCAAGAAACTAGAGAACTAACATTAAATCCTCAACTTGTGGATTTTCAAAATCATTTAATCGAAAAATATAAACAAGAAAACAAGACAGCTCAAAAAGGTCAAACCTTGTTTGTCGGATCGTCACTCATGGAAATTTTTCCAATCGAGCAGTGGGAAGCCCAAGGAAAAGTAAATTTTAAACAACATATCTACAATCGAGCAGTTCGTGCGACGACAACCTCATTTTTATTAGAGCATTTTGAAACACAAATTTTAGACTTAGAACCTTCAAAAATTTTTATCAATATCGGGACAAATGATATTGGATTTGAAGTAGCAGAAGATGAATTTTTAGCAAATTATGTTGAAATAATGCAACGAATTGCTAAAAATTTACCGCAAACAGAAGTTTATGTTATGCGCTATTATCCAATCAATACGGTTGACTTTGGCGCCGATGCCGATGAAAAAACTTTATTTGAAACTCGCAGTAACGAAAAGTTCCAAGCAGCAAGTGACAAGATTAAAGTTCTTGCCGAAAAACAAGGTTTTCATTTTATTTCTGCTAATCAAAATTTGGCAGATGAATCAGGAAATCTGAAAAAAGAATTGACTTTTGACGGTGCACATCTCCTCCCTGCAGGTTTTGAAGTCGTATTAGAAAATCTCAAACCTTATTTAGATAATTAAAAATGAAAGATTTAACTTAGAAATAAAATAAAAGGGAGTAACTGAAAAATGGAAAAAGGTCCAATGACCAGTCGCGTTGAAGGAAAAGCGGTCGATAAAACATCCATCAAACACTTTGTTTCACTCATTCGGACTGCAAAACCCCGCTATCTCTTCTTCATCATTGGGATTCTTTCGGGGATTGTCGGAACACTCGTCCAACTACAAGTTCCTAAGCTTGTACAGCCGTTGGTTAACAGCTTTGCTCAAGGCGTTGATGGAGGTAAAGTTGCCTTAGTCATTGGACTTTACATCATTTCTGCAGCAGTTTCAGCAGGTGCTGCAATTGTGCTAGGGATCTTTGGTGAATCTGTCGTAAAAAATTTGCGCACCCGCGTTTGGGACAAGATGATTCATCTTCCCGTCAAATATTTTGATGAAGTTAAAACAGGAGAAATGTCTTCGCGTCTTGCCAATGACACAACGCAAGTTAAAAATCTGATTGCCAATGCCATTCCACAAGCTTTCACATCAATTTTGTTGCTGATTGGATCTGTTTTATTTATGATTCAAATGCAATGGCGTTTGACACTGGCAATGGTGATTGCTGTACCTCTTGTTATGCTCATCATGTTCCCAATCATGACTTTTGGTCAAAAAATTGGGCGGACTCGCCAAGATTCATTGGCTAATTTCCAAGGAATCGCCAGCGAATCACTCTCTGAAATTCGTCTGGTTAAATCCTCAAACGCTGAAAAACAAGCCTCACAAAAAGCCGAAAAAGATGTCAATGCACTTTATAAAATTGGTGTGCGTGAAGCGGTTTTTGATGGACTGATGTCGCCAGTAATGATGCTCTCAATGATGTTGATGATTTTTGGACTCCTTGCTTATGGGATTTATCTGATATCAACAGGGGTCATGAGTTTGGGGGCTCTTCTAGGGATGATGATGTACCTGATGAATTTGATTGGTGCTGTGCCGACCGTCGCTACTTTCTTTACGGAACTTGCAAAAGCCTCTGGATCAACAGCTCGCTTGACTGATTTGCTTGAGGAAGATCAAGAAATTCTTCATCAAGGAGATGAGATTAACCTTGAAGGAAAAGTTTTAGCGGCTCATCATGTAGATTTCGCCTATGATGATTCTGAAAAAATTCTCCAAGACCTTAGTTTTGAAGCCAAACCGAATTCAATCATTGCTTTTGCTGGACCTTCTGGAGGAGGTAAATCAACAGTTTTTGCGCTACTTGAGCGTTTCTACCAACCCACAGCGGGAGAAATCACGATTGATGGTCTACCGATTGATCAGGTTTCACTCGAAAATTGGCGCAGCCAAATTGGCTTTGTCAGTCAAGACTCTGCCATTATGGCAGGAACCATTAGAGAAAATCTCACTTATGGACTTGAGAGAGAATACACAGATGAAGAACTTTGGCAGGTTCTCGAACTCGCCTTTGCTCGTAAATTTGTTGAAAATATGCCAGAACAATTAAACACAGAAGTTGGTGAACGAGGAGTGAAAATTTCAGGTGGCCAACGTCAACGGATTGCTATTGCCAGAGCCTTTTTGCGAAATCCTAAAATCTTGATGCTTGATGAAGCCACAGCAAGCCTTGATAGTGAATCAGAAGCAATGGTGCAACAAGCTTTGGATAGCTTGATGAAAGGACGTACGACCCTTGTCATTGCTCACCGTCTCTCAACAATTGTTGACGCTGATCAAATCTATTTTATTGAAAAAGGACGAATCACAGGTCAAGGAAAACATACAGAGCTTGTCAATAGTCACCCGCTCTATGCAAAATATGTCTCAGAGCAACTCACGCTTGGGGAATAAACAATAAAAGACTGAGCAATCAGTCTTTTATTGTTTATTTTTAAACCTAAGGATCCAATCCAGTTAAAGTCACTAAAAAAAGCGAGTTGATTATCTCGCTTTTTAATTTATAGCTGGGAACTTCGCTTATAGGTATGTTATTATCTTTTATAAATTGTCTAGTTTTTCATTGACTTTGAAAAGAAACGTTTTTTAACAAAGAAGAGAATGGCACAGATAAAGGCGACTGCTAGTAATCCAACAACGATTGAAGAGTAAGAATCAATGATGCCTGCAATCATTTCCCAATTATCGCCCAGCGCTGCGCCAAGTGAAACGAGAACAATGTTCCAAATCAAGGTGCCCAAAGTGGTCAAAAACAGAAAAACAGGAAGCTTCATTTTGGCGGAACCAGCAGGAATGGAGATAAGGCTTCGGATTAAAGGAATGAAGCGGCAAAAGAAAATGGTAGCATTGCCACGTTTCATAAACCATTGCTCAGCCTTCTGGATATCTCCTGCTTTTAGACGCAGAATTTTGCCTAATTTCCCAGAGATGAGCGTTTCTAAGCGCTCAACGCTCAAAAGTCTACCTACAAAGTAGAGAATGACGGCACCTAGCACGGAGCCAATTGTTGCTGCGATAATCATACCAATAATGCCCAGCTCACTATAGGTGGTCATGAAACCTCCAAAAGTTAAGATAACCTCAGAGGGGATGGGCGGAAAGATGTTCTCAATCATGATGAGAAAGGCGACACCGAAGTAGCCAAATTGATTCATGATTTGAATAATGATTTCTTGCATTGTTGCTCCTTGCTTCATGAAGTTATTCTAATATAAATTTTAACATATTTTAATTTTTGGGGCAAATGATAGAAAAAATAGGCTTTGTCAATGGCAAGGTCTATTTTTCTAAAGAAGGCGAGAAGCCTGTTTAATTGATAAATCTGCCAGTGGAAAATTGAACTGACAGATTTTTGAAATTTTTATTCGGCAGAGAGGGCTTCAATCGTGTTCAAACGAGCGGCACGACCACTTGGCGCAAGACTTGCCAAGAGGGCAATCAAGATGGCGATGACAAGGGCGAAGATGACATTACCAACAGAGATTTGCACGATGCTTGCACCGTCCAAGAAGCTGCTTAAAGCTTTATTGATTACAAATTCACCAAGATAGGCAAAGCCGATTGCGATAGCTGCAGAAGAAAGTCCAAGAATCAAACTTTCAGAAGTAAAGAGACGAGAAATATCTTTTTTACGTCCACCAAGTGCACGAATGACACCAATTTCTTTTGTACGTTCAGCAACGCTCATGTAAGTAGTGACCACAATCATAAAGATTGATACAATCAGACTGATTCCGGCAATAGCAGCAAGGACATAGCTGACGATATTTGTGATGTTTGTAATCACATCAAGCATTGAGGTAACACTGAAAGTGACAAATGCTTTGTTACCATCAATTTTGAGTTTTTCAATAGCAGCAGTTGCTGATTTAACATTATCAACTTTATCAACAGTGACAACGGCGTAAGTTGCGTCGGTGTCCGCACCAGCAGCATCCAATGCATTTTTCAATGTTTTATGCGTTACGATGAGGCTTGATGAGTTTGAGCTACCAACGGTGTCTGGTGTTTTCAAAATTCCTGAAACTTTGAAATCTTTAGTGACAGGAACGGTTGCTCCAGTGCTCGTTTTGGCTGGGAAGCTGAGGTTGATTGTTTTACCAACTAAAGCTTTATAGTTACTATTGAGGGCCTTGGCATCATTTTCATAAAGTGCGATTTCACCATCTGCAGGTTTTGTTCCTGTAAGGTATTCATCGTTGATGTTTGATTGAGTCCAAGTGTCAATAGAGTAAAGTCCAGATTTTGTTTGGTCATTATATTTGAGTGTACTCAAACCTGAGAAGGAGTAAGCAGGCTCTACTTTTGCGATATTATCTACATTTTTCAGTTTGTTAAGATGAGTGCTGTCAAGATTGGCTGCTGATGTCCCGAGTTCTTGTTGAGATTGACGCAATGCCTCTTCGTTGCTGAGTTTATTATCAGTGGTCGTCCGTTTGAAAATCGTGATGACATTAGGATTGACATTTGAGGTAATGGTGTCATTCATGTAGTTGGTGGCACCATTTCCAAGTCCTAAGAAGAAGATGACGGAGAAGAGTCCAATCGCTGTCCCAAGGGCAATCAGGAGATTGATTTTCCAAGAGTGAGTGAAGTGTTTGAAGGCTGTGCGGAAAGTATCGCGATAAGATAAAGCTTTAGGCTGCACCCGCTCGTGCTCTGTAACAGGATAGCTTGGTTTTATCCGCTCATCTCCAGTGATTTGACCATCGGCCAGGCGGATGATTCGCGTCCCATAATCGGCAACTTCCTGTGAGTGAGTAACGACAATAACAGTCTTTCCTGATTTGGCGATTTGGCGTAAGAGAGCTAGAACTTCCTTGGTATTTTGTGAATCAAGGGCCCCTGTTGGTTCATCGGCAAGGATAATTTCAGGGTCAGAAGCAAGCGCACGGGCAATGGCTACCCGTTGTTTTTGTCCTCCAGAAAGTTGTGAAGGATTTTTCTTACGGTGGTCGTAAAGACCAACTTGCTTGGTTAATTCAATAGCTCTCGCATGGCGCGCTTTGTCTGATAAGTTCGTCATTTTAAGGCTGATAAGAATGTTATCCAGAACGCTCAGATAGCTTACGAGATTGAAAGATTGGAAGATAAAGCCAATGGTATCGCGGCGATAGGCATCCATATCTTTTTCTTTTTTCGTTTTTTGAGGGATGCCATCAACGATGACGTCACCTTCGTACTTGCGATCAAGACCGCCGATGATGTTCATCAGGGTTGACTTCCCACCGCCTGACTCCCCAAGCAGACTGACGAAGTCACCGCGTTCGAATTCCAAATCAATTCCTTTAAGAACGGGGAATTCCTCTTTTCCAAGGAAATAGGACTTCCGAATGTTTTTCAGCTCTAAAACTGGCATAAATAATTTCTCTTTTCTAATCAGTATATTCTATATTATACATTAAGTTTATCTAATAAAAATAAGACTAAGGTCTTATTTTTGAGTTTTTAGCACATTAGCCGTTGAGCAGAAAGTCCAAGATGTTCATTCCAGTGCTGGTTTGGGCTTTGTAAAGCTCGGTATAGCCACACTGGGCGCAGGAAATACTGATAAATTTTTTATTTTGTACATTAAAAAATTTTGAAAAATCGCCACCTGTGGCTTGAAATTAATCTTGCTCAAACGTGTGATTGCCGCATTTTGCACAGATGTACTGCTGTTGGTAACCGTTCATTAAAAGTCCTCCATTGAATTTTTTGACCGTGGGTTTATGCTTATTATACCTTAAATTTACGGAATTTTTTAGTGATTTGAACTGGGGGAAATTCGTGCCCGAGAGCTGGAAAAGTTTGAACTAGCGGGGCTTGTGTTATAATGATTTTAAAAAAAGAAGAAAGTGTGGGAAAAATGGCTTATCATGTGAAATTTAAAGAAGACGAAATGGAAATTACAGGTCTGGAAAGTTCGCCTGTTGCTGAGGCTTTAGCGGGTTTACGAGCCAACGAAGCACGCTACTTTTGGAATAAATATAAATTTGAATATGTGACTTATCCAGCACAAGAAAAGTCAGAAGTAGTTGCTTTGATGAGTCAAATCTTGAAAGAAGAACGAGAGTTGACTTTTTCTGCCAAACTTCTGGAAGTCGCGATTTATGAAGATGAGCAGATTTTTTGGCCAGAATTTTACTATGAGGATGGGATGGTTTTGAATTTGCTTTATGAGAAAAAGCCAGCAGCAGAAGGTAAAAAGCCCAAGCGTGCTGTGGGCATCAAACTCTCGGTGGGCATGGAGATTCCAGCCGAGCTGGAAAGTAAATTTAAATTTGCACGGCAGCGATCAAAATTAGCAGGCGAAATCCGCGGTTCATTTTTTACAGTCAAAAAAGAGTGGTTGTAAGCAAAATTCACCAGAGAAAATGCTGACGTAATCATTAGCATACTTATGAAAACGGATAAAATCCGCTTTGAGTGAAATTTTTGTTATAATTTTACTTATGGATAAACTAATTAAGGAAAAAATGCGAATTGCTTTACTCTTTGCTCTAAATGCAGGGTTTATGGACGGTTTTTCATTTTTTCATTTCAATGATCGCTTCATTGGCGCTCAGTCGGGAAATGTGATTCAGGCAGGGATTAACATCGCCGAAGGAAATTTCACACGTTTCTGGGATTTTGCAATTCCAATTATTTTCTTCATTTTGGGTGTGATGACGCGCGGATTTTACTCTCATTATTTGATGAAGCGTCGAAAACTTGATGCGACTTATTTGCTTTTGGTGCAATGGTTCGGAATTACAGCTTTTGCGTTGGCTTACGGCTTTAATTTCCCGCTTTCAGCTTCGTTTTATGTTGGCTTTTTCAGCTATTTTATGGCCATTCAATATGATGCTTTCACCAAAGTTCACGGTCGAGCTTATGGCAGTATTTTCATGACTGGAAACATGAAATCCATGTCTGCCAACCTCGCCCAATATATTATTACCCGCGATCAAGAAAAATTGCGTTCAGCTGGTATTTATGTGCTGCTGATTGGCCTTTTCTTTACGGGCGCTGGCCTGGCCACGCTATCTGGTCATCTTTTTGGCAATTGGACAATGCTTGGTTCAAGCCTTTTGATTGGTGCCGTTTATTTCATTATTCGTTTTGAAACAGCTTAAAATAAAAATCTTCGATTTCTTTAAAAATCGAAGATTTTTCATTAAATATTTGCATAACAACATAAAAAAATAAGAAGACCAAACAAGATTCAGTCTGCTAAAATAGAAACAGAATAAAAATTATTAGAATCTAGGTATTATTATGACACATACTCACTATCATTTTGACCACGTTGGAAGTTTTCTTCGCCCACAGGCCCTCAAAGAAGCTCGTGCAGCCTACAATGCCGGTGAAATTTCACTGGAAAAACTCAAAGAAGTCCAACAAGCAGAAATCAAAAATCTAGTCAAAAACGAAGCTGCCACAGGACTTGCAGCAGTTACTGATGGTGAATTTAATCGCTCTTGGTGGCACTTGGATTTTCTCTGGGGGCTAAATGGTGTCGAAGCTTACGAACAAGAAGATTCTTATAAATTTCACGGTGCAAAAACGCGCACAACCAACATTCAGCTGACAGGAAAAGTTGCCTTCAACCCTGAACATCCTTTTTTTGCAGATTTTGAATTTTTGAAATCAGTTCTACCAGACGGTGTAGAGCCAAAAGTAACCATTCCATCACCATCTTTGATTCCAAATCGTGATGGACGTTCAGACCGTTGGCCAGAATTTTATGGCACTTGGGAAGAATTTTTAGATGATTTAGCACAAGCCTACCACGAAACATTATTGCATTTCTACGAACTTGGCGCACGCTACATTCAGTTGGACGATACGACTTGGGCTTATCTGATTGCTCGACTTTTGGATGATCCTGCAAATCATGAAAAATACGTGAAAATGAGTGAAGACATTGTCTATGTCATCAACAAACTCTTGAAAGATTTACCAGAAGACTTGCGTGTATCAACCCACATCTGTCGCGGTAATTTCAAATCAACCTATCTCTTTGAAGGCTCATACGAACCAGTTGCCAAATATTTAGGTCAACTTAACTACGACACTTTCTTCTTAGAGTACGATGATGCTCGTTCAGGAAGCTTTGCTCCTTTACCAGAAATTTGGAATCAGCGCAAAAACGTTTTGCTCGTTTTAGGTGTTTTCACCTCAAAACACCCAGAATTAGAAGCCATTTCTGATATCCAAGAGCGCCTTGACGAAGCTACTAAATATGTTCCTTTAGAAAATCTTGCCCTCTCAACTCAGTGTGGTTTTGCTTCAACTGAAGAAGGAAATGACTTGACAGAAGAAGAACAATGGGCAAAACTAAGTCACATCAAAGCTATTGCTGATAAAATTTGGGATTAACAAAATAAAAAAACGACAATCGTCGTTTTTTTTACTCAAAAATTTCTGCTAAAAAGTCTAAATAATGATTTTCACGCTCTCTTTGAATCAAAGACTTTCCTTCAGGTTCAATCGTTCTTCGAAACTCATCATTTTCAAGGTCTATTTTCAACTGGTCAAGCTGTTCTTCAAGCGTCCGATCAGTATGTTGTTCCAAATTCTTAATCAAATAACCCAGTGCAGCAATATTTAACAAACCATCAGGAATGCGAGAATGGAGCAGGTGAGCATCAGTGATAAGGACAAGATGTTCACGGCCAAGCGCATTTTTAGAATCTTGAAGCTCCGTATAAATAGCGGATTTCACTCGTTTTTTAGTCCACCGCAATTTTCCCCTTTCAAAGAGTGTCAGAAAAATAAAATAAGTGCTTGCCCATGAAGTTCCAGCAATAAAAACATAAATCAAAATACACATAATCAAAGCAGATAAAGTACTCAACTGTGCAGCCGCTGAGATGACTTTCAAATCCGTATCTTTAGTTAAAAGAAAAAGAACCAGCAGCAAAAAAGGGAAAAAAGAAGCATAGATTTTCGCCAAAGTTGAAACTTTTTCATCAAGCGCCGCCTTTGCTTCTCGGCGTAAATCATGACGTTTCATTTCGTTTTTTTGTAGACGCTCAAGTAAATCAAAAATATCGTAACAATAGTTTAAATCAAGTTGGTGGGTGGAAATCGCCATTTTCGCTCCTTTCTAGCTTTTTTCCAAAACTGCATTATTACATATTATACTCCTTTGTTTCTTGAATTACAATAAAATAGCATTAGTAATCTAAAAACTAAAAAAATTGCAAAAAAGAGCAATCCTGTTATAGAAAAAAGAAAAATAAAGCGATCGCTGTGATGGGAGAGAGAGCCAAGCTATCAAAAAATCAGTAGGTCTCAGCTTAATCCAACATTTGGAAGTGACTTTTTACTAAGCAAAAAAGCAGCAAATTGAGAAGTAGTTTACTCGAATTTTCAACATTAAATTTAGAAACAAACTAGAGAGCGAACAAGCGAAATTTCTCGCACTTTGCTATAATGGAAATAAATAAAAATAAAGAAAGTGAGAAAAGATGAAATTAACAGCACTTGGTGTTTGGGGTGGCTATCCTACACGTGACGCAGGCACAACTTCTTATCTCTTACAGTCAGAGTCAGGCTTCAATCTGCTCTTGGATTGTGGCTCACGCGCAGTGACCGAGCTGGAACATGAATTGCAACCTACCCAACTTGACGCCGTCATTTTGAGTCATTACCACGAAGACCACATCGCAGACCTCGGCGCACTTCGTCAATATCGTCAACTCTATCCATTAGGACAAGACGGTTGGGATGGGATGATTTTATCCATTTATGGTCATGGTGAAAATGAATATGAGTTTTCAAAGCTGACTTTGGATAAGGTTTCTAAGGGTCATGTTTATGACGTCGAAAATGGCACAAAAGTTGGCCCTTTTGATATCACCTTTTTAAAAACAGTGCATCCTGTGGTCAATTATGCCATGCGTATTGTCGAACGCAAAACAAATCAGGTTTTGGTTTACACGGGCGATACTGGTTATTTTGAAGAATTAGTCGACTTCTCAAAAGAGGCAGACCTTTTGCTAGCAGATGTTTATTTCTTTAAAGAAAAGTCAAAAATGCCTAATCATCTGTCCTCTCTTGAAGCAGGAGAAATCGCTAAAAGTGCGGCTGTTGGAAAGCTTGTCTTGACTCATTTACCGCAATTTGGTGATTTAAAAATCTTGCTTGAAGAAGCGCAGGAAGCGGCAGGAAAAATCCCAGTTGATCTGGCTGAGCCACACATGAGGTGGCAACTTTAATGATTCAAGAATTTACACACGATCAAAAAGAATTTTTCATGAATGAAGCGCTCAAAGAAGCGCAAAAAGCTGCGGATAACGAAGAAGTTCCAATCGGAGTAGTCATCGTCAAAGCTGGCGAAATCATCGCGCGTGATTTTAATCGGCGAGAACTTGATGGTCGGGCCACACACCATGCTGAAGTTTGTGCGATTGAAGCGGCAAATCAGGCGGTGGGAAATTGGCGCTTGCTTGATTGTGCTCTTTTTGCCACAATCGAACCTTGCGTGATGTGCGCTGGGGCAATTGGGCTAGCACGTATTCCACAAGTTTATTTTGGTGCGACAAATCCTAAGTTTGGAGGCACAGTCAGCCTTTACCAAATTTTGGAAGATAAGCGGCTTAATCATCGCGTACAAGTAGAATCAGGCATTTTAGAAGACGAATGTGCAAAAATCATGCAAGATTTCTTTAAAAATAGACGAAAAAAATAAATTATGTTATAATAGACTTCGGAGCAATAAGTTTCTTACGAAGCGTGTCAGGACCTGACGGTAGCAGCACTAAGTATGGGACTTATGTGCTCTTTTTTTGTTTATGAGACTCCACAACTTTCTAACTTCATTAGAGCGTACAGGGTTTTTGTGCAGTAGTTGCTTCACTGGTTGTTGTGTTGGCCTTCGTAATCATCAAGAATCGAAAGAAGCAGCGCGAATAAAAAATATCGTTTAATGTAAAAAAACTCTGACTAATCTTGTCAGAGTTTTTTTACAGGCACAAGGGCATTGACCACTGTGATTTGAGAGATGAGCTTTTCATTTTCATCAGTGATTTTGATTTCCCAAACGTGGTTACGTTTGCCATTTTTGAGAAGAAGACCGCGGGCATTTACGAAACCTTCGCATTTTTTTGGATTGAGATGATTGGCATTTACGCTTTGACCGAGGGCAAAATATTGACCAGAGCCGATGGTATTACTGGCCATACCAGCTGTGATTTCAGCGAGGGCAAGACTTGCACCTCCATTTAAAAAGCCGTGCGGTTGAGCATGAAAATCGCTGAGGATCATTTTACTTGAGAACTTATAGCTGTTACTGACAGAACTGTCAGCATTCTCGTCAGTAAAAAGTTGAAAATCTGTGATATTGAGTTGGTCAATCATGTTCATTGGAAAATCTCCTTAATAAGATGTGAGACCGACTATCATGAAATGATGAAAAAATAGGAAAAAACTGTGGTTCTGCACTTGTGCAGGTTCCAGTTTTTTATTTTTTTCGTTCATTTCAAGGAGGTCAAGCTCAATTTATTTACAGTGTAGCGATCTAATGCGACTTCATTAACGGACAGACCGATACCAGCGCCAGTCGGGACTGTCATCCAACCGTTTGGAAAGGCAATTTCTGGTTGAATGAGGTCTATGTCAAAATAATGCTTAGAATCGGATAAATCACCAGCCATCGCATTTCCAGAAAGCGCGGCGAGTTGGACATGGAGTATTTTTGAGATACCAGACTCAACCATACTGCCAATCCAAAAGCCAATCTGATGTTGTCTACAAAATTCGATGGCTTTTTGCGTTTGATAAAGTCCACCTAAACGACCTATTTTTACGTTGAGCATCGTTTGAAAAGGAAGTTCTGTCAGTATTTTTAGACTTTCTAAATCTTGAACGGATTCGTCAAAGCAAATGGGCGTTGAAAAGTTCACTGACAGCTCTGTCAGTAATTTTAATTCGGATAAATCTTTGATATCAAAAGGTTCTTCGATACAAGCCAGACCAAGTTGGTCTAGCTCTTTGATGACTGGCCAGTCTGTCAGTTGAAAACTTCGATTGGCATCAAGAGCAAATGTAATTTGTGGATAGCTTTTGACCAGATTTTTAATCAAGTCAGTCCCAATTTGTGGACTAATTTTTAATTTAATTCTTTTGACGCCACTGTTAATAAGTTGGTCAATTTCCTTAATGGTTTGCGCATCAGACATTTGTCCAAGCACCGCACCACGTGGGATTTTATCAGCTAATTTTTCTTGGAAAAGTCCAGCAATTAAATTTTCATTTTTTTCTTTAAAATACAAATCTAGAAGTGCATTTTCTAGTCCAGCCAGAGCCATCGGTAAGGGATTTCTAAAAAATTCATGGATTTCAAAAGGGTGTGAGAAGTCTTTTTGCAAAATTTCTGGCAGGTAAGTTTCTTCCAAGATTTTCCAAGAATCAGCAAAAGTTTCTGAGGTATAAAAAGGAGTTGTGAAAGCAACAACTTCACCAAATCCCGAAAGTCCGTTAGGACTTTCAACTTTTATAATAATGGTATCGCGGAGATTTAAGGAACCTTTGGCGGTCTTAAAATTAAATTTCATAGGGAGTTGAACATGAAACATTGTAATTTTTTCAATTCTCATCCTTTAAGCTCTTTTCTTAAGATTTTTCCAGACGCATTTTTGGGCAATTCATCCATGAAAGTGATGGTTTGGGGGCGTTTGTATTTTGCCAGTTTTTCAGTGAGAAAGTTTTCTAATTTTTCTTGGGAAATATTGCCTGAAACGAAGAGAATTGGCACTTGTCCCCACTTGACATCTGGCTTAGCAACAAGGGCGCATTCCTTGATTTCAGGAAGAGAATAAACTAAATCTTCGATTTCTTTGGGGTAAATATTTTCACCGCCAGAAATAATGATATCTTTTCTGCGATTGAGCAGATAGAGAAAACCGTCCGCATCAAGGTAACCGATATCGCCAGTTTCAAAAGCAGCGCCGTAAGGCTTTTGGCCGAGGTAAGCTTTCATCAACATCGGAGATTTTAACCAAATTTCACCAACGCCAGCAAGGTCAGCTTGACGAATCTCAATTTCAACACCTGGTAAAGGCCGCCCGACAGAGCTTGTTTTATCAGGGAAATCTAAAATATTAAAAGTGACAGATTGTGAAAAACTTTCAGTCATTCCATAAGTTTTGTAAATAGGAAGACCTAATTCTTGGCATTTTTTGATTAAAGGTTGGGGAATAAATTCACCACCAAGTAGAATTAAACGTAAGTTATTGCTATGCAATTTGTCAGCAATTCTCGTAAGAAGGGTTGGGACGAGTGAAACCATGTTGATTTTCCCAGAAT
This sequence comes from Lactococcus sp. S-13, assembly GCF_004210295.1. Classification (NCBI taxonomy): domain Bacteria; kingdom Bacillati; phylum Bacillota; class Bacilli; order Lactobacillales; family Streptococcaceae; genus Lactococcus; species Lactococcus kimchii. Next base: position 721,864 of record NZ_SDAK01000001.1, on the reverse strand, counting down.
TGATCATTTCAAGAAGTTGGTTTTCATCAAATTTATCAACAATGGTCGCTGATGTTGCATTATATAAAGTACGCATGATAATGGAAAGTCCAGAGACATGAAACATGGGTAAGATGACAAGCCAATTATCATTGTCGTAAGCGCCAAGCGTTTCCTTTGAGGCTTTGACGTGATTTGAAATCATGCCCCAAGTAATAGGGACAGATTTAAATTTTCCGGTAGTAGCGGAAGTGTTCATGATGACCGCAATTTTTTCATCAGGAAAATCTGCTGACAGACTTACAGGGCAAGGGTTACTAGTCCAAATTTCCGAAAAAGAAATGCTGTCAGTAATTTTTTCTGTCAGTGAATCCGATGTGAAGACTGTCTCAATCTCGAGTTCATTGATTTGGTCAGCTAGTTCATATTCGGTCAAGTGTGTATTTAATAGAAGAACTTCTTTTGACAAACCGAGCAAGGCAAACAAAACGACCGCCATTTCAACAGCGTTTTCTGAAAGGAGCGCAACCCGTGATTGATTGTCAATAAGAGGAGCCAAATGTTCAGCCATCTTATTGACTTCCTGATTGATTTGGGCAAAAGTAGAGTCATTTAAAAAGTGTTTTTGGGGATAAAGTTCCGCCTGTTTTTTTAACCATTTCATTATTTAAGCTGTGAGCGAACTCAATTTTCTCCTTTCTGGCTCTTTTTTTACTGACGGAAATCCTGTCAGTAACTTTTAAATCACAAAAAGCGTCAAAAAGACGCTTTGTCAGCAATTTGGGAAATTTTTATGGGAATTTTGGAAATTGATCAAAATCAGGTTTGCGTTTTTCTTTGAAAGCATCGCGTCCTTCTTTAGCTTCATCCGTCGTATAGAACATAAGTGTTGCATCTCCTGCAAATTGTTGCAGTCCAGCAAGTCCGTCAGTTGCAGCATTCATTGAACCTTTGAGCATACGAAGTGCCATTGGTGAGAGGGCAAGCATTTCTTGGGCCCATTGAACCGTTTCTTCTTCGAGACGGTCAAATGGAACAACAGTATTAACCATTCCCATGTCCATTGCTTCTTGGGCAGTATATTGACGGCAGAGGAACCAGATTTCACGTGCTTTCTTTTGCCCAACCATAGCGGCAAGTAAACCAGCACCATAACCAGCATCAAAAGAACCAACACGTGGACCAGTTTGACCAAATTTTGCGTTTTCAGAAGCGATCGTCAAATCACAAACAATATGTAACACGTGACCTCCACCAATGGCAAAACCATTTACCATGGCAATGACAGGTTTTGGTGTAATCCGAATCAAATGTTGCAAATCTAAAACGTTCAAACGAGGAATTTGGTCTTCACCAACATAACCACCATTTCCACGTACTTTTTGGTCACCACCAGAACAAAAGGCTTCTTTATCTTCACCTTTTCCATGATTTGCACCAGTCAAAATAATCACGCCGATGTTAGTATCATCACGCGCAATGCTAAAAGCATCAATCATTTCAACGACGGTTTTAGGACGGAAAGCATTGCGGACTTCCGGACGATTGATGGTAATTTTAGCAATGCCATCATAAGTTTCATAAATAATATCTTCATAGTTGCGCTCAAGCGCCACCCAGTTAAATTTTGACATGAATGTTCTCCTTTAAATAAATGGTTGGGGTAAAATTTCCCAAAATTGAATTTAAAAATGACGATTGCTGAGAAATAGGCACTTTTGGGACGTAGGAACAGCAAAAAGATTTTCGTCAGTAAAATCTCTCGGCCTCCTGTGTAAAAAAAGATTTTCGTCAGCATTTTTTCTGCCTGATGAGACGAATTAAGTTTCGTCAGCAATTTCTCTGAGCTTCTAATCGTCTTTTTTTATTATATCACAAACGCTTTCAGCCAAATAGTTTTGCAGGATTTGCTGATAAAGTTGCGGATTTTCCAGATGTGCATTATGCCCACAAGCTGGTAGCCCAATCACTGTCACAGAGGGATTGGGAGCGAATATCTCTTTCGCAATTTGACTGTATTTGTGATCCAGCTCACCGTAAAGATAAAGCAAGTTGGGCTTGAGTGTTTTGATTTTATTTGAAATATCAGCAAGTTCGCCCTGACCAGTCCCACGCAAGGTTTGAGCTAAGGCAAGAGGCACATTATTAGCACGCCTTTGCCAAATTCTTTCTTGCACAGCTTGAGGGAGCGCTTTTTGTGACTCAAAAAGTGAAAGTTGACCCCAAAAATCAGCAAACCAGCCTGAGCCATTTGCCAAGATATTGCGTGCCAACTTTTCGTCAGCAATCCGGCGAGAAGCGCGTTCTTCCTCAGTTTTTAGACCGGCTCCTGCCGATTCCACAAGCAAATGCTCAACAGGCGCATCAGGAAAAGCCAAGCAAAAGCGCAAAGCCAACCGTCCACCCATTGAATAGCCCAGGAGCGAAAAAGGCTTGTTTTTTGTCAATTTGGAAAATAAGAGTGCCAAATCCGTCAGTATATTTTCGAGTTGGTAAGCTGCTAAATCCACAGGTTTTTCTGATTTTCCATGTCCCAAAAGATCAATGGCAAAAATTTCATAACCTGCCAAATCCAAGGCATCCCAAGTTGCCGAAGTTTCCGAAAAACCGTGCAAGGCAAAGAGGATTTTACCCGCACCGTGACGTCTCACCGCGTAGGCGCGTCCCTTAATTTCAATGATTTCTTCTCTAAATTTTGTCATGTTGTATATTTTTGATGTAAAGCGAGGCTCAGCTCTTTATCCGTTTTAATTTCTAACAAATGCACACCCGCTACCGTCAAAACCTCTTTCAAAGTTTTTGAAAAATCAGGATAATCACTGATGGAATGATAGTCCAAGCCAGTTAATTGAGCCAAAGCTCCAAAGTCCAAACCATGCGGTGTTGAAAAAAGATAATCAAAATGTGGGAGCCCTTTTTGCGCCAAATGTTGGAAGATTCCACCGCCATCATTATTGAAAAGGACAATCGTCAAGTTCAATTGGTGCGTTTTACCAACAATCAGGCCATTCAAATCATGCAACATAGACAAATCTCCAGTCAAAAGTACCGTCGGTTTTCCAGTCGTTGCCAGCCCCAAGGCCGTCGATTCTGTTCCGTCAATCCCATTGACTCCCCGATTGCCAAAAATCCTGACCTGAGCATCACGCTTTTGCCACCAGTAATCCACATCACGAATTTCCATACTGTTAGAAACCATGAGCTGACTGTCATAAGAAGTCAAAACATCTTGCAAAATGCCGACATAGCGCCCCTCAAATGCGGCGTTTTCGTGGTTGACAGTAGTCAGTTTTGCGCGCCAAATCTCTTGTAATTCTTGCCAGGCATTGAGATAAGTGCTATCCAGATTCACTTTTTGAATGCTTTTAGCAAAAGTTTCAACATCACTTTGTACCACGAAAGTTGTTGTTTGCACTGGATTTCGATAGCTGAGCTGAGGGTCAACTTGGACGATATGAGCAGAAGTTTGCAAATTGAGAAATTGTTGCAGACGTTTTGACACAGGAATCTGTCCAAAAAGCAAAATAAGCTCCGCTTTCAAGCCATGCTTAAGCGTTTCATCAGCCAAAAAAGCATCATAAGTATCAATAATATAAGGGTGATTAAAATTTCGCAAGTTGGACAAAGGGTCAGCCAAAATAGGCGCTTTTAAACGTTCAGCCAAGTCAATCAGAGCTTGTTCATACGTTGCCGAATGATTTGGCCCAGCTAAAATGAGGGTCTTACGAGATAAAATAGTGTCATCAAAAGAAGCAGACATTTTTCCCTTGGCAATCTGAAAAGTTTGAGCTGAACGTCCTTTTCGATAGTGTTCAGGATTTAAATCAGGAACTAGGGGTTCACGTAAAGGCACATTGATTTGCACAGGCCCAGCCGCAGGGTTATTTGTTGCCAAAACAGCACGCTGAGCCAATTTTCGTGGATAAGTCCAAAAATTTTCAGCTTCTGGTGGAGCAAAATTTTCAAAATGATTGACAAAATCACCAAAAAGACGTGTTTGATCAAGCGTTTGTGGCGCACCAACAAATTGTAATTCTGCTGGTCGATCTGCTGTTAAAACAATCAAAGGAATTTGACTCATTTTAGCCTCGGTCAGGGCCGGAAAATGATGGGCTGCTGCAGAGCCAGAAGTACAAACCAAAACAACAGGTCGCCCCTTGGCCTTAGCAATACCTAGCGCAAAAAAAGCCGCAGAGCGTTCATCAATATTGACATATGTCTCAAATTTATTGTAGTTTTCAAAAAGCAGAGCAAGCGCCGTTGAACGTGAACCAGGGCTGAAAACAGCTTCACGAATCCCTAGATGATAAAGTTCATCGACAAATGGTGCTAAATAATTATTAGTCATGGCTATCCTTTACTTACAAATACATCAGCGCTCTTTATTCTCATCAGAGTGCTTCTAAGATTGTTTTTAATTTTACCTTTGTTTCGTTAAATTCATCTAAAAGATTGGATGAGGGAACAATGCCACAGCCGGCATAGGCGTAGAGTGATTTTTGGTCAATGAGTGCTGAGCGAATCCCCACAATCATCGTTCCGTTGCCTTCGTGGTCGATGATTCCTAAGGGAGCAGCGTAAAGACCACGTTCATGTGTCTCATGTTCACGCAAGAAGCGAAGGGCTTCGAGGCGAGGTTCTCCACCTAAGGCAGGAGTGGGATGAAGATGTCTTGCCCAATCAATCAGCGAAAGCTGATTATCTTTGGCGCTCAAGAGCGTGCGGAGATGCACCACATTTTTCAATGCCATCACTTCAGTTTTTCCAACCGTCACTTGTTTTGCCTTTTCGAGCAAATTTTGCTGGATTTTGCGCACGACAATGGCGTGTTCTTCCAGATTTTTAGCGTCATTGAGCAGGCGTTCTCCCGCATTTTCTAAGGTTTTAGGAAAGGTACCGGCCAGCGCATAGCTAAGAATCTCTGGGCCATTCTTTTGCACCAAAATCTCGGGTGAAGCCCCTAGAAAAATTTTAGCTTCTTTTTGATAGGCAAAAATAAAAGAAGCCGGATTATTGTCACTCAGCTTTTGCAAAATGCTTTCTAGATTAAAAGAAGTTTCACTTGTAAATTTCAGTTCGCGAGACGCAACAATTTTTTGACTTTTTTCTTGTGCAAAATTCTCTTGAATGGCTTCAAAAAGACTTTTCCAAGCTGAAAAATCAGCTTTTTCTTCACTGATTTGATGGGTCAGCTTTGGAAAATTCTGTTCTTGAAAAGACCGAGGCGCTTCGCAGGTTAAATAAAAAGAGCTTTGATTTTCTAGGACAAAATAGTGTTTGAAAGCTAGTGTTTCACCGCCAAAATCTTGCCAAAGTTCCTGATTGACCTGCTCAAAAAAAGTTTGACTATGAAAAAGATAGGGATAATCTGAGAAGTTATCTTTGTTCTGTTTGAGGGAAGCTAAGCGCTCAGCGCCAATGATGAGCTGGTTTCTCTGACGATCATACCAGAAAAAACGCTCACTCTCTGAAAAAGCTGCCCAAAAGTCGAGGGGATTTTTTATTTTTAAATTTATTTTTTTATAATTCATTTTTAGTTACCATAAGAATTATAGCACAGCTTAGAAAAGGAAAGTAAAAATAAGATTTTGCCTTGATATCAGCAAGGACAGTGCCTTTATTTTCTGCTATAATTAAAAGGAGAGTCCACAAAAAAGGAAAAAACATGAGTATTTATGTGAAATTAGCGGAATTTACTTCGATTGAAAGCAGCCGCCTGCTCTTACGCCCTTTTCGGCTAGAAGATGCGCAGGAAATGTTTGCTTATTCGGGGAATCCTGAAAATATGAGATTTGTTTTTGGAGCGCATTTATCAGTGGAAGAAGTGCGAGAATTTATTGCGAACCATTTTATGAAAAACCCTTTGGGAAAATGGGCAATAGAATTGAAAAGTGAACATAAAATGATTGGTAGCATTCATTTTGTGAAGCTTTCAGAGAAAAAACGCACCGCTGAGATAGGCTATGTCTTGAACGAAGCCTACTGGAATCAGGGGTTACTTACAGAAGCTTTGCAGCTTTTGACGGAATTCTCTTTTGAGCAATTTGGTTTAAAAACAGTGGACTTATTGATTGATGAGGAAAATAGCGCTTCACAAAAAGTAGCACAAAAAGTAGGGTATCAGCAGGTGAAAAAGTTTAAAGCAGCCCATCAATACAGTGGCTCAATCAGAAATTTTGAAAAATATGAGCGAAGAAAAGCAGATTTTCTCACTTCTACAAAAAATAGATTTAATGGGGAGATTTAAATTTTATGTCAAAACATGAGGAAATTCTAACTTATATTGAAGGATTAGAAGTTGGGCGGCAAGTCAGTGTGCGTGGGATTGCCAATCGTATGAAGGTGGCAGATGGAACGGCCTATCGTGCGATTAAAGCAGCTGAGAATCTTGGCTTAGTTGCGGTCAATGATCGTTCGGGAACGGTTCGTGTGGCAACCAAGGGGCAAAAAGTGGCTAACCGTCTGACTTTTGCTAAACTTGCTGATGTGGCTAATGCTGACGTTTTAGGTGGTTTGGCTGGTCTGGAAGTTGAATTTAGTAAATTTATTATTTGCGCGATGCAAAAAGAATCTTTTCTGCGTTATTTGGTGCCGAATGGTTTAGTCATCGTTGGCGATCGTAAGAGTATTCAGAGTTTGGCACTGCAAGAGCAAAATGCGATATTGGTCACGGGTGGCTTTGACGTGGATCAAGAAGTGATTGATTATGCCAATGAGCTGGGAATTCCTTTGATGCGTACGAGTTATGACACTTTTACGGTGGCCAATCGCATCAGTCATGCCTTATCAAATGAGTTGATCAAAAAAGATGTCGTGACGGTTGGGGATGTTTTTCATCAAAAAAGAGCGACTTTGCGTGAAGAAGATACGGTCAAAGATTTCTTGGATTTGGTGAAAAGAACGAATTATAGCCGTTTTGCCGTGACCAATCGATACAATGTGGTAGTGGGGGTCATTGCCATGCGTGATGTGACCAATAAAGGCAGCGATACGCAAATCAGTACAGTGATGACGCGCGCAAAAGTTGCCAAAGCCAACATGACCGTTGCCAGCGTGTCGCAAAAAATGATTTATGAAGGCTATGATATCATGCCTGTGGTCAATGATAATTACACTTATGCAGGTATCATCAGCAAGTCTGACTTGCTTCAAAGTCTGCAAAAAGTTCAAGAAGATAGTCAGGTGGCGCATACTTTCAGTGATAACATTGCCGACTGCTTGTCAGAGAAAGGGTCAGCTTATACAGTGACCGTTGAGCCTTTTATGATCAATAGTGTCGGGACAATGGCAAGTGGCGTTTTTGCCGAGTTGATTAGTCATGTCGTTCAGCGAGTGTTCAGCAAACGTCGCAGACGCAATATTATCATTGAATCATTGAACATTAACCTGATGAGTGCCGCAGCGATTGACAATGTCCTCGAAATTTACCCCAAAGTCATTGGGGAGACCCGGATTGGTGCAATGGTCGATTGCGAAATTTATCATGTCAATACCATTGTCGCCAAAGTTTTGGTCAATGTTCAGCTGACCTAAATTTTACAGTAGAAAAAGCGCCAGTTAGTTGCCAAAAATACTGACGAAAATAAAATCACGTTCCGTCAGCAAATTCTCTAACAAAAAACCGAGAGAAAATGCTGACGAAATTAAAAATAAGAAGAAAACGAGAAAAAATGAACGAAATCCTAGAAAAAATTAAAGAATATGAACTTATTCTCATTCATCGCCATAAAAATCCAGATCCAGATGCCTTGGGTTCGCAAGCAGGTTTGCGGGCGATTTTGCGTGAAAATTTCCCAGACAAGCGGATTTATGCGGTGGGTTACGATGAGCCAACATTGACCTATCTGACGCAAATGGATCAGGTTGAGCTGCCTGGGCAGGAGAAATTTTTGAGCATTATTTGTGATACGGCGAACCAGCCTCGAATTGATGATGAGCGCTATCAAGCCGCTGATTTTGTCATCAAAATCGACCATCACCCCAATGATGATGCCTACGGAGACTTGCAGTTAGTCGAGCCTGAGCGCAGTTCAGCTTCTGAAATCGTCGCAGATTTTGCTTTAGCTACAAATTTGCGGCTCAATGCCCAAGCAGCTCGCTTGCTTTATGCTGGAATCATTGGCGATACAGGCCGTTTCCTCTATCCTGCAACCTCGCCAAATACCTTCAAAATTGCTTCAATCTTGGCAGAATATGATTTTGATCGCTCCGCTTTAGGTCGAGAAATGGCGTCATTTGACATGAAAGTTGCCCGCCTGCAAGGCTTTGTTTATGAAAATATGCAAGTTTCAGAAAATGGCGCTGCGCGCGTGATTTTGACGCAGGACATCTTGAAACAATTTGATTTGCGCGATGCTGAAACTTCAAGCATTGTCGGTGTTCCAGGCAATATTCGGGGCATCAATTCTTGGGCCATTTTTGTCGAGCAAGCTGATGGACATTTCCGCGTGCGGATGCGTTCAAAAATCGTTCCCATCAATGAAATTGCCAAACGCCATGACGGCGGAGGACACGCCTTGGCTTCCGGGGCAAATTCGTATTCAATAGAAGAAAATGAACAAATTTGGCGAGAATTACAAGCAAATCTAGCTCAAAATTCAGCCTTATAAGCAGAGAAAATGCTGACGGATTTGAAAAAATAATTTCGTCAGTAAAAAAGTAAGCCAAAAACAAAAAAATTTACTGACGAAACTTTTCGTCAGTAAATTTTTTAATTTTCCATGAAATTTCTCAACTCGCAAGCGTCATTTAGCCCCGCATTTAGGCCAATCAAAAGCTTCAGTCGGGCCTTTTGTGAATTAACCTCATCAGCAAACATCACGCCCGCCTCATAAAGTTGCGAACCGCCACCCTCATAAGAATAAACCGCTTCGGCAATTCCGTTGAAACAGCGTGAAACCAGCACCACAGGGATATTAGCCTGCAAAAGTCGTTGCAAAGATTGACTCGCAGCAGGAGGCAAATTCCCCGCCCCCAAGGCTTCAATCACAAGCCCATCCAAACTTGTCAAATCAAGCAAATCCAAAATTTCGCCAGTCATCCCCGCATAAGCCTTGACAATCGGCACATTTCCATGCACCGTATGCACATCAAGATGCTGATTTTCACTATCCTTATGAAAATAAATAATTTTGTTTTTAGTCAATAACCCCAAAGGCCCGTGTGTCGGCGTTTGAAAAGTCGAAACATTCGTCGTGTGCGTCTTTGTCACATAGCGGGCCGAATGAATCTCATCATTCATCACCACCAAGACTCCCCGTCCCCAAGAATGAGAATCAGCAGCCACACGAACAGCAGTCAATAAATTATAAATCCCATCAGTTCCTAACTCATTGCTGGAACGCATCGCCCCCGTCAAAACAATCGGTTTTCCACGTGATAAAGTCGTATCCAAGAAAAAGGCCGTCTCTTCCAGAGTATCTGTCCCGTGTGTAATCACCGCACCATCAAAATTTTCACTCAAAAAAGCCTTTTTAATCCGATTTTTCAAAACCAGCATATCGCTCAAACTAATATGCGGACTAGGCAGATTAAAAATATCTTCTGAGACAAGTTCAACCTCATCTAACTGCATATTAACAGCATTCATCGGATTATTTTCATTTGGGGAAACACGACCATTTTCATCTTCCGCCATCGAAATCGTTCCACCCGTGTGGAGAATTAAGATTTTTTTCATCAGTTCCTCATTTTTTCCATTTAAAAACATTTCATAAAAATTATATCAAAAATGTTCCAGAAAAGAACTCGTGAAGCATGAAATAGCTTTAAAATTACTGTATAATCTAATCATAGAAAAAAGCAACCCAAGTAAACTAGAAAAGAATGATTATGAAAATAAAAGCAGTATTTTTTGATTTAGATGGAACATTATTTACCTCGACCCGAGGAGTGGCAAACAGTACCCGCAAAGCCATTCGTGAACTTCGCCAAAAAGGGATTTTTGTAGGAATAGCAACGGGTCGTGGGCCTGCTTTTGCCATGCCTTTACTTGAAGACTTGGACATGGATTTTGCCGTGACCTATAATGGGCAGTACATTTTCACCCCCAAAGCAGTCATTTTTGACAACCCTTTGGAGCCCAAAACCCTCAAAAAGTTGATGACTTACGCTACGCAAAATCATTCAGAAATTTCGCTTGGAACCGCTCATGGCGTGACCGGATCAGGCCTCTTGAAATTTGGCGAAACCAGATTAGCCGGACTTTTATCAGGGCTTCTCCCCTCAGGCACATCAGGAGTTGCCCGCAATAGTTTTAAACACATTGTCCGCCGGATTTTGCCCCAAAACTCTCATTTAGCAGAAAATCAAGATGGAGCCATTTACCAAGCAATGATGGTTGTCACCCAAGACGAGACGCCAAAACTGCAAGCCGCCTTTCCCGAACTTGTAGTGACGCGGAGTAACCCTTATTCAGTTGACTTAATTCCAGCAGGGATTAGTAAACTGAGCGGCATTGCCCTACTCGGCCAACAATTTGATTTTGAACTGAACCAAGTCATCTGTTTTGGTGATTCTGAAAATGATAAAGATATGATTGCAGGCGTTGGCTACGGCGTGGCCATGGGAAATGCGCTCCCTGCTGTCAAAGAAATTGCCGCCTACACGACAGACACCAATAACCAAGACGGAATAGCCAAAGCCCTTGCTTACTATGGCTTGATTCAATATTCTACCGAAAAAGATTTCCTTTCCAAAGACCAAAATTTCAATAAAGTAAAAGATTTTCATCGCTTAATGGATGGAAAAACTCAAGTTATCCCACGCGCTTTTTCGCCACAAGAAGCTAGCTTTCGTTCAGGCTTCAAAGTCGAAGAAATCGTCGAATTTCTCTATGCTAGCACAGCAGACCATCCAGAAAAATTTGCCGAACTCATCGCCCAACTTCACAAAGACATAGATAAAGCGACACAAAAAGTCAGCACAAAAGCACCAGAACAGGACGTCTTGACCGGTCAAGTCGATGCGATGATTGATTTACTCTATTTTACCTACGGCTCACTGGTTTTAGCTGGGGTTGACCCCTATGAAATTTTTAATGCGGTTCACCGTGCAAATATGGGAAAAATTTTCCCTGATGGACGCCCGCATTTTGATCCGGTCACTCATAAAGTTCTAAAACCAGACGATTGGGCAGAAAAATTTGCGCCCGAAGGAAGAATCAAAAAAGAACTCGAGCGCCAAAAACGTGTAGCAAACAAGAAAAAGGCCTCTAATAAAGATTAAAAATTTAATTTTTGATTGACAAATCATTCAAAAAGTGGCATATTAAACCTATCAATGTGAAAGCGGTTTTCAGGAGGGCAGAATGGTTATTATCACTATCTTAATTACTTTAGTTATTCTTGTCATTTTGCTCACCCTTGTCTTACTTCCAGCAATGGCCCTTTTTAATAAATTTTCTGATCGTAGATATCGCGCAGATGAAAAAGAAATGTTGACTGGAATTTTAACCACAGGACTTGCCTCACCCGAGGCCGTAGGTGAAGTAGTCACGACTTTCGTCAACGAATCCAGACGTGCCTTACCAGCCAAAATCTACCTCCCCAACAAGGCAGGCGTGAGCAGCATTCCCTCAGGGGCAACAGTACTCATCATTGAAACCAAAGCAGGTATCGCCTATGTGATTCCTTATCAAGAAAGCATTTTTTAAGAAGTAAATTACAATTATTTTTATGGAGGAAATTCATCATGTCACTACTGTACATTATTGTTATTGCCATCGTGGTTATTGTCCTAATCATTTTGGGAATTATTGCAGCAAACTACAAAAAATCTGGCCCGCAAGCAGCCTTGATTGTTTATGGTTCAGGCTTAGGATCACGCGGAGTTAATAAAGACTCCCAAGGAAATAAACTTAAAGTTGTCCGTGGTTCAGGAACGTTTGTTTTACCCATTTTCCAAAATGCGCGTTATTTAAGCTTGCAATCTGCAGCGATTGATATTAAGACCGAAAAAGTTCTTTCCAAAGATAAAATTCCCGTGACAGTCGAAGCAACAGCGATGATTAAAGTCGGATCAACCTTACAAGATATCGCCACAGCTGCCGAACAATTTTTAGGTAAAAAAGACGAACAACGTGATGCAATGGCCGACCAAGTACTTCGAGGACACTTGCGGGCAATCGTGGGGACGATGACCGTATCAGAGCTGATTGAAGATCGAAATAAATTTTCAATCGAAGTCCAACAACAAGCGGGGACAGACCTATCAAAAATGGGTCTATCCATTGTCTCTTTCGTTATCAATGACATTCGAGATGACCAAAATTATATCAAAGCATTGGGAGCAAAAGAAGTGGCACGTGTTCAACAAGAAGCTGCCATTGCCGTTGCTAATGCGGACAAAGAAACACGGATTCAAAAAGCTGCTGCAGATCAAGATGCTCAAAAAGCTGAAGCCCTTGCTGCCACTCAAGTAGCCAATGCTCAAAAAGAAAAAGCAATCAATTTAGCTCAATACGAACAAGAACAATCCATTGCCTCCGCCGAAGCCAAGGCTAAAGCCGATCAAGCTCAAGCCACAGCCGACCAAGCATATGCCATTCAAGAAGCCATTTCTAAAAAAGAAACGACTGAAGCAGAAATGCAAGTCGAAATCATCAAAAAACAAAGAGAAACAGATCTTGAAACCCAAGAAGTTTTACGTAAAGCGCAAGAAAATGAAGCCAATGTCGTAAAGGCTGCTGAAGCCGCTAAAGCCGCACAAATTGCTAAAGCCGAAGCCGACGCGCGTGAACGGGAAGTTAGAGCCCAAGCCGAAGCAGCGGCCATTGAAGCCACAGCACGAGCTAATGCAAAGCAAAGAGAAGTGACTGCCCTTGCTGATGCGACGGCCATAGAAGCGACTGGTAAAGCCGAGGCTGAAGCGATTCGCCTTAAAGGACTTGCCGAAGCTGAAGCCATTGAGAAAAAAGCCGAAGCGATGCAAAAAATGAATGATGCCGCCAAATTAAATATGGCACTTGAGATTCTCCCTCAAATCGTTGCCAGCGTTTCAAGCAATCTGCAAGCAGTGGATTCTATCAATATTTATGGTGGAGAAGGGTCATCGAAAATATTGGGAATGTCGCAAGAAAGCCTAAAACAAGGCCTTGATGTCCTAGATACAATGGGAATCAATGTACCAGACCTCCTTGATAATTTTAGTACTTCTAAAAAAGTAGAGACAGAATAAAAAAAACAGCCTAGGCTGTTTTTTTCTTATTCAAAGAAGACAGGGTAGATGGCCTGAAGGGCTTTTTCTTCATCCTTTGATTTGACGACAAACATCACTGAAACTTCACTAGAACCTTGCGAGAGCATCGCAATACTAATTCCAGCTTCGGATAAGGCAGCAGAGGCTCGAGCAGTCACCCCAACGTGTTCTTTCATATCTTCACCAACGAGGGTGATGATTGAAAAATCACGTTCAATGTAGAGCTCATCGGGGTGTAGGCTTTCGGTGAGGTTGGCAATCACGGCTTTAGCAACAGGCTGAGTCAGATAGCGACTTCGAATAATGATTGACATATCATCAATCCCCGTTGGCATATGCTCAAAACGTACACCGAGATTTTCTAAAACAGAGAGAACTTTTCTACCGAAACCGACCTCACGGTTCATCAGATATTTACTGAGATAGAGGGAAGAAAATTCGCTAGATGAAGCAATACCAACAACAGGTTTTCCTTTGGTTTGGCGCTGGACAACGATTCGTGTTCCAGGGTGTTCAGGATTATTGGTATTTTTGATGACCAAAGGCACGTGCGCGCGATAAGCGGGAACGAGGGCTTCGTCATGCAACACAGAAAAGCCAGCGTAGGCTAATTCTCGCATTTCTCGATAGGTCAACTCAGCAATCGGTGTAGGATTTTTGATAATCCCCGGATGGGCTGAATAAATGCCGTTGACGTCCGTGAAATTTTCATAAAGTTCTGCTTTGACTCCAGCAGCAATGATTGAACCAGTGATGTCAGAGCCACCGCGTGAAAAAGTGCAGACTTCATCATCGAGGGTCATTCCAAAAAATCCAGGAATAATCAATGTTTCATCAAGCTCGTTGAGGTATTTGATTTGCTCGTAAGCACCGCTCAAAAGGCGAGCATTGCCAGGATCGGAGGAAACGCGAATCCCTGCATCTGCTGGATGAACATAGCGACTTGGAAGCCCATTTGCAGTGAAATAATCAGCAATGAGCTTAGCGTTATTGTTCTCACCAGCAGCTAAAAAAGCATCATAGGTAAAAGGACTATCCAGCGCTAAGTCTGTCAAATTTTTGATATTTGCAGTAATTTCCTCAAGAATTTTACTGGTCAATCCCAAATCTTCATAAATATTTTGATAGCGTGCAATGATCCAATCTTGTTGTATCTTGATTTCTGATAGATTATTTTTTTGATAGGCTTGGTAATAGCTAATCAAACGATCGGTGACTTTTGTGTCGGCGCTTGAGCGCTTTCCTGGTGCGGAAACGACAATAAATTTTCGCTTACTATCTGAGCGGACAATATCAAAAACGCGCTTGATTTGTGCCGCTGATGCTAAGGATGATCCCCCAAATTTTGCAACTTTCACTTCAAATGGCCTTTCTAGCTAAACTATAATTTGATTTATTATAGCTAATTTTCTGATAATTTTCAATAATTAACGAATTTAAAAATCATTTTTATAAAATAAGAAGAAAAAAGCAAAAGTCGAGCAAAAAAAATTGCCAACTGAAACAGCGCTTAACTAAATGTGTTATAATAAGGCTATGAAATTTAAAGCTATTATTTTTGATATGGACGGTGTCCTCGTTGACACTGAGCGCTATTATTTGCAACGTCGTGAAGATTTTTTTGGTAGCCATCAGATTTCGATTGCGCATTTGCAACCGAGTGATTTTATTGGTGGAAATATGAAGGATATCTGGCCTCGAATTTTGGGGACAGATTTTGATGTGGCCGAAGCTCAAAAACTTCAAATGGAGTATGAGATTTACAAAAATGCCAATCCGATGCCTTACGCAGAACTTTTATTTCCTGACGTGCGCGCGCTTTTGGATGATCTACGGATGGCGGGGCTGAAAATTGCACTGGCTTCCAGTTCTTCAATGACAGATATCAACTTGATGCTTGATACACATGACTTGCGGGATTATTTTGATGTGATTTTGTCGGGAAATGATTTTAAAGAATCTAAGCCTAATCCAGAAATCTATCTTTCAGCGATGCGCCAGTTGCAGGTGGAGCCTAGTGAAAGCTTGGTTATTGAAGATTCTGAAAAAGGAATTCAAGCAGGAAAATCAGCTGGTGCAACAGTCTGGGCCATCAAAGACAATCGCTTTGGTATGAACCAACAAGCTGCTGACGAATTTGCTGATTCGCTGACGCAAGTGAAAAAAATGCTGACGAAAGCTAGAGAAAATGCTGACGAAAAAGTCACATCAATTGTGACGGCCAAATTGGAAACAGTGAACTCGTAAGCCAGATAAAAAGAGGTCAAAACCATTACGTCAGTAAAAAAGTAAAGGATTTGTCAGTAAATTTTCAGCAAAACTTCGACTCAACCGCAAGGATTCTTTAAGTTTCTCCCATGCTGTGCTAAAATAGAGAAAAGGAGTACGATTATGAACTTTGTTCGTCGGTTTTCACCGCTTGTCATTGTTATCATTATGATTATCGTCCAAATTATTGAAAGTTTGGTTGTCGTTTTTTCGGCGACTCGCTGGTCAATTACGATTTATCTGCTTATTTTGAACGTAGTGATTACGATGATTTTGTTGGGGCAAGCCCATAATTATCAGCTACGTCGCCATGATTTCATTCGTAAAATCAATGATGACGCCGAAAATTCGCTCAATGCAACCTTGGACAATATGCCCATAGGGGTCATTCGTTTTAATAATCAAAATTTTGAACCAGAGTGGTTTAATCCTTTTGTGGATATGATTTTTAAAGGAAATGACCAAGTACTCAACCGCGAGGACATCAAACGGATTTTGAAAAACGCCAATGATGACCAGTATATTGCGATTGGAAAGCAAAAATATGTTGCTGAATTGGATATTGATAAAAATTTGATTTATCTAATTGATGCAACCAAAGAAGTGACCTTCAAGTCAGAATTTAATGGAAGTCGTGCGGTAATTGGTGCGATTTCTGTGGATAATTATGATGATGCGACAGATTTGATCACAGACAGTGGTCGCACCGCAATCAATAGTTTTATCGCTGGTTTTCTGGAAGAATTTGCGGATAAATATGGCGTTTACCTGCGTCGAATCAACAGTAGCCGTCATTATTTTTTCTGTGATTATCGAATTTTAGAAAAAATGATCAATGATAAATTTATCGTTCTCAAAGAATTTAGAGAAAATTCAGCGCAAAAAGAAATTCCATTGACTTTGTCAATTGGTGTCGCTTATGGGTGGAATGATTTTCCGACCATAGGTAGCGTCGCTTTGAATAATCTTGAGTTGGCGCAAGTGCGCGGTGGCGACCAAGTGGTCTTACGTGAAAATACTCCCCAAGCTCGTCCAGTTTATTTTGGGGGAAATTCTGAAAGTCGGACGCAAAAAAGTCGGACTAGAGCGCGGGCGATTTCTACGGCCCTACGAACAATTATTGCTGAAGCTGAGGATGTTTTCATCGTCGGACACCGTTTCACTGACATGGATGCTTTAGGTGCTGGAGTTGCGATGAAGGCCTTTGCGAACATGACTGGAAAAGAAGCTTTCGTGGTTTATGATCCAGAACAAATGTTACCCGATGTTCAGCGGGCGATTGATAAAATGAACGAATCATCAGATGGATTTTCACACATTGTCCGTCTGGAAACAGCCCAAACCCTGAAAAAGAAAAATTCCTTGCTCATCATGGTCGATCACTCAAAAACCAGTCAAACCCTCAATCTTGATTTTTATAAATCATTTGAAAAACTCGTGGTGATTGACCATCACAGACGTGACGATGATTTTCCAGAGCACGCTTTGCTGTCATACATTGAATCCTCAGCCAGCTCGGCAAGTGAATTGACCGTGGAAATTTTGCAGTTCCACGATAATAATCAACGTAAGATGTCCACCATTGAAGCCAGCATAGTGCTTGCAGGGATTGAGATGGACACCAAGAATTTCACCAAAGCAACGACAGCTAGAACCTTTGAAGCTGCAGCTTACCTGCGTTCACGCGGCGCTGATAATGATTTGATTAAGATGATTATGGCGACTGATTTTGAAAAATATAAAAAAGTCAATGAAATCGTCCTTAATTCAGAAATGATCTCCCCAGGAATTGCTTTGGGATTGGGCTTGAATCATGAGAAATATGATAATATTTCGACCGCCAAAGCCGCAGATACCTTGCTCGATATGGCAGGCGTTTCGGCCTCCTTTACGATTACGAAACATCCTAATGGATTTATTTCTGTATCGGCGCGTTCGCGCAATGGCTTCAATGTCCAAACCATTATGGAAAAAATGGGTGGAGGTGGACATTTCAACAATGCCGCCACGCAGATTTACGAAAAAAATATTGAAGAAGTTCAAGCAGATTTAATTGAAGTGTTAAAAGAAAGAGAGAATGAAAAATGAAAGTTGTATTTTTAGAAGATGTTAAAGGACGTGGTAAAAAAGGCGAAGTCAAAGAAGTTCCAGCAGGATTTGCTAATTTCTTGATTAAGCAAAAACAAGCACAACCTGCTACAAGCGCTTCTCTTGCAGCCGTTGAAGCACAAAAGAAAGCTAAAAAACGTCAAGAAGAAGAAGACCTTGCTGAAGCTAAAATGCTCAAAAATGCCCTTGAAAAAGACGATGTAGTAGTTGAAATCAAGATGAAAACAGGGGACACAGGCCGTACATTTGGTGCTGTGGACAAATCAGACATTGCCAAAGCGCTCAAAGCCCAATACAATGTCCCTGTGGACAAACGCAAAATCCAATTGATTAACAAAATTCAAGCCTTGGGCACAAAAGATGTTCCCGTAAAACTTCATCATGACGTGACCGCAGTGATTAAAGTTAAAATAAGCGAGGCCTAAGATGCCCGAAATTGACCTCATAAAAGCACCGCCACAAGATTTAGCTGCTGAGCAAGCAGTACTTGGAGCTGTTTTTTTGGATGGCGATCGACTCGTTGAAATCAAAGAATTTTTGACTTCGGATGATTTTTACAAGAATGCTCATAAAATTATTTTTCGAGCAATGGAAAAATTGTCAGACGCACGTGAAGCAATTGACGTGCTAACGATTCGTTCGCATCTGGAAAATCAGGGGGAGCTGGACACAATCGGTGGGATTGCCTATATTGCCGAACTTGCCACAGCGACACCAACAGCAGCGAATGCGGCTTATTATGCGAAAATTGTTGCTGAAAAATCTTTGCTGCGTCAGCTCATCAACCATTTGACACAATCCGTTGAAAAAGCTTACGAACAAGATTCGCCAGCCGATGATATCTTGGCTCAGGCTGAAAAAAGTCTGATTGATGTCCAACAAGGCAGAAATACCAATGGTTTCAAGAAAATTTCTGAGGTTTTGGCGATTCATATGGATGATTTAGAGCAGCGTGCTCAACAAAAATCCAATATTACAGGGATTGCCACAGGTTATCCTGCTTTAGACAATATGACGACGGGCCTGCATGAGGAGGAATTGATTATCCTTGCGGCACGGCCTGCCGTGGGTAAAACTGCTTTTGCTCTCAATATCGCGCAAAATATCGGAACTAAGCAAGACAAAACAGTTGCCATTTTCTCTTTGGAAATGGGGGCTGAGAGCTTAGTGAGTCGGATGATTGCCGCCGAAGGATCCATTGACTCGCATAATCTGCGGACTGGTCAGCTCAATGACCAAGAGTGGAATGATTATTTCATGGCGACAGGAACCTTGTCACGGGCGAGTATTTACATTGATGATACGCCAGGGATTAAGATTTCGGAGATTCGAGCGCGTTCGCGCAAGTTGGCACAGGAAACGCAAAACCTCGGCTTGATTGTGATTGACTATTTGCAGTTGATTTCGGGAACAGGTCGAGAAAATCGCCAACAAGAAGTTTCGGAGATTTCCAGACAGTTGAAAATCTTGGCCAAAGAATTGAAAGTGCCTGTCATTGCCCTCTCACAGCTCTCTCGGGGAGTTGAGCAGCGGCAAGATAAGCGACCAGTTTTGTCTGATATTCGGGAGTCGGGGTCAATTGAGCAGGATGCCGATATTGTTGCTTTCTTGTACCGTGATGATTATTATGATCGCGCGGGCGACGACGAAGATGAAGAAGAAATGCCACAAGATAATAAAGTCGAAGTCATTATTGAAAAAAACCGTTCAGGAAGTCGTGGAACGGTGGAATTGCTTTTTATTAAAGAGCATAATAAGTTCGCAAGTATTGATAGCCGATATGGTGACTAGATTTTTCATGCTGTTTCGTGTTATAATAATAGTAATTGTCTAATTCTGGCGAAAAATAAGTTGATTTTGAGGGCTGTATAGCGCTTCTAGGCTTATTTTGAAAGACAGAAGAACTAGATTTTCAAATTTAGAAAACGATAAAATCTGGGATAAAATTGATGTTAAAGACTGAAATGTTCGGAGAAATCCGACTTTTACGTCTTATTTGGAGGAAAAAATGGATAATCAAAATCAAGAAGTTGGAAAAATCGTTGATATTCGTGATAAAGTGAACGCTCATTTGGGTGAGACGATTGAAATCACTTCACAATTTGGTCGTAAACGTGAAAATCGTCATCAAGTGAATTTGATTGAAGCCTATGCAACACATTTTGTAATTGAAAATATTCCAGCGCGTGGGCCTAAAACGACGGAATCTTATCAATATGCAGATATTTTGACACAAACTATTTTGATTCACTATCCTAACGCTTAATTTTGCAGCGCAGTAATCAAATGAAACCAGCAATTTTAAAAAAGGGAGGAGGAGATAAGGGTGATGCCAGCACATTGGGACATGACGCCGGTTAAAGGCGGTTCAGGAAATGCTTTTTCTGGAAAAAGTGACGAGGAACGTGTTTTTATTAAAAAAAACGGGAGTCCTTTTTTGGCGAGCATTTATCTCGAAGGCATTACGCCGAAAGTCTTATGGACGAAACGGACTGCTGAAGGAGACACCTTATCTGCTCAACCTTGGATTGATGGACATACTTTGAGTTCTGAGGACATGGAAGACACCCAAATCAATCATGTTTTGGCGCATTTACATGGGTCAAAAAAATTGGTGGAATCTTACAAGAAGTTGGGCAGTCAGGTGATTTCGCCTGAGCAACTTCTTGAGGATTGTGTGAAAAATACTGAAGCTTTGCAAACCAACCATTTCTTATCACAGATTATTGAGGAGATGCGTCAGCAGATTCCGACTTTACAAGAGGAAGAAGTGGTCGTGGTTCATGGCGATGTCAATCATAAAAATTGGCTGGTAGACGATAAAACAGGTAAAATTTATCTGGTGGATTGGGATACCGTCTTTTTGTCAGATGCGATGGTAGATATGGCGCACGTTTTGTCGCACTATATCAAGCCTGAAAAATGGAGCTTATGGCTAATGACATCGGGAGTTCGCCCCCATTCTGAGTTAATGAAAAAAGTGGCTTGGTATGGAAAGCTTTCTTTCTTGCGCCAAATTGCAGAATATTTGTCGCGGAAAAAAATGAAAGAAGTCAATCAAGAAATCTTGGGACTTCGTCAATTTTGTAAAATATTTTAAAAAAATAGGCTAGGGAATTGTCCTTCCTATTTTTTGGCTTATCTAAGCCTTGTCAAATAAGAGAATTTACTGACGAAAAGTGAATTTTGCCAGCTGAAAAATTGCTGACGAAAAAAAGAAACTTTGAAAACGAGAGAATTTGCTGACGAAAATTTCCGTCAGCAAAAAAAGCAGTCCGTCAGTAAAAAAGTAACGAGAAAAATTAAATTGAGGTAAAAATGCGCGTCAGAAATCGTAAAGGAGCAGGCGAAATGCTTGCTGAAAACGCACATATTGTTGTTGAAAATCCAGCCGACTTTAAAGGTCGCTGGTCAGAACGCTTTGGAAATCATCATCCGATTCATATCGAAGTCGGTTGCGGCAAAGGAGCTTTCATCACTGGCATGGCCGCTCTGCACCCAGAAATCAATTATATTGCGATTGATATGCAGCTGTCGGTCTTGTCATACGCTTTGGACAAAGCCATCGAAGCCGGTCTGCCAAATGTGCAGATGATGCTGGTTGACGGCGCTAGCCTCAGCGAATATTTTGAGGACGGGGAAATTGATCAAGTTTATCTGAATTTCTCTGATCCTTGGCCAAAAGGACGTCATGAAAAACGTCGTTTGACTTACAAATCTTTCTTGGAAACTTACGAGAAAATTTTGCGCTCAGAGGGTGAAATTCATTTTAAAACAGACAACCGTGGGCTTTTTGAGTACTCTTTAGTTTCATTGGCAAATTACGGCATGGAATTGAAAAAAGTTTGGTTGGACTTGCATCAAGATGAAGCCTTTGCCCCACTCAACGTCATGACCGAATACGAGCAAAAATTTTCTAAAAAAGGGCAAGTGATTTACCGTTTGGAAGCAAAATTTCAACCTAAACAACCCTAGAATTTACTGACGAAAATAAAAAAATTTCCATCAGCAAAAAGAGAATGAAAAAGGAGAAGAAGATGAAGTGTCCAAAATGTTCTTCTGAAGACTCAAAAGTCGTAGATTCCAGACAAGCCGAAGAAGCCATCCGGCGCAGACGCGTCTGCGAATCTTGCGGATTTCGCTTCACGACATTTGAGCGCATCGAAGAAATGCCCTTATTAGTCATCAAAAAAGATGACAAACGTGAACCATTTAACCGTGAAAAAATCGTGCGCGGCCTTGTCCGTTCAGCCTACAAACGCCCAGTTTCCAGCGAAGAAATCGAAGCCATAGTGGCCAATGTTGAACGCAAAATCCGCCAGCTCGATCGAAACGAAGTCAAATCTGACACGATTGGCGAATTTGTCATGGAAGAATTAGCAAAAATTGATGATATTACCTACATCCGTTTTGCCAGCGTCTACCGTTCATTCAAAGACGTCAGCGAATTGGAAGCCTTACTCAAAAATATCACCAAAAATCACCAATAAACCAATCCGTCAGCATTTTCTCTGTGTCTAAGAGCTAGAGAAAATGCTGACGCAAATCCATCCAGCACCCCAAAAACAAAATGAGAAGAAAGCGAGGGCAAAATGAGAGCAGGAGATTCCTTTACAATGATCAATCGGGGCAAAACCAGCTTTGATGCTGAAGCCTTTACGCTCCTTTACTTACCAATTATTGGCACGGACGCTTTCGCCCTCTATCAGCTCATGCTCAGCTTTTCGACAGGGCGAATTTCTCACTTTTTGGAGTACTTAAATATCGGCTTGCATCCTTTCTCAGAAGCCCTTGATAAACTTTCAGCCTTAGCGCTCGTGCGGGTCTTTGACGACCATAGCACCCTTTATCTGGAAGTCAAAAGTCCCCTTAACTTTGAAAATTTTCTAGCAGATGATTTCTATCGTCAACTTTTAATCTCAAGAATTGGCGAAAATCGAGTGGCTGGCTTAGCAAAAACACTAGAACCAAAAGGCAAAGAAATTTCCAAGAAATTTCACGAAATTTACAAAGTTAATTTCACCGCCGAAAGCCAGTCCGCAAAACAAACCAACCAATTGGACATGGGCGCCTTCCAAAGCCTTATGGAACGCCAAGCCCTCCATTTTAGCGATGAAAATAAAGACCGCTTGACCCTCTATTCACTCGCCGAAAAATTTGAGCTCAACTGGTACGAACTCTTCAAACAAGCTGAAAGCACCGCCAATGCAGATAAAACGCTCAACATGAGCAATCTCATCCGCAAACTCTCAGCCCAGTCCGAACCCCAACCAGCCCTCTCAGAATTTCCCAAAGCCTTTGCCGATTTGATTTTGATTAGCAAATCACACGAACCCGAAGAATTTCTTCGCCAAATCAAAACCCAAGCAGGCGGCTTTGTCAGCAGCGACGAGCGCAAGATTTTGGCAAATTTAGCCCGCCAAAACCTCCCAGCTCAAGTCCAAAACGTCCTTATTCATTACATTTTAATTCAGCAAAAAAACGCCTCACTCTCCGCCAATTTTGTCAATACATTGGCGAACGATTGGCTAAGAAACAAAGTTTTCACCGCAGAAACAGCAGTCAAACGCATCTTAGAACGTAACGAACAAGCAGCAAACAAAGCCACTCAAGCAGCGGCAAGAACCACCCACACCGGCCCAGCCAAAATCAAAAAAGCCGCGCCAGAGTGGTCAAACCCCAACTACGAAAACAAAACCAGCCAAGCCGACCTCGTCAAACTTGAACAAATCCGACTTGACTCCCTCAAAAAATTAGAAAACACCAAGCCCACAAGTTAGCAAGCAAAAGGAAAACCTCTGCTTTTAGTCACTGAACACACGAAAAAAAGGAGCGCAAAGCTATGGAATCAATCGGCGATATCTTAGGACAACGTCAAGACATTCGAGAAAACTTTGAAAAATTAGTCACCGAAGTCATGAAAGACAGCGCTGTTCAAACCTTTATCAGTCAACACCAGATGACCACAGACGAAATTCAACGCTCTTATTCCAAATTTTACGAATACCTGCGCGAACGTGAAAAATTCAAAAAAGGTGAAAAAAGAGCCGCAGACGGCTACGAACCAATCCTGATTATGAACCACGGCTATGCAGACGTCTCCTACCAAACAACCAGCGATTTAGCCGAAAAACAAGCCGCTCAAAATCTCTTGCGCCGAGTGAACATCATCGGCTTGCCCAAATCCTTGAAACAAGTCAGCCTTGCCGACATCGCTTTAGATGACGTCCAACGCATCGAACCCTACCAAGCCCTAGTGGACTTCATTAGCAATTTTCCCCAGCACAAAGGCCTCTATCTCTACGGCGATTTTGGCGTAGGAAAATCCTTCATGCTGGCCGCAATGGCCAATGAACTTGCCAAAAAGAACATCTCCACCACCCTACTTCACTACCCCACCTTTATTTCTGACCTCGATTTTGATAACGCAAAACTCTGGGTCAATGAAATCAAAGCCAGCCAAGTCCTCGTATTAGACGACATTGGCGCTGAGCAAAACAACGCGTGGGTTCGTGACAGTATCTTGCAAGTCATCCTGCAGCACCGAATGCAAGAAAACCTCCCCACATTTTTCACCTCCAACCTAAAAATGAGCGAACTTGAGCAACATTTGGCAGAAACCAAAAAAGCCGAAGAAATCTGGCCCGCCAAGCGCGTTATGGAGCGTATCAAATATTTAGCAAAAGAAATGCGACTCAAAGGAGAAAACCGTCGTCATGACTGAAACAAACCAAACCATTGATTTAATGATGCAACACACATCAGTCCGCAACTTTACAGAAGAAATCATCCCAAGCGAAGACCTCGAAACCATCTTAAAAGCAGGACAAATGGCTTCAACATGGAAAAATTTCCAATCTTACTCTGTCGTTGTCGTCCAATCCCAAGCCCAAAAAGATGCGATTTACGCCTATCAACCACAGAAATCAATCAAAAACTGTGCCGCCTACCTCGTCTTTGTAGGCGACCTCAACCGCGCCGAAAAAGCGGTCAAAATGCACGACGGCAATTTTCAACCTCAAGGCGTTGAAAGCCTCTTGATTTCATCCGTTGACGCCGCTTTGGCAGGACAAAATGCCCTCTTAGCCGCCGAATCTCTTGGCTACAACGGCGTTATGGTTGGTTTGATTCGCGACCAATCAGCCAAAATCTCTGATGTCCTTGGTTTGCCAGACTATACCTATCCTATCTTTGGGATTGCCCTTGGTAAAGCTGCCCGGTTAAACACAGTAAAACCACGTTTTCCACTAGAAAATATTGCTTTTCCTGAAAAATACATTGAGCAAACGACTGAAACCATCGAAAAATTTGACCAAGTCCAAGACGAATACGCAGGTGCTCGCCGTCTTAACAAATGGTCAGAGCGGGTAGTCGCTCAATGGGGCGTCCCAGAAATTCCAAGCTCCACCGAAAACCTGAAAGCTAAAAAATTATTGTGAAAGCAAAAAAAATCCTCAAACCCAAGCAACCAGCACTCTTCACCCCTGCCAGTCGCCAAGATTTTGCGGATGGCGAACTTTACCAAGCCCAATTTATCGGCGAATGCCTGACTCTATTTGAGCGAACCCTGTTTTCAGCCTGTCACTTTGAAAAATCAAGCCTTGATTTGACCACAGGCTCAATCGCCGAATTTACCGATTGCACCTTTGAAAAATGTGACTTTTCCAACCTAGATTTTAACAAAGTCGCCTTTTACCGCTGTCAATTCAAAGCTTGCAAACTCTTGGGAACAGATTTCACAGACACACACTTTCAAGACGTAGAATTTGAGCAAAACCTCCTCACCTATGCCAACTTCTCAGCAAGCACCCTCAAGTCCGTTCGCTTCCTAGCCAACGAAGCCCAAGAAAGTCTCTTCACCGCTTGCCGTTTTGACAATGTTCACTACGAACAAAACCAACTCGACAAAGCAAACTTCTGGGAAACCGATTTGAGTCATCTTGACTTCTCCACCAATCAATTTGACAGCCTTGAAATCACCCCGCGACTTGCCCAAAATATCAAAATTAACCTCAATCAAGCACCATTTTTCACCAGCCTCTTTGGCATTGAAATCATCTGATAAGGCAAGTTCAATCCCACTCAACACCCTTTTCAAAAAAACCAAAAAAAGAGAGAATAAAATATGTCCTTACCCACTGTAGCTATCGTTGGTCGTCCCAACGTCGGCAAATCCACCATTTTCAACCGTATCGCAGGCGAGCGCATCTCCATTGTCGAAGACATCCCCGGCGTTACCCGTGACCGTATCTATGCCACAGGCGAATGGCTGACCCGCAAGTTCAACATCATTGACACCGGCGGGATTGAACTTTCTGATGAGCCATTCATGACTGAGATTCGTGCCCAAGCCGAAATCGCTATGACCGAAGCCGATGTCATCATCGCCGTAGTTGATGGCGAAACAGGAATCACCGACGCCGACGAAGCCGTAGCTAACATCCTTTACCGTACCGATAAACCCGTTATCCTCATTGTCAATAAAGTCGATAACCCAGAGCGCCGTATGGAAATCTTTGATTTCTATTCACTTGGCCTTGGCGATCCCTACCCCGTATCTGCCGTTCACGGGATCGGGACAGGGGACGTACTTGATGCCATCGTGCAAAATCTTCCCAAAGAAATCGAAGAAGAAAACGAAAATGTCATCAAGTTCAGCCTGATTGGTCGACCAAACGTCGGTAAATCTTCCCTCATCAATGCCATTTTGGGAGAAGACCGCGTCATCGCAAGTCCCATCGCCGGCACAACCCGTGATGCCATCGACACTCACTTCACCGACAGCGAAGACCAAGAATTTGTCATGATTGACACCGCCGGAATGCGCAAATCAGGTAAAATCTACGAAAACACAGAAAAATACTCTGTTATGCGTGCCATGCGTGCCATTGACCGCTCCGACATCGTCCTCATGGTCATCAATGCCGAAGAAGGTATCCGCGAATACGATATGCGTATCGCAGGTTTCGCCCACGAAGCAGGAAAAGGAATCCTCATCGTTGTCAACAAATGGGACACCCTCGAAAAAGATAACAGCACCATGAAAAACTTTGAACTGGAAATCCGTACCAAGTTCAAATTCCTCGACTATGCACCAATCGTTTACGTCTCAGCAAAAACAGGTCAACGCCTGAACAAATTGCCAGACATGATTAAAGAAATCCACCATGCCCAAAACTTGCGGATTTCAAGCTCAGTCCTCAATGACGTCATCATGGATGCGGTTGCTATCAACCCAACACCGACCGACAAAGGCAAACGCCTCAAAATCTTCTATGCGACCCAAGTGGCGATTAAACCACCAACATTTGTCGTTTTTGTCAACGAAGAAGAACTCATGCACTTCTCATACCTGCGCTTTTTGGAAAATCAAATCCGTAAAGCCTTTGTCTTTGAAGGAACACCGATTCATCTCATTGCCCGCAAACGAAAATAAAAAATCACCTCTTTCAGAGGTGTTTTTTTGCTAAAAACCTAAAAAAACGTCAAACCATTTGAAAAACCAGCCAAAGTGAACTATAATAGAGCCAATTCAAACCGCGAAAAAGAAAGTGTGAACAGATGGTTTATCTTAAATACGGCAAAACTTTCCGAGATCTCCGAATCCAACATGAACTCTCCTTATCTGACTTCCAAGATTTAGGAATCTCCAAATCCTCTCTCTCAAATTTTGAAAATGGAAAAAGCATGATTGCTTTTGACACCTTAGACCTAGCCCTCCAAAAAATGAATACCTCCCTGCATGATTATAGCCTGATTATTAACGACGGAGTGCAAGATGACTATATCAGTATCTTTACCGAGATAGAATATGCCTATTACTTTAATGATACAAAAGAATTACAAAGAATCTACGAAGATTACAGAGAACAAGACGAGCAGTATCAGCTCATCGCCTACTGCGCCAAAGGACTTTACACCCACTTAAATGCTGATGAACTCCAACAGCTTGAAAACTACCTCAACGGAGTTCAATACTGGGGAATTTACGAACTCTCCCTCCTTGCTAACATCGGACATCTCCTCAACTCTACTTTTATCGAAACCATCTCAAGTAGACTCTTTTCTTCCAGCATGACTTACACCAAAATCCTCTATTATCGCGTATTAGTCCAACGTTTTCTCTACAAGATGATTTTATCCTACTCCGATCAAAACAATCAACCAGCAGCCAAAGACCTCCTTGAAAAATCCGAGCAATTACTGATGCCCTCCGACGTCCTCGACCGAGTCAAACGAAGTTTCGCCAAATCTTACTATACTTACAGTTTTATTGATAGCAAAAGAGGAAAAAAAGAAATGCTTGAACTCCTCCGTTGCCTCAAAAAGATAGGCGCAACAGAAGTCCGAGCCACCCTAAAACGTGAATACACAAGGAAAATGACTCAAAAAAATCGTTCTGAAAACTGAACGATTTTTTTTTTTTGCACGCTAAAGAATACACCGCGAAATCAAACCGATTACATCAGCCAGCAAACCCCTTCCTAAAAATTCCCTCCAAAGCCCAAATATTACAAAGTAAGAAGATTTCCGAGCCTTCTCATTGAAGTAACAAATAAAACTTGACGAAACAAAAACGAAATATTATAATAATAATATAAACAAAGGAGAGAAAGAAGGAGGCATTTTGAAAACAAAAAAAGTCATCATCACAAGTTTATCATTCCTCTCGTTTTTGCTCCCAGCTGCGACAGTTGCGCACGCAGACAGTGCCAACTTCTCAGTAACTCCGACCGTCGGAGAAAATCAAACGGGATCCAACCTTGGCTACTTTAACCTTCTGTTAAAGCCCAACCAATCTCAAAACTTAGAGTTTACCCTCTATAATAATTCCAGCAAACCAATCAAAGTGAAGACAACCTTCGGGACAGCCTTCACCAGTCAGTCAGGAAACGTCGGCTACACACCAGATTTGGTCAAACCCGACCCCTCCCTAAAGATTGATTTAAAAGATTATGTCAAACTTCCTGCCACAGTGACCGTCGCCGCCAAAAGCATGGCGAAAGTCACAGCCACACTGACCAGCCCCGAGCAGACCTTCACAGGAGTGATTGCCGGAGGCTTCAACTTTGAAGATGCGCAAAGCTCTGACGACAGCGCATCCGCTCAAAAAAGCGGCGTATCCATCACCAACAGATACCGTTACGTGATTGGATTAGTCTTACAAAACACGCTTGATAAAGTCGCTCCCACACTTTCCTTAGGAAAAGTCGGCCCCGACCAAGTCAACCAGCGAAATGTCATTGCCGCTAACCTGACTAACGCAGCGCCTGCCTACCTCATGGACATGAATACCGACGCTGTTGTTACTAAATCTGACGATACATCTATAAAATATACTTATCACAACGATGCGATGGAGATGGCACCAAACTCCAACTTTAACCTTGCGATACCAGTTTCCCTTCAAGGCGTACTCAATGGCCAAAGCTCTGAACCACTCAAGCCAGGGAAATACCATCTGAAAATGACGGTCTATGGAGGTAAAGACACGAACGGACAGTATCAAACCATGGTTAATAATCAAGTGACAAAGTATGACTACAGATGGATCTTTGATAAAGACTTCACGATTACGCAAGCAAAAGCAAGCACCTTAAATGCTAAAGACGCTACCGTAAGCAAGAAGTCCCAAGTCGACTGGTTACTTATTGTCGGCTTGACCATCATCATTCTTCTGCTGTTAATCATCATCTTCCTTCTCTTCAAACGTCGTAAAAAAGACGACGAAGAAAAAGAATAGAGAAGAAGCAGAGCTTTAAGGCAAAAGAACAATTTAGGGAAAAAAAGGAGGAAGCCGCTTGCTGTGTTTCTGAATGGCGATACTAGACGTCATCATTCAGAAGCATAGCAACGCGGCTTCAAAGAAAGGAGAATCATGAGTGAAAAAAATCATTGTTGTTGTCTTACTCTTATTTGTAGTGGGACATCCGCCACGCGCTGATGCCACGACAGATACAGCGACGACACGAACAACGGTGACGTTTATCGCAAACCCTAATTTGCCTAAACCTCCCGCTCCAGGACTTCCACCCGGAAATTCTCCGAACGAAGTCGCACCTAAAGGGACGCTCCCAAAAACCGGAGCAACACAAACGAACCTCATCCCCGCAGGCACATCTCTTATTCTATTAGCAC
The DNA here is from genome assembly GCF_004210295.1 of Lactococcus sp. S-13. NCBI lineage: Bacteria > Bacillati > Bacillota > Bacilli > Lactobacillales > Streptococcaceae > Lactococcus > Lactococcus kimchii. Next base: position 692,173 of record NZ_SDAK01000001.1, on the reverse strand, counting down.
TCATGCTCTTCATCACAAAGAAAAGAGCAGAGTAAAAAATGTTAATTTCTTAAAAAAAGGAAGGAAGAATCATGAAAAAAGGACTCACACTCGCATCTGCAGCTTTGACTGCTCTTACACTTGTTGCTACTGCCGCTCCAGCATTTGCTGATTCTACGACTGGTGCTGTAACGACTCCAGGTGCCACTACTTCAGGTACATCAGGGGCATCATGGACATCAAACACAGGAGTGAACTTCACAGCTCCAACTCCTATAACACCACTCCCACCAATCACTATCCCTACTGAACCACCAACAACAATCACGCCACAACCAGGAGCTTTAGCCCTTGACTATGCCAGTGACTTTGACTTTGGTGTTCACCAAGTAGACGGCAAGACGACAGACTTTGTAGCAGGTACAGCGACAGATGGTTCAAGCAACTCTCAAGCAGCTCCATTAGTGACATGGCATGACTTGGATGGTACACAAACAAACTATACTATCTCTGCCGAAGCTTCAGCACTTTCAGGATTAGACAGCTCAACCATTACACTGGGTGATGCAACATTCTCAAACATCAGTGGAAATAGCGCGACAGACACAAGCTCACTTGCTGACGTAGCAGGTAGCCACACACTGACAAGCCAACCACAAACCCTTGTATCATCTACTGGTGCAGTTTCTGGTTACTACGCTGATAAATTCGCAAAAGCAACACTTTCAGTACCCGTTGCTGACCAAGCAGAAGGCGCTCATACCGGAACAATCACTTGGAACTTGACAGTAGCTCCTTAAAAAACAGCAGAAAAGATGAGTTAGGGGGTTCTTCTATTTAAGAAGGCCCCTAACTTTTAGAGAGGAAACAACAATGGCGAATCTAAAACACTTACTTAAAAAGTCCATAAACATAGGTAGCAGTGCCTTACTTTTGGTAAGTACCATGTTGCCAACTCTAGGAATACTCCCTGCCCAAGACGTAAAAGCTGCGACTTTAGGTGGTCAAGCCCTGACCTCAGGTGGCACCTTTGACACAGGCGCTCATAACTGGTCTGACACCACACTATCATCTGCAATCAATAATACAGCAAGTTGGAATAGTTTAGGAACAACTCAAATTGCTGGCAACTGGTTTAACCTCACTCAAAACGCTAAAAACCAAGCAGGCTATGCGATTTTCAAAGCAGCGATGGATATGTCGAATACGACATCTATCTCAGGTGTTTTCCGGACTCAGATTATAAATCCTATCGTGGGTCAGGACTATACTATGGCTGGCGATGCAGTTGGTTTTCTTTTGACACCATCTACCACAGCACAGATTAACACGAATTCAAGCACCCCTTCAAAAAATACGCGACCTGTGAATTTTCCAACAGGTGCTGGTCTTGGGATTGGGGGACTTCAAGGCTCAGTCTTTGCAGGACGGGATTTGTATTACAACGCCTCATCTGGTTTGTTAGATGATGCAACGCAAGATATTGATGGGATAGACCAATGGTTTGGTCAATCTCCCGGCCCTATCTATGCCTCTGTCATCCGGACAACTTATGACTACGCCAGCAAATCAATCGTAACCAATGATAGCCGGACACTGCTTGACCAAGCGGCTGGAAACCTTATTCCCGATGCGACTGGAACTTATAATAATGGTTCTACCTATCCTATCAGCAAATGGCAAGGAAGCTCCTATCTCGGTGCTGGCTTGAATGGGATTATTCCTTACACCAAACAAACAGAAGACGAACAAGTCACGATGACGTGGACGCCCGATAGTCCAGGCACAACAGCTGCTAAAATCTCAGGAACACTGACCTACTATGCACAAGCCTTGAACTCTGACGGCTCGGTCAATACAGGTGCGGGCTCTGCAACAGTGACCCAAAAATTGACCCTACCACGCTCCATGTCTATCGGAGCTTTCGGTGGGACAGGAAATAACTACGGAAATATCTCTTTCTCAAACAATACAAGTAAAATCACAGGGAACCGTGGGACAGCCCCTGTCCAAGTCAACTACATTAACTCTGTCACCAAACAAAAAGTAGCCAGCTATACCAGCTCAACCATTACAGCCAATGTCGGAGACCGCATCTCACTTTCTCAACCCGGAGGAGTGACTGCTTCACAAGGTGGCGTACCAGGACTCTATACTTTCTCTGCCCCTACCATTCCAGCAGGTTACAACCAAACATGGAGTGCAGCCAATGGCAATAAAGTAACCTATGGTGGTAGCTTTAATAGCAGTGGAGTCTTGACAGGCGACAGTGCCACTGACCCAAACAACGATGTTACCACTGGGACAGCTTCAACGCAGTACCTCACTGTGGCAAACTATGATAGTTCTAACCCTAACCCTAACCCTAACCAAATCAATGTCTACTACGTGCCAACAGCACAGTCGGCTTGGTTTGCTTACGGACACGCGTTTAATACCCAAAGTACCGCAGCAAATCTGACAACTTATCCAGCTACACCAGCAGGTCAAACAGGTGTCACAGGTACAGCTATCACTGCACCAACAACGATTCAAGCTTTACCCGCAGGTTATCACTACGCCGGGGTCAAGTATTATGACTCAAAAGCGGCACAAAACCGTGTGTTCTGGACGACCAGCGCTCTAGGTTGGACAAGTCCAACAGCCAACACTGCCCCAAGCACAAGTACTGCAGGTTATTACACGGGTTATTCAGATATCTCTGCCGCAATGGCAGCAGCTATCAAAGACGCTAACGCTGAAAATGGCGGCATGATTCCCGTTTCCTTGACCAGTCAGCCCGCTAATGAACTAGCAGGATTTGGCTCAGGAACTCCAAACGTGTTCTTGATGTATTATGAAGCGGATAAAATCACCGCTAACTTCACTTTCAACTATGCCAGTGGCTCCACTGGCCCAGCTTTGCCAAGCACAAGCTCAGTATCAGGTGCTTATACCACAGCCATCACTGGTGCGCCGACTTATACCGCACCGACAGGTTACACCACAAGCGTTGTGGTCACAGCAAATGGTACAACCCTCGGAACATACAGTAGTTTAGCAGCGGCTCTATCGGCTAATGCGAAGTATACGGGAACAACGGCGAGTGGCATGACCTTTGCTACGACAGTATCTGCCAACCAAAACAAAGTGAACTTTACCTACCAATGGGCCAAAGGAACTCCCGGTGCGACGGACTCTGGAGCAACGACGGCAAATCCCGGTAAGCTCCAAGGAAATCTCCCAACAAACAGTACACTCACAGCAGGGACAGGCGCATCCTTGACATCAATGCCAGCCAACTGGCTCCCAACAGGCTATGGAGTCCAATCCGTAGCAACACCCGATGGAAATACTTATACCAGCTTTACTTATTCTGGTACAACTATTACCTTGACAGGTAAAGATGCTTCAGGCAACACTGTGACAAAGACCGGTACAGCTGCGAGTGCGCCGAGTGATTTGTACCTAGCGACACGCGCAGTCTTCCCGACAGTGACGAGTGCAGCCACACAAAACTGGGTCATTATCCTTAATGCCCTGACTCAAAAACCAACCTTACGTGCTAACTTCACTGGTGCAGGAATTACCTTGACACCACCTGATAGTTTTACCATCTCTTTCCAATCAGATGCTAACGGGACAGTGTGGACAGGACTGACAGGCGCACCAATTCCGAGCAGTGTCGTGACCGCGACTGAAAATGCCCTTAAGGCTAAGATACTTGCAGGCGGAACCACCTACCAAAATTGGTACTTGGCTCACTACGCTGATCCAAACGGTAATTTCGATACCAACGCCACGACAGTAGCACTGGCCAATGTCGTAGCACTAGCAGGAGGAAATCTTCTAGCCACACCTTCCAATAACTACTCAGCACAATATGACTATGAAGGCGTCGTTTCATTCTCTGTTCCAAGCAATATCGACTTTGGAACTCACTTCATCACAGGCAGCACCCAAAATTTGACAGGCGAAATGGAAGATTCAGATCACAAATCTCAAGACGTCGTTGTCAATGATGCGCGTGCAGTCCCAACTGGTGGAACACTGTCTTGGACACTGACTGTGGCACAAACCAAAGCAATCACCAGCACAAGTGTGCTCGGTTTGAGTTTCGGTGATACCATGTTGAGTTTCAGAGGAACACCAATGACCCTTAACACACCAATCACAGCAGGATCCGATAGCAACTCCACGACAGGAAAACTCACCACCGTGGTAACCTCAGAAGAAGGAGCCTTTAAACTCACAGCTCCAAACAGTCTCCAAGTCCCAAATGCCAACTATCAAGGCCAAGTGACCTGGACACTCACGAGCGCTCCCTAGAAGTTGACGATGAATAAAAAGTCAGATGAGAAAATTTCTCATCTGACTTTTTTTATTCTTTTCATCAAAAAAAAGTGAATATTATTTTTTACTCTAATTTCCTTTGTAATTGCATTTCAAACTAGAAAGCTAACTCTTGTTTGAAAGATAGGCGTAACCAACTTGATAACAATTAAGCAGCGAGAGCAGCAAAATGATTCAAGACACTTGAGGGAAAAACCAGAAAAGATTAAGGAATAAATGTGAAGGATTTAATAGTCACCAAGTAGATAATAGCGCCATTTGAGCTGAAAAATAAAATTATTAGACACTTATACTAATTTGTCTAAAAACTAAGAAAAATAGAGCGTAATGTCTTGAATAAAAATCTCAAAGTGTTAGAATAACTACGTAATGAATTTGTATAAAAACTAACATAATCTTGAGAATACACGTTTATTATTACGAACATAAAAAAGATGATATTTACTAAATAAAGGAGAATAACAAGATGAAACTTTTAGGAAAAACAACCTCACTCAAAGCGGTATCCTTGTTGTCTGTTGCATTGATGACAAGTGTGAGCTTAGGAGCTGGTATACGAGCATTTGCGGCAACAAGCCAACCCGATACAACAAGCGCACGCGAAATCACAGTTCATGCTTTGCAAGGTGACCCTAGTGCTAACCAGTCCAACACAGTGAATGACGGGTCAGAGCAGGATGTGACAGGAACACCTCTGGCAAATGTGACTTATACTGCAACGATGATTACACCGACTGGCTCAGCAGCAGATATGGTAGCACCAAATGGCAGTACAGCTGGTTCAGGCTATACGACCACAAGTACTGTTGTGACAGGAACGACGGATGCTACGGGGACAGTAAATCTGCCAATCACAACCGATGGTTACTATCTGCTACATCAAGTGACGACGGTCAATGGTGTGACATCGATGCAAGACGCGATTGTTCAAGTCCCACTCAACTCTAGTTCATCACAAGCAAAAGACGGCTGGCTCTATGACATCAACGTTTATCCTAAGACAAACCTTTCACAAGATAATGCGGTGAATAAAACCGTTGAAGTCGGTGACAATGTCCTTAATGACAATACCAAAACCGACAAACAAGCGACAGTCTTTGCGGGAAGCGACATCACTTGGAATCTGACATCAGCCTTCTCTGATTCACTCGTAACAGATGACGGTGTGGTAGGTTCTTTTGAATTGACCGATACACTCAATAGCAACTTGACTTACAAAGCGATTCATTTTCTGGTGGGAAGTACAGAACTTTCCCTCAGTGAAGGGACTGACTATACGTTGACCACGACGGATGGAAAGATTGATCTGAAGCTCACTGATACAGGTATAAAAGCAGTCAAAGCTGCAAAAACAAGTGCAACCGATAAATTTACCGTTAACCTGACTACAACCGTGGCAAAAGATTACAAATACGGTCAAATCGGAAATAGCTACTCCACAACAATCAAAAATGCTTTTGGATTGGATTTGAGCAATACGACTGGAAGTTCTACACCAGACACCTTGCCCGGTGACTCAAACCAACCGACCGATGTTCCTGAGGTTTATCTAGGAGCCTTGAAAATCAAAAAGATTGATTCTGTCGCTAAAACGCCCCTTGCAGGTGCAACTTTCAAATTGATTAAAGCTGATTCACAGTCTGCTGCACAAGCTCTGGCTGACTCTGGCTCAACAACGGCGACGGCAAGTGCCAGCTATGTTCAAAATCCTGTCACTGGTGGAGATTATGGCTTGACGACTGGTGCAGATGGGGAAATCGAATTTGATGGTCTCGAATTGACCGATAGTTCTAGTGTATCTGGTGCGACTTCGACAGCTAATACGCATTACTATGCGATTGAAACCGAAGCGCCAAAAGGATACGACCGCCAAACCGTGGTTGTTGATGTGACAGCGTCAATCGACCCAACAACAACGAATGTCGAAGTGTCTAATAACTTGGATGGTTCAAATATCAAGTTGCCATTCACAGGGGGACAAGGTTTGATTGGAATTTTGGTTATCGCTGCGGTAGCTGGGACTTCATCTATCGTGATTCGTCGTCGTAAAGGTTCTGATGAAGCCAAATAATGTTGTTTGATTTAAGAAGGAAAAAGGAACGAGGGACTTAACTTTGAAGATGAAGCAAAAGCCGTCTACAAAGAAAGGAAAACGTTCCTTTCGTGATATTTTGAGTGTCTTTTTTGCATTGATTGCACTAGGGGCGTTATTTTACCCCATCATTGCAAATACCTTGATTGCTCATAAAACAACAGCGATTATCACCAGATATGAGAAAGACACTTCAAAATTAAATAAAAAACAAACCAATCAGATATTAGCTGAGGCGCGAGCCTATAATGACTATATCTATGCTAAGAGTCAGCATCTGTTTTATAATGCACCACAACAGAATTATAATCAGTTGTTGAGAATTGACTCAACTGGCCTGATGGGGGATATCTCTATTCCGCAGATTGGTGTGAAGAATATACCAATCTATCATGGCGATTCTGAGCAGACGCTTTCGATTGGGGTGGGGCATCTGGAAAATACTAGCTTGCCCATCGGGGATAAAAACACGCACACTGTCTTGACAGCACATTCTGGCCGGGTTAATAATACCTTATTTACAGACTTGGATAAGTTGAAGCTTGGCGATGTTTTTTATATCGATAGTTTGAATCTTAAGTTGAAATATAAGATTGATAACATCAAGATTGTCAACCCTGATGATGTTTCGACGTTGGGAATCCAAAAAGGGAAAGATTTGGCAACTTTAATCACTTGTTATCCGACAGGGGTTAATAGCCAACGGCTGTTGGTAACGGGAGTGCGCGTGCCTTATCATTCTAAAACAGCGCAAGAGTCTATCCAACGTAATAAGTACGGTTATGATTTTTGGGTTTTTCTTGGCTCAGCGATATTGGCTGGGCTTGCCGTGATTTGGGTGATGGTTAAAGTGTTAAAAAAGAAGAAGCGAAAGGAGGAAAATTGATTAGAGTGAAGAAGGTTATCGTTCGGTTTTTTCTTGTTTTCTTCATTTTTGTGAGTTCTTTAGGCGCGGAGCGAGTGTTTGCGCAGGGACAGCTTGGAAGTTTACATGAGCAGGAAGTGATTATTGTCAAATATGCTTTGACTGCTGGTTCTGGGAATGAAGTAATCAATACGGGTGATTTGAAAATCAATAATATCCGCTTATCAACGGATAATAGTGACCTTGCGCCCTTGGAGGGGATTACTTATGAGATTCAAAAAATCACTCCTCACAAAGACGGTGAGACGATTGATTTATCTAATCATGCGACCTATAAAATGGTCGGTAAAGGATTAGCTTTGATGACGGATAGCAGGGGAGAAGCGAAGGTTTCGTTAGAGGATGGTTTTTACATTGTCTCAGAAATCACCAATAGTGCAAAGGGATTGGCAAATCCTGCAGCGCCAGTCCTTTTACGTTTGCCTGTGGAAAATCTGGCAAAAAATGGCTATCTGGATAGGGTTTATCTCTATCCTAAATCAAGCGTTGACCCCCTTTCGACAGCACCCAAGCAGGTGAGAACTGGCGAGAATCTACCTAAAACAGGGGAAGCCTCCTCCAAGTTGAGCGGAGTGCTTATGGGAATGCTGTGTTTTGCGGTTATTATAATGCTTTTAGAGAAAAAAAGAGGAGGGAGAAGCTAAGATGAAAAGAAAAAATTCAAAAATAATACGTCTTTTTGCGGGACTTTCTGTCCTCTTTTCGTTCTTCGTCCTCTCGCTCTATCCTAAAAGAAGTGTCTTTGCTTCTAGTATCAATAATGTCACGGTTGATGCCAGTAATTTTCAAGATTATTTTTCTTGGAATGCGAATCATTCTAGTAACTGGAGTACTGCGGTTACTACAAATGGTACAGCGCAAACTGGTGGGTATGATTATAATGCTACGACAGGTCTTGGTACGGCTACACTGACTACTGCTACAGGAAATCAAAGTGGGATTGTGGCTTTGACTGCTCTACAAATGGATATGACACAGCCTATCCGGTTGAGTTTGGGCTTAAATATGGGTAAACTTGGCGGTGCTGACGGTGTTTCTCTGGGCTTCTATCCAGGGAATGCTGGGAAAACAGGGGCTGGTGGTGCAGACTCTGGGATTGGTGGGCTGCGTGGAGCTTTTGGCTGGACTGTTGACCCTTGGGCTAACAGCTACACGATTCCGTCTAATCTGCCAGCAACTGGTACAACGAGTACCTCGGCTGACCCTGCTTATACTCTGGGAGATGGGATTAGCTCTAGCAATGATAATAAGCTTTATGGTGGTGACCCTTCGACTTTGAAAACGGGAAGTACTGCTATTGGCGGTTGGACTTTTGCCAATCCTAATCCTATGTATGATGCGCCAAATTCTACGATGTCTGGAAACAATGGGATTATTGCGCCGAAAACAGCTTATAATCGGACAGATAGTCCTCAACAAACGATTTCTGAGTTGGCGGATGGGACTTTTCGTCCTTTGACTTTGACTTATACTCCAGGGACTGGTAGTACACCTGCGAATGAAGGAACTTTGGAAGTTTCCTATGGTGGGGGAACATCGACGAGTAAATCGACAGCTGTCGTTTATTCATCAACGAATCCAAGTGTGTCTGGGGTAACGGCTATTACTGCAAGTGGTTTTAGTGCTGGTACTAATAAGACGGTAAACTTTACTTATACCTCACCTTCTGGAAATTCGACAACTACTGGGAGCTATACACAAGGTACGGCTACTGTCAATAGGGTGAAAAATACAACTGTTTATCGTATAGAAATTGGAACGGTTACTACAATTACTCAGACCCCTTATGATTGGTCCATTCCAATCACGACTTTGGAGGATTTGGCTGGTGTTTCAACGACGGATAGCTCAGGAAACAAAACTTATCCTACTTCACTGTCATTTTTCATGACGGGGAGTACTGGGGGTGCGGTGAACTTGCAACAGGTTCAAATCCCAAAAGATAGTTTTGTTAACTTTGAGGCTGTAAGAAATACAGTTACGACCAACTATATTGATGCGAATGGTAATCCGATTGCGCCGAAAGTGACAACTTCTGGTGTGGTTGGATCTGATACTTACATTACAAATCCTTTGTCAACAGTGCCTACGGGTTATTCTTATGTGGGGCTTGCGACGGCGAAAAATAATAGTGCTAAAATTGTCAGCGATCCTGCGACAGGACTTTATCAGACCAACAATCTGAATGTTTATTATGTTTATAAAATTAAACCTGAAACGGCGACGGTGACTTATGTGGACGATTCGATTGACCCGACGGGGCAAAATCCTGCCAGTGTGCTTCAGCAAGATACAATCACAGGAGATTTTGGTTCACAGGCGACTTATAGTACGGCTAGTGTGATTGCTAATCTGGAGTCTAAGGGTTATTATACTATTTCGGATGGTTTTACGGCGGCCAATACGGCGAGTGCTGTTTTTAGTCAAGATGGTGTGGGGCAAAACTTTATTGTTCACATGACTAAAACGACTTATACGGCCACCAGTTTGACTAAATCGACGGAAACCATTAACTTTGTGGATGGTTCGGGCAATCCTTTGCCTTGGTACGCGGGTGTGGACGGTCTGCCTGTGCATGATGCTGCTCTTGCAAATGCGGCTAATGGGACGCTGCGGACTGAGCCATGGACTTGGCACGTGGCTGTCTTGACGGTAGTCAAGGTCGATAATCAGGTTCCTCAACCTTTTTATTATTTTTCGCAGACTTACAATTCGACGACCATGCCAGAATTTGATGCCAATGGTGTGCCTGAAGGAAACTGGGAACGGCGGGATACGATGCCCTCTTCTAATTCGCTATTTTATGCGCCTTATATTGCAGGATATAAATGGACGAAGACAAAACTGGATACACCAGATTTAGCTGATGCTCCTATAGTAAATACAGACTTTGACCAGCCCATACAACCTTTTCAATTACAGGCGGTAAATAGTCCAGAAAATCTTGAATATACCATGGTTTACAATGGCGATTTTAGCTTTTCTAATCGTCAGGAAAAGACCGTGACAGAAACGATCAATTATTTGGACTCAACGAGCAAGAAGGCTTTGGCGGGTGCGATTAAGCAGACGAGAACGATTACTTTTGAAACAGTGAAAGATGCTGCTGGAAATTCGACGGTTTATTATTTCAAGGGAGATAGTGAGCCTACGGCAGATAGTCATCCTTTTAATAGTGACGGTTCAAGCAATAGTGATTGGGCGGTTTGGACATCGGGTGTGCTGTCTTTTGGGCAAAAAAGCCATCCGAGTTCACTGGCTTATGATGTGGTGGGTGCTGATGGTACTAATGGGACTCAGCCTTATCTGACAGCTGATAAAACTGCGGTAACTGCACAAGCGATTGATGAAAATGTTGATGATGTGGAAATCAATGTCTATCTGGCTTATGAGGGAGCAAATCTTCAAATGCCTCATGCTGGTGGCGCTGGTTCTGGGTTGGTGCTTAGTATTGTTGGGATAAGCCTACTGATATTTTTGACTTTGCGATTGAAACTTATAAAAAGATAATAAAAAATACCAAAGTTGCTTTGGTATTTTTTGATTAAAAGTTTAGTAACCGAGGATGAGATGAGCAACGAGAGGGGCAAAGATGACATACATGATGCCTGTCACGCCAATACTGAGGGCTGCCATTGCGCCTTGTGTTTTGCCAAGTTCGATTGCTGTACCTGTGCCGACAGCGTGTCCTGTTCCGCCGAGAGCGATTCCTTGGGCGACGGGGTCGTTGATTTTGAAGAGTTTTAGAAGGGGACGGCCGAGGACACTGGTGAGAATACCTGTGGCGACGACGACAACAACGGTAATTTGTTCAACCCCATGCATTTTGTCAGAAATTCCCATGGCCATAGCGGTAGTGACAGATTTGGGGAAAATGGAGAGACTGGCTAGTTTAGACAGTCCAAAGAATTTGGCACAAAGGGCGGTTAAAATAGTATTGAGCAAGGCAGCAACGGCAATTGAACTAACAATTGAGCGTGCATGGTGCTTCATGAGATGAAAGGTTTTGTAGAGGGGGATACCGAGTGCTACGGTACTTGGGCCGATGAGGTCATTGATAATTGAACCGCCGACATAATAGTTCTTATAGGGAATGTGAAAAAGAAGTAGGATGATAATAATGGCAAGTGTGGCAAAGAGAAGGGGGTTAGTATAGGGTTTACGGATATTTTCATTGATTCGTACACCAACCATGAAGGTTAAAATGGTTAAGACAAGTCCAAATAAAGGATCGGCGGTGAGTTGATTAAACATATTAGACTTCCTCGTTTTCAGTGGATTTGTGATCAGGGGTAGAAGATTCGGTATTTTCGGTAGAGGATTGCTTGTCTTGATCAGAGTCAAGTTGCCACCATTCTTTGTGCAGACGTTTGTTGCGAGAGTGCTGATTGATGACATCAAGAGCGATTTGGTGACTTGTGAGTTGTGGAGTCGGGTAGTCGCCTTCAAATCTTTTTTTGATGGCTTCGACAAGTTTGCCAAGTACAAGGAAATTGAGCAGGAGGGCCAAAAGGATAATCAGACTAATCTGCCACCAATAGTTGCTAATCAAGTTCCATTTTGCCATGATGCCGACACCTGCGGGTAGGAAGAGGATAGTCATGTTGTTAATGAGAAAACTTCCCACTTCGTCAACGTCGGTAAACTTGAGAACTCTAAATTGAAGGGCTAAAAATAAGAAAATCATGCCAAGAATAGACCCCGGGACGGGAAGGTGAAAGAAGTTAGAGATAAGATTTCCAGCGTAACTGAATCCGAAAATGATGAGTAATTGCATATAAATTTTCATGGTTGTTATTTTCCTCATGTTTTGATCGCGACGGTATAACAGTTTTTATTTTACTCCTTGATTTTTTTATTTTCAAGGCTCAGCTGATTGGAAGCGGTTTTGTTTTTTTCTTCGATTTAAGCTGATTTTTTTCATAAATTTTCTTGACATTATTTTAAATCGTGCTATAATGAATATAAATAAACTATTAGAAAGGAGCGTTCGGTTGAACGCTCCTTCTCTTATGGATTTTTTTAGGGGTGAGAGTCGTTTGACTTTGCATTCTATGAAAGGAGAATTGTGTATGAACGATATTGTAAAAACAGTCGAAGATTTCATCAAACCACATATTCCAGAACCATTTGAATTGTTTGCTGTGGAGTGGGAGAAATTTGGCGGTGATATGTTGCTTTCTATCTTGATAGATAAAGAAGGCGGTATTGAGATTGATGAAACGGCTGAATTGAGTGAGTTGATCTCACCATTGTTGGATACAATCACGCCAGATCCTTTTCCAACAGAAGGTTATATGTTGGAGGTGGCGAGTCCTGGGGCAGAGCGTCCTTTGCGTAAACCTGAGCATTTTGTTGGGGCTGTGGGCGAGTATGTTTTTGTTAAACTTTACCAAAAAATCAATAATGAAAAAGAATTTACTGGTGATTTGATTAGTTTTGATGGGGAAACTTTGGTGATTGATGTCTTGGATAAGACACGACACAAAAAAGTTGAAATTCCACTTTCTGCTGTGGCTAAGGCACAGACAATGGTCAAATTTTAATCGCTAAATCATCTGATTTAAACTATAATATTGAAAGTTTCTTAAAAGAAAGAGAGATAAAAATGAGCAAAGAAATGCTGAACGCCTTTGCAATGTTGGAAGAGCAAAAAGGAATCAAATCTGAGATCGTTATTGAAGCGATTGAGCAAGCTATCACAGCAGCTTATAAACGTCAATATGGTCAGGCTCAAAATGTCAAAGTTATTTTTGACGAGAAAAAAGGTAACTTTAATGTTTATTCGACACGTGAAGTTGTCGATGAAGTTTTTGATAGCCGACTTGAAATCAGTTTGGAAGATGCTTTGGAATTGAATCCTCATTATGAAATTGGCGACAAAATCATGTTTGAGGAAAAACCAAAAGATTTTGCTCGTACGGCTGCTGGGGCGGCTAAACAAGTCATCATGCAAAAAATGCGTGAAGAAGAACGTACGATTATCTACAATGAATATTCACGTTATAAAGATGAAATTATTCAAGGAACGGTGGAAAAAGTTGATGCGCGTGCGATTTACGTGAATCTTGGTCGTGTGGATGCGCTTTTGACGAAGAAAGATCAAATTCCGCAAGAGAACTATCATGTGGGTGACCGTGTGAAAGTTTATGTGACTGATGTGGTCTTGACGCCAAAAGGTACACGGGTTTTCATTTCTCGTACGGCTCCTGATATGCTCAAACGGATGTTTGAAAAAGAAATTCCTGAAGTTTTCGATGGCACGGTAGAAATCAAATCTATCGCGCGTGATGCTGGGGATCGTGCAAAAGTTATCGTGCAAAGCCACGATGAAAATGTCGATGCAATCGGAACAATGGTCGGTTCAAAAGGTTCACGTATCCAAGGTATTATTCGTGAGCTTGCTGGCGAAAAAATGGACATTATTGAATGGTCTGATGATAAAGCAACCCTTGTGGCGAATGCTTTGAAACCAGCGCGTATTGAACAAGTTTTGATTACGGAAGATGGTTCAAGTTTGGCGGTTGTTGCGCGTGATCAATTGTCACTTGCAATTGGTAAACGTGGACAAAACGTTCGTTTGGCTGCTCATGTTACGAATAGCAAGATTGATATCAAAGCTGCTGATGAGTTCAATATGGACGATTATGAATTTGTTGGAGAAGATGGCGAAACACTTGATGCTGCGCAAGCAAGTGAAGTGGTTGGTCTTGATGAAGTTCTGGAAACAACTGAAACTGCTGAAGTTGATGTGACTGATGTGGCAGAAGTTGCCGAAAGCGAAGAATAAATTTTTGAGAAGTCAAGAGAAAATGCTGACGAAACTTACAGAGGCTGGTAAAGCGGGTCTGAGTAACTGACGGAATTTTCGTCAGTAATTTCTCCTTGATTTTGAAGAGGAAATTTGAGGTTTTTCGATGAAACAAAAAAAAATTCCGATGAGAAAGTCTTTAGTGTCAAATGAACAGTTCCCAAAGCGTGATTTGTTGCGAATTGCTTACAATAAGGAAGGTCAGATTTTGATTGACCCAACGGGTAAGGCGCACGGGCGCGGGGCTTATATTGCTTTGCTCAATAAAGAAGCACAGGATGCAAAGAAAAAGCGGGTGTTTGATCGAGCTTTTCAAACTAAAATTGCTGACGAGTTCTATGATGAGTTGATTGCTTATGTGGCGCATCAAGTGGCCCGTCGGGAGCTTGAATCAACGACTTATTCGGCTGATTTGGCACCGGATTATGACTAAAGAAAAGTGCGTGAGTTTGTGGCTTACGGACTGGATTAAAAATGGATAAAAAAGAACAACTTTCAAATTTGATTGGGCTTGCTAAACGTGCGGGGAAAATTATCACGGGCGAAGAATTGGTCATCAAAGCAGTTCAGTCAGGAAAAGCAAAATTAACTTTCCTTGCTAGTGATGCTGCATCAAATTTGAGTAAAAAAATTACTGATAAATCAACTTATTATGAGATTCCCGTCTCACAACTCTTTACAGAAACAGAATTGTCGCACGCCATTGGGCAAAATCGCAAGGTGATTGCTATTGTTGACGATGGATTTGCAAGGAAAATGGAGAGCCTCATGAACAACTGATTATAAAGGAGGACAAAGATTGTCTGATAAAAAACGTATTAACCAAATTGCTAAAGAAACTGGATTATCAAATACTGAGCTTGTCGCAGCGGCTAAATCACTTGGTTTTGAAGTGAAATCGCACTCAAGCTCTGTAACAGAAGATCAAGCACAAAAAATCATTGCAAGCGTAAAAACAGGCGCTAAAGCAAGTGATGCCCCTTCTAAAACGACTGAAGCGGCGACGCCAAAAGCAACGTCTAAGGCTAAAAAAGCGGATAAAAAAGAGGACAACCCTCGTACTTTTGCGGGTAAAGCAATTGTTGAAGATCCAGCTATTTTAGCACGGATTAAAGCGAAAGAAGAAGCTGAAAAAGCAGCAAAAATGGACAAGCAACCAGCTGACCATATTGTTGCTGCCGAAAATGCTCAAAGCGCTAAAACTGAAAAAGTAGAAGTGAAAGCTGAGCCAAAAGTGGAAGTAAAACCAGAAGCAAAAGTAGAAAAAGAAACAAAAGTGGAAACAGTAGCTCCAAAACCTGAAGTTAAATCAGAAAAAGCTACTGAGAAAAAGGAGTCAGTCATCAGCGACGAAAAGAAAAAACCATTGAACCAAAAACCAAGAATCCAAATCAAAGTGATTAAACGTGCCGAGGATATCAAGAAAGAACAAGCGGCTGCTCGTCCTGAAAAGAAAAAATTCGACAAAAATCGCAATGATCGCAATAACCGTAATGATCGTAACGACAATCGTCGCCCTAACCAAAATGGACAAGGCAATGCACAAGGCGGAAATCGTTTTGATAAGAACCGTCCAGCAGGTCAAGGACAAGGTCAAAAACGTGATAAATTTGCACCTTCTTCAACTGGTGGTTCAACAACTGAAACCTTTGCACCAGCTGTTGCAGGTGGTAAGAACACTCGTCGTGATCGTGATCGCAAGAAAACAGACGGCAATCGTGATAATACCCAAGATGGCAACCGTAAAGGTGGGCCACTTCGCGTCAATGATAATCGTAACCAAGTTCGTAATGCGCGTAATTCAAACTGGAACCAAAAAGGTGGTCGTGGACGTTACAACAATCATCAAGCTTCATCTGTTCCAGCAACACAACGTAAATTCCATGAATTACCAGAAAGTCTTGAATATGAAGTAGGAATGAACGTTCAAGATATTGCGAAATCAATCAAACGTGAACCAGCTGAAATCATCAAAAAACTCTTCATGATGGGAACAATGGTCAACCAAAACCAATCACTTGATGAAGATACGATTGAGTTGATTCTCATGGATTATGGTGTAACACCAGTCAAAAAAGTTGAAGAAGATAAGTCAGATATCGAACGTTTGTTTGTTGAAGAAGGTTATCTTAATGAAGACGAATTGGTTGAGCGTCCAGCAGTTGTTACTATCATGGGTCACGTTGACCACGGTAAAACAACATTGCTTGACCGTTTCCGTGAATCTCGTGTGACTGAAGGCGAAGCCGGCGGAATCACGCAACATATCGGGGCTTACCAAATCACATCTAATGGCAAAAAAATCACTTTCCTTGATACACCAGGTCACGAGGCCTTCACTTCAATGCGTGCGCGTGGTGCTTCAGTAACTGATATTACTATCTTGGTTGTTGCTGCTGATGATGGGGTTATGCCTCAAACGATTGAAGCTATCAACCACTCTAAAGCGGCTGGTGTGCCAATTATCGTGGCGATTAACAAAATCGATAAACCAGGTGCTAATCCACAACGAGTAACTCAAGAATTGACAGAGCACGGAGTATTCCCAGTCGCTTGGGATCCAGAAAATGGTTCTGAATTTGTCGAAATTTCTGCGAAATTCAATCAAAACCTTGAAGAATTGTTGGAAACAGTCTTGCTTGTTGCCGAAGTGCAAGAACTTAAAGCTGACCCAACAGTTCGTGCGATTGGTACTGTGGTTGAAGCCCGTCTTGACCAAGGTAAAGGGGCAATTGCGACACTCTTGGTTCAACAAGGGACTTTACATATCCAAGATCCTATCGTGGTCGGAAATACCTATGGTCGTGTGCGCACAATGACCAACGACCTTGGCCGTCGGATTAAAGAAGCTGGTCCTTCAACACCTATTGAGTTGACTGGTCTTTCTGATGTTCCACAAGCTGGTGATCACTTTGCGGTCTTTGAAGATGAAAAAGCAGCTCGTGCTGCCGGTGAAGAACGTGCTAAACGTGCTCAATTGATTAAACGTCAAAATACGCGCCGTGTTAACTTGGACAACCTCTTTGACACGCTTAAAGAAGGTCAAACTAAATCTGTTAACATCATCATCAAAGCGGATGTGCAAGGTTCTGCAGAAGCTTTGGCTGCTTCACTTCAAAAAATTGAAGTTGAAGGGGTGAAAGTGGACATCGTCCATTCAGCTGTTGGTGCGATTTCTGAGTCTGATATTTCACTTGCTGCGGCTTCAAACGCGATTATCATTGGTTTCAATGTGCGTCCAACGGGTCTCGCTCGTGAGCAAGCAGCTAATGAAGAAGTGGATATTCGTCTCCACAGCATCATTTATAAAGTGATTGAAGAAGTTGAAACAGCGATGCGTGGTATGCTTGATCCTGAGTTCAAAGAAGAAATCATTGGTGAAGCGATTGTTCGTGAAACATTTGAAGTTTCTAAAGTGGGTACGATTGCCGGATTCATGGTTATCCGTGGTAAAGTGGCGCGTGATGCTTCAGTCCGCGTTATCCGTGCGGGTGTCGTGATTCATGATGGTGCGATTGCTAGCCTTAAGCATTTTAAAGATGACGTTAAAGAAGTCGGAAATGCTCAAGAGGGTGGTTTGATGGTTGAAAACTTCAATGATGTTGCGGTTGATGACACATTCGAAGTTTACAAAATGGTTGAAATCGAACGTAAATAAGACGAGTACGAAAGACTAAATCAAACGTTTAACTGTTTGTAACCTTTGATGCTTTCAAACTCAATGAAATAAAAATGGGCGTTTTTCAGTTTTGAAAAAAGGCGTCCCATTTTTTGACAAAAATGGAGAGGAGAAGAGATGGGAAATTCTTTTCGTAGTGATCGGGTTGCGGTAGAAATTCAACGAGAAATCAATGATATTTTGCGTAACAAAGTGCGTGATCCACGTGTTCAAGGTGTGAATATTACAGATGTTCAACTCACTGGCGACTTGAGTCAAGCGACTGTTTATTACAGTTTGTTGTCAAATCTTGCTTCGGACAATGCCAAAGCAGCAACGGCTTTGAAAAAAGCCACAGGCTTGTTCAAAAGTGAGCTGGCTCATCGCATGACGATTTATAAAATTCCTGAATTGACTTTTGCCAAGGATGAATCCGTAGAATATGGTTCAAAAATCGACGAACTTTTACGCGGTTTGAATCAAAAGTCGGAATATTAATCAGAGAAAATGCTGACGGATTTCAGCGGGCTAATTTTTGCCTGTGCTGAGGTTTTCGTCAGCATTTTTTCTATTTTTTTGTTGCCATTAAAAAATTGTTCTGATGAATTTTTGTGATATAATAGAATTTATTGTATGAAAGCGAATTGCATTTTTTGGAGGAAATTATGAAAGAACCATTATTTTTAAACTCAGTGTTGCAAGAAAAAATCTGGGGTGGAGACCATTTGAAAGCTTTTGGCTATGATTTGCCATCAGATAAAGTGGGAGAATATTGGGCAATCTCGGCTCATCCACATGGGGTGTCAACGATTGCTAATGGTGCCTTTAAGGGACAAAAATTGGATGAACTTTATGCGAGCCATCGGGAATTATTTGGCAATAGCGAAAAAGAAGTTTTTCCTTTGTTGACAAAAATTTTGGATGCAAATGACTGGCTTTCTGTCCAAGTGCATCCGGATGATGAATATGGTCAAAAACACGAAGGTGAGTTAGGAAAAACCGAATGTTGGTACATTATTTCTGCTGAAGAAGGTGCAGAAATTATCTACGGACATAATGCAAAATCACGTGAAGAATTGGCAGAAATGATCAAAGCTGGCGATTGGGAGCATTTGTTGCGCAAGGTCAAAGTGAAAACGGGAGATTTTTTCCACGTGCCTTCAGGGACAATGCACGCGATTGGGGCTGGCATTGTGATTTTGGAAACGCAACAATCTTCAGACACCACTTATCGAGTGTATGATTTTGATCGCAAAGATGATGCTGGCAACTTGCGTGAATTGCACATCCAACAATCGATTGATGTTCTGAACATTCCGGGCGATAAAGTGCCTGAAAATCAGGTGAAAACCGAACAATTTGCTGAAGCAGAACTGACAACTTTGGTGAAATCTGATTTCTTCGATGTTTACAAATGGGACATTAAGGGCAGCCATGAGTTTGTGAAAACAGCAGCTTACACACTGGCTTCAGTGCTTGACGGCGAAGGAGAACTGACGGTGGATGGCGTAGATTATCCATTGGCAAAAGGCGCTCATTTCATCTTGCCAAGCACAGTAGACAGCTGGAAATTATCAGGGAACTTGACGCTTATTGCGAGCAATCCAGCCTAAGTAAAAAATCTCGTCAGTGGGCGAGATTTTTGGCTAGAGAAAATGCTGACGTAAATTAAATTTGTCAGAAAAAATGCTGACGTCAGTAAAAAAGCAGAGTAAAATCGCCAAAGATAACGGTTTCTTATCATTTTCACTTGCAAAAGTGCCTAAAAAATACTATAATTTGATACAGTAAATGGTTTGCAATATAAAAATAAAAATAAGCTCATCTTACTAGAAACTGTAAAATAGACTAAATCATTCAGGGGGACGACGATTATTTTTTGGAGTAATCGTAGTTCCCCTGTCTATGTGTGGCGAGGCAATTTTTCGACGCTGACTTTCCTATTTTCATGAATAAGTCGAGCTTACTTCTGGAAATAAAAGAGGACGACAGATGAAAACGGATTTTGATCAAGTCAATGAATGGTTGATTCAACTGTTCCATGATTTTATGATTCTTGAAGAACAGTTTCTGAGAGATTCAGCTTATGCTGATGTGACGGTCAAAGAATTGCAGATTTTAACACTGATTCACACCTTAGGCACTTGTCGCGTGACAGATATCGCCAAAAATCAAAAATTGGCGCTTTCCACGATTACGATTACAGTCAATCGGTTGCAGGATAAGGGTTATATTGAGCGCAAGCGTTCAACTGCTGATCGACGGGTGACACATATTGATTTGACTGCAAAAGGTGACCAACTTTGTGCCAGTCACCGCGAGTTTTTCCGCACCATCACTGAGCATCTCTTTGATAGTGTCTATGGAACAACAGAAAATAAGCTGGCTGGCGAACTCGCCGCTTTGCATCATTCTTTGGAGAATATGAAATAATGACTTTTGCGAAAATCACGCAAGTGGCACACTATGTGCCAGAAAAAGTGGTATCTAACGATGACTTATCAAAAATCATGGATACCAACGACGAATGGATTTACAGCCGGACAGGCATCAAAAATCGCCACATTTCCACAGGAGAAAATACCTCAGATTTGGCAGCCGAAGTCGCGCAAGAATTGCTTGCAAAAGCGCAACTTAGTCCTGAAAGCTTAGATTTCATCATCGTGGCGACGATTACGCCAGATTCATTAATGCCCTCAACTGCGGCCCGCGTTCAAGCAGCAATCGGGGCAACGAATGCCTTTGCCTATGATTTGACTGCTGCTTGTTCAGGTTTTGTTTTTGCCCTTTCAACAGCTGAAAAATTGATTACATCAGGCAATTACCAAAAAGGTTTGGTCATTGGTGCGGAAGTTTTCTCAAAAGTAATGGATTGGTCAGATCGCTCAACTGCCGTTTTATTTGGCGATGGAGCAGCCGGAGTTCTTCTTGAAAATACTGGCGAAAAACCACTGATTGTTGCTGAAAAACTGCAAACAGACGGAAGTCGCGGCGAAAGTTTGTTGTCAGGCTTGACCAACATCGAAACACCCTTTGCCTCAAAAACTTACGAAAAACAACATTTGAGTATGGAAGGGCGAGCAATTTTTGACTTCGCCGTGCGTGATGTTCCCAAAAATATCCAAGCCACTTTAGAAAAAGCAGAACTTTCTGCTAATGAAATCGATTTTTATTTATTGCACCAAGCCAATTCAAGAATTTTAGATAAAATGGCTAAAAAACTAGGTGTTGAGCGAACTAAATTCCTCCAAAATATGCAAGAATATGGCAACACTTCGGCAGCAAGTATTCCTATATTGTTGTCAGAATCCGTAAAAAATGGTATATTTAATTTGGACGGTGCAAAAAGAGTTGCCCTTACAGGATTTGGCGGTGGGCTCACTTGGGGCACGCTTGTTATCGATTTGTAAGCCGCCAAAATCACTGACGTAACTGATTTCGTCAGAGAAAATGCTGACGTCATTCATTTTACTAGAGAAAACACTGACGGATTTGTCTTTTTCCTAAAAATTTTAGAAAAAGCACAAAACAAGCTTCTAGCGCAGGACGCTAAGACTTGTCAGCTCAAAAGTACGACTTCGTACACATTTATTACTTAAGGTTATAATCCGCAAAAGCGGCTATAATATAAATATTTTCACTCATTAAAGGAGAAAAAATCATGGCAGTATTTGAAAAAGTACAAGATATCATCGTAGATGAACTCGGTAAAGATAAAGAAGAAGTAACACTCGAAACTTCATTTGAAGAGCTCGACGCTGATTCACTTGACCTTTTCCAAATCATCAACGACATCGAAGACGAATTTGATGTTGAAGTTGATACAGAAGCAGACATGAAAACAGTTGCTGACCTCGTTAAATACGTAGAAGACAACAAATAATTTGATCGGGGGTGAGAAGTGGCAAGGGATTCAAATTCATTTGCGCTTTTCGCCCTCTTTCATTTGCTTTTTTAAATTACGAAATGTCATTTTTTTACCTAAAAAAACATTTTATACTACAAACAATTAACTCCACAAGAGAAAAATATAAAAGGAAAGCATAAAAATTCCCTAAGGAACTTTATGCAATAATTTATGACTAAAACAGCATTTTTATTTTCGGGTCAGGGCGCACAAAAGCTCGGTATGGCTCGTGATTTGTATGATCAATTCGACATTGTCAAAGCAACCTTTGACCGTGCTTCAGAACTTCTGGGCTACGACTTACGTGCTTTGATTGATAATGATGAAGCAAAATTAAACGAAACCAAATACACTCAGCCAGCGATTTTGACGACGTCAGTTGCCATTTTGCGTTTATTGGCAGAAAATGGAATCAAACCTGACCTTGTTGCTGGTCTCAGTCTTGGTGAATATTCCGCTTTGGTTGCTGCAGGAAGCCTCAGCTTTGACGAAGCTGTCCAATTAGTTGCTAAGCGTGGTCAATACATGACCGAAGCCGCACCTGCAGGTTCTGGTAAAATGGTTGCCGTAATGAATACCGACGTTGCGCTCATCGAAGAAATTTGCCAAAAAGCAAGTATTAAAGGTATTGTTAGTCCAGCAAATTACAACACTCCCGCCCAAATCGTCATCGGTGGAGAAGCTGGCGCAGTTGACTATGCCGTTGAATTACTCAAAGAAGCTGGCGTACGCAAATTGATTGAACTCAAAGTTTCAGGCCCATTCCATACAGCGATTCTTAAACCCGCTTCGGACAAATTGGCGCATGAACTTGCTCAAATCAACTTTAGCGAATTCAACTTACCTTTGATTTCTAACACCACTGCACAAGTCATGACTCATGAGGAAGTAAAAGCCCTCTTGACCCGACAAGTCATGGAACCCGTTCGTTTTTATGAATCCATTGAAACGATGCAAAAGCTTGGGGCAACGAACTTTATCGAAGTTGGCCCAGGAAAAGTCCTCTCAGGTTTCATCAGAAAAATTGATAAAAACGCTACTTTTACAAATGTTGAAGATTTGTCTTCATTTGAGGCACTAGCGAATAAATAATGCAAACACAGCAAACGAGAAAAGCTCAGGAGAACATTAGCCTCTCAGAACAAAACAGCTAAACCTGAACCCTTCTCGTCCAGAATGTTTCATCAAGAATTTAAAAGGCTCAAAAAGGAGAAAATAAATGGAAATCACAAACAAAAACGTTTTTATCACAGGCTCAACACGTGGCATCGGTCACGCCATTGCCTTGCAATTTGCTAAAGCAGGAAGTAACGTCATTATCAACGGTCGCTCAGCAATTTCAGAAGAAGTCCTCGCAGAATTTACCGCTTTTGGTGTTAAAGCAGTCGGTATCTCTGGTGACATCTCAAACTCAGCAGATGCGAAACGCATGGTTGCAGAAGCAACAGAAGCACTCGGCTCAGTAGATGTCTTGGTAAACAACGCTGGAATCACACGTGATGGCTTATCACTCAAAATGACTGAAGAAGATTTTGAAGCAGTCCTCAAAATCAACTTGACAGGTGCATTCAACATGACACAAGCTGTTTTGAAACCAATGACGCGCGCACGCGAAGGGGCCATCATCAATATCTCATCAGTAGTTGGTTTGATTGGTAACGCTGGACAAGCCAATTATGCCGCTTCTAAAGCAGGTCTGATTGGTTTCACAAAATCAATTGCTCGTGAAGTTGCCGGTCGTAATGTTCGCGTTAATGCCGTTGCACCAGGTTTCATCGAATCTGACATGACAGAAGTCCTTTCTGACAAAGTCAAAGACATGATGAAAGGTCAAATCCCAATGAAACGCTTTGGTAGCGTAGCAGAAGTAGCCTCAGTTGTTCAATTCCTTGCCGAACAAGAATACATGACAGGTCAAGTCCTCTCAATCGATGGCGGCATGGCCATGTAAGGCTCGCTTTGAACACAATAGATCAGATAAAAAAGGATAAAAAAATATGACAAACAGAGTTGTAATTACAGGTTACGGCGTAGTGAGCGCCATTGGTAATACCCCCGAAGAATTTTGGGGAAATCTTAAAGCTGGCAAAACTGGAATTGGGCCAATTACCCACTTTGATGCGGAAGCAACAGGCATTTCTGTAGCTGCTGAAGTCAAAGAATTTCCATTTGACAAATACTTCCAGAAGAAAGATGCCCGTCGTATGGACACTTTCTCACTTTACGCTGTTCATGCTGCGCTTGACGCGATGGAAATGTCTGGACTCAGCGAAGAAAATACAAACTACGACCGTTTAGGTTGTATCATGGCTTCTGGTATCGGTGGTCTTGAACAATCACAAAAAAATTCACAAGCCATTGTTGCTAAAGGCCCACGTAAAGGTGTAGCACCACTCTATGTTCCTCTTGCTATTGCCAATATGGCGACAGGTAATGTTGCTTTGCGTACAGGTGCTCGTGGTGTTTCACGCGCTGAGGTTACTGCTTGTGCAGCTGGTGCTAACTCTATCGGTTCAGCTTTCCGTGAAATCAAACACGGCTATGCAGATGCTATGATTGCTGGTGGTGCAGAAGCTGCCATCTGTGAATTGGGAATCGCTGGTTTTGCCAACTTGACTGCCCTTACTAAAGAAACAGATGCAAATATCGCTTGTCGTCCATTTGACAAAAATCGCTCAGGTTTCGTTATGGGTGAAGGTGCTGGTGTCTTGATTTTGGAAAGCCTTGAACACGCTCAAGCACGTGGAGCAAATATCTTAGCTGAAATCGTTGGTTACGGAAACACAAATGATGCCTTCCACATGACTACACCATCAGGTACAGGTGCTGAAAATGCGATGAAATTGGCGCTCGAAGAAGCAGGTGCAGAAGCTTCTGATGTTGATTATATCAATGCTCACGGAACTTCAACACACGCTAACGAAGAAACAGAAAGCAAAGCGATTCACAACGTTGTGGGCGATAAAGCCTATGTTTCATCTACAAAAGCTTTGCACGGACACGCACTCGGTGCGACAGGTGCCATCGAAGCCGTAGCAACTGTTCAAGCAATCTTGAACCAATACGCACCAGTCAATGCAGGAACAACAGAACTTGACGAAGGAATGACCATCAATGTTGTTCTTGGCGAAGGAAAACCAGCAAAAATCGATCTCGCTTTGTCTCAAGACTTTGGTTTTGGTGGACACAATGCGGTACTCGCGTTCAAAAAGTGGGAAGGTAAATAAAAATGAATATCTCAGAAGTAAAAGAATTGATGAACCAATTTAACGGTTCATCTTTGCGTGAATTTTCTTGGAAAAATGCTGACGGTGAGTTGACATTTTCTAAAAATGACGGGCATACAAACGGTGTGACAGCCCCTGCTCCTCAAGCTCCAGCAGCCTTTGTTGCGTCACAAGCTCCAGTAGAAGTAACAGGCCCACAAGCTCAAGAAGTGACAGAAACAGCAACAGTAGCAGCTGAAGGCGAAGCAGTGACTTCACCATTGGTGGGTGTTGCTTATCTCAAACCTTCACCAGATAAAGCTGAATTTGTCAAGGTTGGCGACAGCGTGAAAAAAGGTCAAACCTTGATGATTATTGAAGCGATGAAAGTGATGAACGAAATTCCAGCTCCAGCAGATGGTGTAGTTACTGAAATTATGGTTTCACCTGAAGAAGTTGTTGAATTTGGTCAAGAATTGGTACGGATTAAATAAGAAAACTCATTTTGAGTTTTTAAGAGGAGATTTACATGACTGAAGTCAATATCAATGTTACTGAAATTATGGAGGCTTTGCCTCACCGTTACCCTTTTTTGTTAGTCGATCGTGTGATTGATATTGCTGATGACGAAATCACAGCGATTAAAAATGTGACGATTAATGAAGAATTTTTCCAAGGTCATTTTCCAAAATATCCTGTGATGCCTGGTGTATTGATTATGGAAGCTCTGGCGCAAGCTGCGGGTGTTTTGGAATTGTCAAAACCTGAAAATAAAGGGAAATTGGTCTTTTATGCTGGAATGGACAATGTGAAATATAAAAAACAAGTCACACCTGGCGACCAATTAGTACTGCACGCAAAATTTATCAAACGTCGTGGCCCAATTGCCGTTGTTGAAGCGCAAGCAACAGTGGATGGCAAATTGGCAGCTAAAGGAACGTTAACTTTTGCTTTAGGAAATTAGTATTTTGCTTTCAAAGGCTGAGGGGGACTTAGCAGTCAATTTCTCCGACTTTTGAGGGCTGAATGCTCAAAAAAATTGAGCAAAAACAAGCTTTCGTTGGAAAGAAAAATTTATTCTAGGTCGAGCGTTGTTGAACGTTCTGACCTATTTTGGACTTATTTTACTTATTATCAAAATTTGGTTTTGACCAAATTGACCGCTCCAGCGGCGAACTCAGGAAAGCTTCCTATTTGGAGAAAATTTATGTTTAATAAAATCTTGATTGCCAATCGTGGCGAAATTGCTGTACGGATTATTCGTGCAGCACGTGAATTAGGAGTCGGCACAGTTGCTGTTTATTCAACTGCTGACCGTGATGCTTTACATGTCCATTTGGCTGATGAAGCGATTTGTATCGGGCCTGCGCGGGCGACAGAATCTTATCTTAATATGAATAATATTCTCTCGGCAGCGGTGGCAACAGGGGCGCAAGCGATTCACCCAGGTTTTGGCTTTCTCTCAGAAAACTCAAAATTTGCTCGCCTTTGTGAAGAAATGAATATTAAATTTATCGGGCCATCAGCAAAAGTTATGGATATGATGGGCGATAAAATCAATGCACGCGCAGAAATGATTAAAGCGGGCGTTCCTGTTACACCAGGATCTGAGGGAGAAGTACACACGACCGATGAAGCAGTGAAAATTGCTGAAGAAATCGGCTATCCCATCATGCTCAAAGCCTCAGCCGGCGGTGGTGGTAAAGGAATCCGTAAAGTGACAAATGTCGAAGAATTGGTGCCTGCTTTTGAAGCAGCCCAAGCCGAAGCGCAAGCCGCTTTTGGTAATGGCGCGATGTTTATTGAACGGATGATTTTCCCAGCACGTCATATTGAAGTACAAATCTTGGCGGATAGCCATGGTAATGTCATTCATTTGGGTGAGCGGGACTGTTCATTGCAACGAAATAATCAAAAAGTTTTGGAAGAATCTCCTTCGGTGGCGATTGGACACACATTGCGTGAAGAAATTACGTCAGCTGCAGTAAAAGCAGCGGCTCACGTGGGTTACGAAAATGCTGGTACCATCGAATTTTTGTTGGATGAAGCTTCTGGAAAATTTTATTTCATGGAAATGAATACCCGTGTTCAAGTAGAACATCCGGTTACAGAATTTGTTTCTGGCGTTGATATTGTTAAAGAACAAATCCGTGTGGCGAATGGAAATGAACTTTCTGTTAAACAAGAGGAAGTAACTTTCAGTGGACACGCGATTGAATGCCGGATCAATGCTGAAAATCCAAAATTTAATTTCGCACCGTCACCAGGGACAATCACTAATTTGTTCTTGCCAAGCGGTGGTGTTGGCTTGCGAGTGGACAGTGCGATGTACAGTGGTTACAGCATTCCGCCTTACTACGATAGCATGATTGCCAAAGTCATCGTTCACGGCGAAAATCGTTTTGAAGCCTTGATGAAAATGCAGCGTGCGCTCTTGGAATTTGATGTTGAAGGAGTAATCACTAACGTTGATTTCCAATTGGAGTTGATTTCAGATCCACACGTTGTCGCTGGCGATTACGATACCAGCTTTTTGGGCAATGTTTTCTTGCCAGAGTATCTGAAAGAAGACTAATTCAAGCCAAAAACTTTCGTCAGTAGAGAGAATTTACTGACGAAACTAAAGTATTTTCCATCAGTAGAGAGAATTTACTGACGAAATTGAAAAATTTTACGTCAGTAAAGAAAAAATGCTGACGAAAACTAGATTTAATAAAAAATGAGAAAAGGATGCAAAAATGGCTCTTTTCCAAAAGAAAAAATACATTAAAATCAATCCCAATCGTTCCCTTATTGAAAAGCAGGCGGAAAATCCAGAGGTTCCTGATGAACTTTTTGCGAAATGTCCTGCTTGTAAACACACGATTTACCAGAAAGATTTGGGCGAAAATAAGGTCTGCCCAAATTGTGAGTATAACTTTCGAATTACGGCCAAAGAACGTTTGGCATTGATTGCTGACAAGGATTCTTTTGTGGAAATGTTCACTGGAATTGAAAGCAAAAATCCTTTGAATTTTCCAGCTTATCCAGAAAAATTGGCGGCAACTAAAGCGCGCACAGGACTTGATGAAGCGATCATGACAGGGACAGCCACAATCAAAGGGCAAAAAACAGCACTCGCGATTATGGACTCGACTTTCATCATGGCTTCAATGGGGACAGTCGTTGGCGAAAAGCTGACTCGTCTTTTTGAATATGCAACGACCGAAAAATTGCCAGTTATTGTCTTTACAGCCTCAGGTGGCGCGCGGATGCAAGAAGGCATCATGTCACTGATGCAAATGGCAAAAACGTCAGCAGCACTCAAACGTCATTCTAATGCTGGACTGCTTTACATCACTGTTTTGACCGATCCAACGACAGGTGGAGTAACGGCATCATTTGCCATGTTGGGCGATATTATTTTGGCAGAACCACAGTCTTTAATTGGTTTTGCGGGACGTCGTGTCATCGAGCAAACGGTTCGGCAAACATTGCCTGATGATTTCCAAAAAGCTGAATTCTTGCTGCAACACGGTTTCGTTGATGCGATTGTGAAACGAACAGAATTGCGTGAAAAATTGAGCTTGCTCTTAGAACTTCATTCGGAGGTGGAACATGGCTGAAATAGCAGATATTATCAATAAAGCACGGGCTGCAGATCGTATTTCAGCTCGCGATTTGATTGAACAAATTTTCACTGATTTCTTTGAATTACATGGTGACCGTCAATTTACTGATGATGAAGCCATCGTAGGGGGAATTGCCAAATTTAATGGTCGTCCAGTCACTGTGATTGGAATCCAAAAAGGACGCAATCTTGCCGAGAATTTGGCAACTAACTTTGGTCAACCAACACCAAACGGTTACCGTAAAGCCTTGCGTTTGATGAAAAATGCCGAAAAATTTGGTCGTCCAATCATCACTTTGGTCAATACAGCAGGTGCCTATCCAGGAATTGAAGCTGAAGAACGTGGTCAAGGAGAAGCCATTGCACGCAATCTTTTGGAAATGTCGGACTTCAAAGTGCCAATCATTGCCGTGATTACTGGTGAAGGCGGATCAGGTGGAGCGCTTGCGCTTGCCGTGGCCAACAAAGTTTTCATTTTGGAAAATGCGGTTTATTCAGTACTTTCACCAGAAGGTTTTGCCACAATCCTCTGGAAAGACGGTTCACGACGTGACGAAGCGGCCGAATTGATGAAAATCACAGGCCCTCATCTTTTAGAAATGGGCGTTGTTGACGGAATAATTTCTGAGGACAACTTGATTGCTAACCTCAAGCACCAATTGACGCAAACACTTACAGAATTGGAAGCTTTAAGCCCAGATGAGCTGATTGAGCAACGTTATCTCCGCTTTAGAAAATATTAAAACGCTGAAAAGCGTTTTTTTTGCTATAAAAAATATTAAGTCTGCTATAGGATTTTCTTATGGCGGCTTTTTGACTTTCATGTTATTTTATAGATAGACAATAAACATAGAAAGTAAAGCGAATGGAAAATTTAAAAACAAAAGTAATTCACGGTGGTATCTCTACTGACCCAACGACTGGTGCTGTTTCAGTCCCAATTTATCAAACCTCAACTTATCAGCAAAATGCGCTTGGACAGCCTAAAACCTACGAATATTCACGGTCGGGAAATCCAACGCGTCATGCGCTTGAGCGTTTAATTGCGGATCTGGAAGCCGGGGTGCAAGGCTTTGCTTTTGGCTCAGGCTTGGCAGGCATTCACGCCGTCCTATCTTTGTTTGCTGCGGGGGATCATGTCATTTTGGCCGATGATGTCTATGGTGGAACTTTCCGTCTTGTGGACAAAGTGTTGAGTCGTGCTGGAATTACTTATGACTTAGTGGATTTGAGTGATTTGGACGTGCTGAAAAATGCCTTCAAAAAAGAAACAAAAGCTGTTTATTTTGAAACACCATCGAACCCTTTGCTCAAAGTTTTGGATATTCAAGAAATTTCTAAAATTGCCAAGGCGCACGGCGCGCTCACTTTGGTTGATAATACCTTTGCGACGCCTTATTTGCAACGTCCTTTGACATTAGGAGCAGATGTGGTCTTACATTCGGCAACCAAATATTTAGGGGGACATTCCGATGTTGTTGCAGGTTTGGTCACGACAAATTCCCAAGATTTAGCCGAACAAATTGGCTTTTTGCAAAATGCAATCGGGGGTGTGCTTGGCCCTCAAGACAGCTGGTTGGTTCAACGAGGCATTAAAACGCTCGCTTTGCGCATGGAAGCTCATTCAAAAAATGCCAGCAAAATTGCCGAATTTCTGGAAAATTCACACGAGGTTGCCAAAGTTTACTACCCAGGACTAGCCAGTCAAACAGGACACGAGATTGCTCAAAAGCAGATGGCTGCCTTTGGGGGAATGTTGTCATTTGAACTGAAAAATGAGCAAGCCGTCAAAACATTTGTAGAAAGCTTGCAGTATTTCACTTTGGCTGAATCGCTCGGTGGAGTAGAAAGTCTGGTTGAAGTTCCGGCAGTCATGACGCACGCCTCAATTCCTAAAAACATCCGTGAACAAATTGGAATCAAAGACGGTTTGATTCGTCTGTCAGTTGGCATCGAAGACATCAGCGACCTGCTATCAGACCTGACGCAAGCGCTCGAAAAAGCAAAATAATTTGCGTCAGCAAATTCTCTGGTTAGACGGCCACATTTTGAGTTACGTCAGTAAAATCTCTCATTTCGTCAGTAAAAAAGGATCGCAAATGGTAAAAATTGTAGAAAATATCACCGAGTTGATTGGCGATAGTCCAATTGTCAAACTAAAAAATACGCCCCCAACAAGCGCTGAAATTTACGTCAAATTAGAAAATTTTAATCCGGGAGGTTCGGTTAAAGATCGGATTGCGCTCCAGATGATTCGTCAAGCAGAAAAAGATGGGCAGCTCAAAGCAGGCGGGACCATCGTCGAGCCGACTTCTGGTAATACAGGCATTGGTCTAGCAATGGCCGGCGCGGCACTTGGCTACAAAGTGGTCATTATCATGCCAGACAATTATTCCAAAGAACGCCAGCAGCTCATCAAAGCATACGGTGCCAAGCTCATCTTGACCCCAGCCGCTGAGGGTATCAAGGCAGCGATTGAATTAGGACAAAAATTTGTGACAGAAAAAGGCTGGTTTATGCCCATGCAATTTGAAAATCCAGCCAATGTCAGAACGCACGAACTCACCACAGGACCAGAGATCATTGAAGCTTTTGGAGACCAGCTAGATGCCTTTGTTGCTGGTGCCGGGACAGGTGGCACTATTTCGGGCGTGTCTCATTATTTAAAAAAACACAGTCCAGCGATTAAGACTTACGTCGTTGAACCTGCAGAATCACCGATTTTATCTGGTGGCGCAAGCGGACATCACCGCATCCAAGGCATCGGCGTTCCCTTTATGTCCGAAAATCTAGACACAAAATCTTATGATGGCGTGATTGATGTGACGAGTGACGATGCGCTCAATACCGCCTGTCATATTGGAGAAAATCAAGGATTTTTAGTCGGCATTTCCTCAGGAGCAGCCATTTGGGCAGCCTATGAGCTTGCCGAAAAGCTGGGCGCTGGAAAAAAAGTCCTCGCTCTTTGTCCCGATAATGGCGAACGTTACCTCTCAACTGAACTCTATACTTTTTAAAACTTAGCACGAAGCTAAGTTTTTTTGATAAAAAATTACCAAGCAACTTTCTGTACTTTTTGGCATACGAGTGTTAAAATAAAAATCAACAGGTAGAATAAAAGGAGGAAACATAATGCACTTTATTTGGTCATTGATTGTCGGAGGTGTGATTGGTCTCATTGCAGGCGCAATTACAAGTCGCGGCGCAAAAATGGGAATTATTAGTAACATCTTGGCTGGGCTAGTTGGTTCCGCACTTGGTGAAGCACTCCTTGGACATTGGGGGCCTCACTTAGCCGGAATGGCCATTGTGCCATCAATCATCGGAGCAGTCATTCTGGTGTTAATCGTCTCGGCAATTTTTGGACGTTCAAAAAATGCCTAACATGATTTAGATAACTTTTCAAAGATGAAGGAGGTCTAAAATGACTTTAAACAATAAACTTGATGCTACCAAAGACAAAACCAGCGGAAAAATCAAAGAAACCGCAGGAAAAATCACAGGCGATGAAAAGCTAGAAGCGAAAGGCAAAGCCGAAGGACTCGTAGGCAAAGCCAAAGAAGGTTTGGAAAATCTCAAAGACAAAGCTGCAGACCTTGCAGAAGATGTCAGTGAGAAATTCAATGAAAAAATGGATTCCACGAAGCACAAAAACAAATAATCAGGTGCTTCACTCCTAGAAAAGTCCTCAGACGAACACTCTGAGGGCTTTCTTGTTTTAAAATATGATAGTAGTAGCTGTTTGAGGAAGCTGAAATTACTAATACTTTTAAACATACAACTAAATACAAAAAATCAGCAAAATAGGAGCTTGAACCAAATCTAAAAATCAGTCAGAATAGCTGATTTTTAAGTTTTAGATAGTGTTTACAAGTGGTATAATAGAGTTATGATAAAATCGAATATTATGAAATCGAAGGGGTTAACCCCTTCCTTTACCTGTACAGGTAAAGGAACACTAATAAGCAACAAACCGTTTAGAACAAATTGTTCAAACGGATTTTTTGCATTCGGAGGTAGCCATGTTTTCTGAGAAATTGATTAAATCTAAAGAACGTGTCCAAAAACACGGCGAAGTATTCACACCTTCTTGGATGGTACAGAAAATGCTTGATACAGAGGGCATAAGGGAAGATTGTGAAAATATTTATGCAACCTTTTTAGAACCTTCAGCTGGCGATGGGAATTTTTTGGTAGCGTTACTAGAGCGAAAACTTGAAGCAGTTACACAGCAATTTGATAAATCAAATTGGAAAACTAAATCTTTATTTGCACTCTCTTCAATTTATGGCATTGAATTTTTAGAAGACAATCTTGAGCTTGCCAGATTTAAGATGCTTAGTAATTACATGGAATGGTATGAGAAGGTTTTCGACGAGCGTTTAAGTGTGAAGACGGGATCATACAAATCTGCTAAATTTATTATCCGAAAAAATATTATCCGAGGAAATGCTTTGACCAAAAAGCATCCCGACACTGACGAACCCCTGGTTTTCAGTGAGTGGAAGCGGGTAAAAGGAAAATCTAGCAAAGTAGAGTGGTCAGAGTTTACTTTTGTCAGTTTATTCGGAGGGCAAGTCAATATTGAACGAGGAATTCCAGAAGGACAGCTCAGTCTTTT
This sequence comes from Lactococcus sp. S-13, assembly GCF_004210295.1. NCBI lineage: Bacteria > Bacillati > Bacillota > Bacilli > Lactobacillales > Streptococcaceae > Lactococcus > Lactococcus kimchii. Next base: position 659,032 of record NZ_SDAK01000001.1, on the reverse strand, counting down.
TGACTTAGATGGTGACGGTATTGATGATATTACGGTAAAAGAAAATTCGAAACCAGTCATTATTGATATTCAAAAAGCTTATCAGTTGGAGGAAAAATAAATGTCAAAAAACTTTGAGTTTCTGATGGTTGAAGCAGATACTGCTGTTCTTTTTGAAACGGCAAATCTCGCCGAAGAAAATTATATACACAAGGACTACGAAGGTACCTTAACTAAAGTTCGTAAAATAGCTGAAAATACTGTTTCTCTTATTTTAGAAAAAGAGGGGACTATTCTCTCAGAGCGCACATCCTTTAATGAAAAACTTAATGAAGCAAAATTAAGAATTTCCGAACAATATATTATTCAGGCTTTTTACGATATTAAAAAATTGGGAAATCTTGCCGCTCATGAAATCAATCCCGCAGAAGCAACACAAGAAAATGCTCGAAAAGCTCTTCATCAAGTTTTTGTATTATTGGTTTGGGTGGTTAAAAAATATCTTGATACTGATATTAAGACTGCCTACATGGATTTTTTAGAACCAGAAGCTGAGAAACTTTACCAAGCAGCAGAGCGAAAATTGATTTATATTCAAACTGTCAATAATGAAAATGGAATGTTTCCTGCTTATGAAGGAACGCAAAAAGTGGGAGAAGCAACTGTTTCTGAAGATGATATTGAAGCAGATTGGACACCAAATAGCGAGTTTTTAAGGACTGTTGCGCCTAAACGTATCAAACAATACATGACAACATCTGGTCTAAAGTACGTTTTAGAGTGGGTGGAGCTAGCTTGGAAAAAATCAACTAAGTCTTGGTTTCATGACCATGATGTTCATGAAGTTCTTAAGCGCTCAGGGATTAAACAAGCTGAATTTCTTGAGGGCGCAGAGTGGTTTCAGACTGATTTAGAAACAGCTAAAGATGCCATTAAAGCTGTAAAAGATGGACGTTCAGCTTTACAAATGGTCGCAGAAGAAACGGCAACTTATGAAATTACCCTTCGTCCAGAGCAAAATGCAGCCGTTGAGCAGACTAAAAAAGCATTCAAAACTAAAGATAAAATGCTCTGGAATGCTAAAATGCGTTTCGGGAAAACTTTGACTTCTTTGCAGCTGATTAAAGACGAAGGCTATCAAAAAGTTCTTATCATGACACACCGACCTGTTGTTTCAGACTCATGGTTTGAAGATTTCCATAAAATGAAAATGGCAGAAGCTGGTTATCGGTTTGGCTCAAAAGAAAAGGGAGAAAAGCTTGAAAACTTGAAAAGGGATAAAACTCCTTTTGTTTACTTTGCTTCAATTCAGCTTTTGCGTTATGGTGGTGGAGAAATTAATCTTAATGAATTTTCTGATGTGGATTGGGATTTGATTATCATTGATGAAGCGCATGAAGGGACGCAGACAGAGCTTGCAGATAATGTCATCAATGCTGTTCAAAAAGATAACACTAAGATGTTAGAACTATCGGGGACACCTTTTAATCTATTAGACCAGTATGACGAAAGTCAAGTTTATACTTGGGATTACACCATGGAGCAGACCGCAAAGCTCAAGTGGTCACTGGAAAATCCAGAAAAGCCAAATCCTTACGAAGGTTTACCAAAAGTTTCTATGTACACTTTTGAGATGCGCAACAAGGAAAGGTTTGCGGACGAGTCTAAAGCTTTTAATTTTCGTGAGTTTTTCCGTGTTGATGATAATGGTGAGCTCGCCTATCAAGCAGATGTGAATGCTTTTTTAGATAATATTACCAATCAAGATGGTGGAAGTAATTATCCATTTTCAACAGAGCAGTATCGAAATGAACTGCGGCATACTCTGTGGCTGCTGCCAGGCGTAAAAGAGGCTAATGCTTTTGAAAAGTTGCTCAAAAAACACCGTGTCTTTGGACAAGAGTATGAAATTGTCAGTGTGGTCAGAGAAGGCGATAATAATGGTGTAGCTAGTCAAGGCGATTTGGATAAGGTACGTACCGTCATTGGTAAAGACCCAAGTGCGACAAAAACGATTACTCTGACGGTTAGAAAGTTAACGACTGGTGTGAATATTCCAGAATGGACAGCTGTTTTATTTTTATCCAATACGAACTCTGCCATGAATTATCTGCAAGCGGCTTTTCGGGCGCAAACACCATTTTCTCACAAAAAGCTGGGTATGAAAACCAACTGTTATATTTTTGACTTTGCGCCAGACCGTGCGCTTTCTGTTATGGCGGAATCTGCTCAGATTAACTCTGGGGTGGGGAAGAAAAATACGCAAGAGCAAAAGTTAGCAATGACAAGACTTTTGAACTTTATGCCCATTCTGGGGAAAACAGATCAGGGAATGAAGCCTTTTAATGTCGATAAGATGTTAACACAGCTTAAAAAGGTTTATGCAGAAAAAGCGGTTCGTTCTGGTTTTGAAGATGATAGTTTGTACAATGACAATTTACTTACTTTGACAGAAGGTGATGCCAAAATATTTAAAGACTTATCTGAGATTGTCGGGAAAACAAAAGGGCAGAAAAAACCACCGAAAATTATTGTTTCTGAAAATGGTTTAAGTAACGAAGAGTACGAAAAGGGCGAGAAAGCTAAGAAAAAGACAGCTCGGGAAAGAACGCCAGAAGAAAAAGAAGCCATTGCAAAAATCAATGAAGCTAAGAAACAGCGCAAAACCATGATTTCGATTTTACGTGGGGTGTCAATTCGGATTCCCATGATGATTTATGGCATGAAGCTGGACTTGTCAAAAGACATTACGATTAAAGATTTTGTTAGTCAAGTTGATGATGAATCTTGGAAAGAGTTCATGCCAAAAGGTTTCACCAAAGCAATGTTCCGTGAAATTGCACGTTATTATGATGCGGAAGTCTTTATCGAGGCGGGACGGATTATCCGTCAACGGGCGAAATCTTATGACCAACTGGATTTTATCGAGCGAGCAGAGCGGATTGCGGAATTATTTGGGACTTTCAAAAATCCAGATAAAGAAACGGTGCTAACGCCGTGGCGTGTGGTTAATCTGCAGCTGAGTAAGACCATTGGTGGACTGAATTTTTATGATGATGACTTTGTCAGTACGACTGATGGGGCTGTCAGCAATCTGCACTGGGTGAAAAGAGTTGGTACGGATAAAGTCTATACTGATGATACGAAAATCTTAGAAATCAATACCAAAACAGGGCTTTATCCCCTACATGCTGCTATGAGTTTGTATTTCAAAAAGTTGGAAGACAACGATGATAGTAAGTTTGAGGCGGACGAAGTTTACAAGAAAATCTTGAAGGAAAATATCTTTGCTATCGCCAAAACACCGATGGCGAAGACTATTACAGAGCGCACGCTGGCGGGCTATCGGAATTTTGAAACTAATGTGGCTTATATCGACGGCTTTGTGGATACCATCAAGGAAAGTCCCGCCAAAGGGAAAGAAAAAGTAGAGGAGACATTTAAGAACGTGAAATTTGATGTTGTGATTGGGAATCCGCCATATCAGGAGGAACGCGTGGGCGATAGCACGCAAGCGCCACCGATTTATCATAAGTTTATGGACACGGCTTACGAGGTGGCAGATAAGGTTGTGCTGATTACGCCTGGGCGATTTCTGTTTAACGCTGGTGCGACGGGTAAAGCTTGGAATGAGAAGATGTTGCATGATAAGCATTTGAAAGTCGTGTACTATGAGCAGGACAGCTCAAAAGTTTTCCCGAACACCGATATTAAAGGTGGTGTGGCTGTAACCTATCGTGATGCCAACAAGGATTTTGGCGAGATTGGGACTTTTACCAATTTTGAGGAGTTGAACTCGGTTTTGCATAAGGTTGAAGCGGTCATGACAGAGAGTTTGTCGACTCTGATTACTGGGCGTGGTGTTTATCGCCTGACAAATATCGCTTTAGAAGAACACCCAGAAATTGAAGCAATTCAATCTAAGGGGCATAAGACAGACGTGGGCTCTGGTGCTCTGAAAATTTTGACTGATGTAATTTTCTTTAAGGAAAAGCCGACTGACGAGAAAGAATATGTACAAATCATTGGTTTACTTGATAATCAGCGAGTATATTATTGGATTGACAGAAGATATTTGAGTCAACCTGACAACTTTGAAAAATACAAAGTTATTTTGCCCAAAGCAAATGGTTCGGGTGCAATCGGAGAGGTGCTTTCGACTCCCCTTATAGGGGAGCCCCTTATAGGGTACACTGAGACGTTCATCGGAATTGGAGCTTTCAATTCAAAATTTGAAGCTGAATCAGCGTTGAAGTATGTCAAGTCTAAGTTTACGCGTGCAATGCTTGGTGTGCTGAAAATTACGCAGGATAATCCACGAGATAAATGGCAAAAAGTTCCCTTGCAGAATTTTACGGAGCAGTCTGATATTGATTGGACAAAAAGCATTGAAGAAATTGACGTGCAGCTCTTTATGAAGTATAATTTAGATAAAAGTGAGATTGACTTTATTAAGGAGAAAGTGAAGAAAATGGAATGAGCAGATACTTTGAATATAAGCAAGCCAAAGAAGAATTAAACAAAATATCCAGAAATCCTCAAAATTACCTTTTGATTCACTATTCTTGTTCAGATGTAAAAAAGGAAGAATTTCCTAAAGTTTCTAGTATCAGTATAATGAAGTTTGAGAATAGAGAAAAAATTCAGTTCTCAATCAGTAAATACTTAAAAGAAGGCGTAACTCTTGATCAAGCTGAAAAAGAACTTTTTGACAACTTCTTTCAGTTTATTGAAAATAATAAGTCATTGGTGTTTATCCACTGGAATATGAATTCGGAAAAGTTTGGATTTGAGGGCCTTGAAAATAGGTATCGAGTATTAACTAATCAGAGTAAAAATATTCTTGGATATTTGAAGAAAATTGATTTAGATGATTTATTAGGAAATTACTATTCTGAGAGTTACATTTCAGATCCTAAAATGTATAAGCTATATGATTTTAATTCTTTCGACATTCATAATTTCCTTAAAGGCAAAGAAGAAGCTGATTTATATTTACAAGAGAGATGGTTTGAAATTTCAGAATCATCGACTGCTAAAGTAAACTTTATTTATGATGTATTAAAATTGACTATGAGTAGGAAACTCAAAGTTGAAGATAGATTTATAGCTAAGAAAACGCTGTGGAGTGATGGAATTCAGTATTTCTTTAACGAAAAACTTCTGGGTAGATTTATATTCTGGTTGTTAGTCACATTAATTGGGGCAATTTTGAGTTCATTTGTAACAAATTTTATTTTCAAAAATTGAGAATGAAGGAATAGACAGCTTTGAAATCCCTATGAAAGTGATTTCTATTGACATTACCGCGCTAAATTAGTATAATAACGTTAATAAGATTAGGTCGGGAAGCATACGGTGCCCCGACTTTTTTGTATTCAGGAAGGAGAAAAATGAAGGAATTTAAGAGTTTTGATGAGCAGTTGCGTATTTTGAGAGACCGCGGTTTGATTGTGGCTGATGACGAAAAAGCCAAGCGATTTTTGGAGCAAGAAAACTATTATAATGTCATTAACGGCTATAAGGATTTGTTTCTGGAAAAAGATGCGAATGGTCGTCCGATTGAACCAGAAACTTCTAAGGCTGGGACAGATTTTAAGGAATTGAGAAATCTGTATTTGTTTGACAGAGAGTTGCGCTCAATTTTGTTAAAGAATTTGCTTATTTTTGAAAACTCAATCAAAACACAAATTTCTTATGAGTTCTCAAATGCTTATTTGGAGTTGAGTAATTACATTGATGATCCCAAAAGTGTGATGAAGCAGATTTCAATGTTGACTAAAATCATTTCGGACCGTGTTGATAAAGAGCCTTCAATTAAGCACTATGTGGAGGTTCACGGTGAGGTACCGCTGTGGGTCTTGATGAATTATTTGACGATTGGAAATGTGTCTTATCTTTTTGGAATTTTGACGGAGTCACTCAAAAATAGAATTGCAAAATTTTATAGTGAAAAATACAAGGTACAATATGGAGAAAGCCTGCAAATTTCAAGTAGTGACCTAAGTGCTATTATCAAAATGACAAATATTGTGCGAAATAAATGTGCCCATGAAGAACGTGTTTATAATTCAAATTTGAAAAATATCCGTTCAGCAAATATTGTAAATCATTTTCGGTTAGCAGAAGTTGATAACAAAAAGTTATTCCTTTCGATTGTAATGATGAAAGCTGTTTTGGACAAAGCGCAATTTTCGACATTTTACTCTGAAATTAAAAAATTGTTTGAATGCTATGAGGACAAATTTCAAACGATAAGTTTCAATGATATTTTGGAAATTATGGGAATTACGATTTCAAATTTTGAAAAATTGGTATAAAATAGAATTTGGGGATAATGTTCATAGTGTTTCAATCTACCAAGCAAGGAGCAAGAAATCAAAACTTGAATCTCCATATGTGGGTATGCACATATCTTCTAGGTAAATTGAAATAATCAAAAATAGATAAGACAAGAAATATATTTTTGCGAAAAAAGTGATGAGGGGAGCAACCTAGATAAATTTCTAAAAAAATTTACGAAAGTTCCATCTCATAAATTAAAACGTTCGTTTGTTACTCACGAATTTAGAACAAGCCATACAACAATGATGTACAAAAATGGAGTAATTATTGAAGCTATTACTAAGAAATTAGACGCGCACTGTCTATGCAGATTATATAAAAATAACTTCTCAAACGCTGGAATAAGCAACAAAGATTTTAGGTGAAATCAGTCTTAAAGCTTCAAAAAGATTGCCTATTTAAATACACAGAAAATACACAATATAACAAGAAATATTTAGGAAAATAAAGAAAATACTTCTAAAATTGTAAAATAATAAAGCTTCCCAAATCCACGTAGTGAGAAGCATTAGGAAGAAAGAGGAAATATAATATGGTTGTCGATTTCTATTGGTATCCCAACTGTTCAACTTGCAAAAAAGCCAAAGCAACCTTAGAAAATCAAGGCATCAGCTACCGCGCCATCGACTTGAAAAGCACGCCTCCAACAAGCGAACAATTTCAAGAATGGTTTGCCCAAGCAGATTTTCCTGTCAACAAATTTTTTAACACAAGTGGCTTAGTCTATCGTGATTTGAATCTCAAAGATCAAATGGCGACCCTGACCGACCAAGAAAAAGCTGACCTCCTTTCCGCCAACGGAATGCTAGTTAAACGGCCCTTGCTTGTAAAAAATGGGAAAGTAGAGCAAATTGGCTTTAAAGCAGAAGCCTATGAACAAATCAAAAAATGAGTGGAATGCACTCATTTTTTTACGCTTAAAAATCTGAAAGCTCCAGTTTTCGTAAAAATAAGCGCGTGGTCTCCAAAGTCTCATGTTCAGCCAAAAGCAGGTTTTTATCACTCATCATCAAGTCCTCCATCAATAATTTTAATCATTATATCGCTCAGTCCAAGAAATGGCAAGAAAAAAGAACCTTTCGGCTCTTTTAAAGTTCAAATTCAAGTAAAATCGGCACATGATCCAAGCGAGCGCCAGAATCAAGTGGTTCAGAAACCAAAACACGCTCCGCCACGCGATTGGATACGAGCCAATAATCAATCCTCCAACCTGAATTATTGATTTTTGACGTTTTGGCCCGTTGGGCAAACCAAGTGTAGCTTGATTTTCCTTCCGCAAAATAAGCCTTAGCTTCGGGATGAAGTTGACGAAAACTATCCGTAAAACCAGCTGCCAGCAAGGCGCCAAATTTTTCACGCTCTTGATCCGTGAACCCAGCAGTATTTTGATTTCCTCTCGGATTGGCGAGGTCAATTTCCGTATGGGCAGCATTGAAGTCCCCACAGGCAAAAACAGGTTTTTCGCGATCAAGCTGACAAAGATAGGCACGATAACGATCATCCCATTCCCCACGCAGGTCAAGACGAGTCAACCCTTCTTGGCTATTTGGTGTGTAGACGGTCGTTACAAAAAACTCAGGAAACTCAAGCGTGATGATTCGACCCTCAGCATCCATTGTCACAGGGGCGTCGATCTCCGGAAAGGTCACGATAGGCTCAGGTAGGCTCTTTTTGTAAAGCATCATCGTTCCTGAATAACCTTTTCGGGCAGGAGGAGTACTAATCCGATGGACAATCGTGTACTCCGGAAAATGTTGGTTCAAAATCTCGTAAAGTTTTCCTACTTTTTTGGCATCATCAGAGAGCTTTGTTTCTTGTATGGCGATAATATCGGCATTTTCAGCGGCAAGATTTTCCACGACAGCCATCGAAAGAGCCGCCCGTTCAGAAACTCCAGTCAAGGCTGCATTTAGTGAATCAATATTCCATGAAATAAATTTGTAATTCATTATTCTTCCTTTTTAATTTTAAGTGAGTAGGGATTTTCAAAAGACAACCCAGCAAAAAGCTCACTTTTTCTATGCTTAATTATACCAAACTTAGTCGGACAAAGCGATTTTAGAGGTTTTTTGATATAATATTTAATGAGAATCTTCTCAAATATCGAGCCTCATTTGCTCGGAAAGAGGAAAAATATGACAGAAAACAAAACTTTTTACATTACAACCCCGATTTATTATCCATCAGGGAAATTACACCTTGGGAGTTCTTATACGACCATCGCTTGTGACGTGCTTGCGCGTTACAAACGTTTGATGGGCTTTGATACTTTTTATTTAACAGGGCTTGATGAACACGGCATGAAAATTCAACGTAAAGCTGAAGAATTGGGAATGACGCCTAAAGAATACTTAGACCCAATGGCGGCTGATGTTCAAGAATTATGGAAAAAATTGGACATTTCTTATGATAAATTTATCCGTACAACAGATACTTATCATGAAGAAGCCGTTCAAAAAATCTTTGAAAAATTACTTGAGCAAGATGACATTTACTTAGGCAAATATGCAGGTTGGTACTCTGTTTCAGATGAAGAATTTTTCACTGAAACTCAACTTGAAGAAGTTTTTAAAGATGAAGCAGGTAATGTGACGGGTGGGGTTGCACCATCTGGACATGAAGTGGAGTGGGTCGAAGAAGAATCTTATTTCTTCCGCATGGGTAAATACGCAGACTGGCTCCTTGAGTTTTATGAAGCTAATCCAACATTCATTGAACCAGAAATGCGCAAAAATGAAATGGTTAATAATTTTATCAAACCAGGTTTGGAAGATTTAGCCGTTTCTCGGACAACATTTACATGGGGAATCCCAGTAAAATCAAATCCTAAACACGTGATTTATGTGTGGTTGGATGCGCTCTTTAACTACGTAACAGCCCTTGGTTTTTATGGTGACGATGACTCACTATACAAAAAATTCTGGCCTGGTGTCAACATGGTCGGAAAAGAAATCGTTCGTTTCCACACGATTTATTGGCCAATTTTCTGTAAAGCTCTAGGGATTGAACCACCAAAACAAGTGTTCGGACATGGCTGGCTCTTGATGAAAGACGGAAAAATGTCTAAATCAAAAGGAAATGTTGTTTATCCTGAGATGTTGATTGAACGTTATGGTCTTGATGCGGTTCGTTATTATTTGATGCGTGCGATTTCGTTTGGACAAGATGGCATTTTCACTCCAGAAGACTTTGTTGGACGGATTAATTTTGATTTGGCCAATGATTTGGGGAATTTGTTGAATCGTACTGTTTCAATGATTAACAAATACAATGATGGTAAGATTGAAAACACAGGAATTTCGACTGAATTTGATGCAAGTTTAGAAGAAGTCACTGCACAAACAATGACTCACTTCCATGCTGCAATGGACAAATTTGAATTCAACGTGGCTTTGGCTGATGTTTGGACATTGATTTCAAGAACAAATAAATATATTGATGAAACAGCACCTTGGGTTCTTGCGAAATCAGAAGACGACAAAGCAAAATTGAATAATGTTTTGTATCATTTGGCTGAAAATTTACGGATTGCAGGCGCACTTTTACAACCATTTATGCGTGCAACTTCAGGTAAAATCTTCGAGCAATTGGGAATGGATGAAGTATCATTTTCACTTGAAAATCTTGCTTTTGGCTATTCATTTACAAACCCAGTTGTCGCAAAAGGTGAACCAATCTTCCCGCGTCTTGATGTGGAAGAAGAGGTGGCTTATATCCAATTACAAATGGCTGGCGGTGTCTTGCCAGAAAAAGAGTGGGTGCCTGAAGACGTTGAGTTGAACTTGACTTTGCCACAAATTAAGTTTGATGATTTTGAAAAAATTGAACTTAAAGTTGCCGAAGTGCTTGAAGTTGAACGTGTCGAAGGTTCTGATAAATTATTGAAATTTAAATTGGATGCAGGTGATTCTGAACCACGTCAAATCTTGTCAGGAATTGGTCAGTTCTATCCAAATGAACAAGAGTTAGTAGGTAAGAAATTGCAAATTGTTGCCAATTTGAAACCACGTAAAATGATGAAAAAATACGTTTCACAAGGAATGATTTTGTCAGCTGAATTTGGTGATCAATTGCGCGTGTTGACAGTGGATGCTGATGTGCCTGCGGGTTCATTGATTGGATAACAACTGTCAAAAGATAAAAAATGAGAACAAATATAAAAAACGTGAAAATTTGTGATTTTTCACGTTTTTTTACGTATAGTATATCAGGAGGGGAACCTCTTAGTGTTCACTTGGTTTCATGCGCCCTGACAAATTCTAGATGAAGGAGGTGCCTATGAAGTCAAGGTATTTCCTTGGTTATGGAGAGGATTTTATGCTGGTGGTACTTGGTATGATTATCGAAGTTTTAGACTTCGCAATTAACCTAGTCAGACTCTGGCTTGAAATTAAAAAAACTAATCGCAATTAGCGATTAGTTCACCCATAACCAAGCTTGAACACGCGGTCTGTTAGCGCAGACCGTTTTTTTGCGTGTCCTACTTTGTTGAAATTATTATAACACAAAATTTCAAAGGGAACAAATCAAGAAAGAAATTTGAAATTTTATCTTCCGCAAAATTCTGCGTAGTTTGTTATAATGAACTCAATATGTTTTAAAATTTGGAGGGAACAAATGATTTTTGAAGAAGCATTGGCTTTATTGAAAGCTGGGAAAAAAGTAGTCCGTACGCAAGGTTGGTCGGGTGCGGAAAATTATGTGAAGCTTTATGATTCGATTGTTTTAGAATCAGGCGAAAAATTAGAGGTGACGCCCTATTTTCTCATCAACGTTTCTGGTGAGGGCGAGGGATTCTCAATGTGGGCGCCAACGCCTTGTGATGTTTTGGCGAATGACTGGGCTTTGGTGGACTAGGGGCGCTTGAATGAATTTTTCTGGAAAAAAAGTGCTAATCACTGGCGCTGCAAGCGGCATCGGCCTTGCGCAAGTCAAGGCTTTCTTAAGTGAAGGGGCGCAAGTTGTCGCTGTGGACATTCAAGAGGTAACAGACCCTGAGGTGAATTCACAGCAGGGATTTGCTAGCAAAATTTGCGATGTAGCAGATGAAGCGGCGGTTAAAAAGTTGGCAGGCGAACTTGGTGAAATTGATATTTTATGCAATACGGCGGGGGTTTTGGACGCCTATAAAACCTTAGAAGAGACTGATTTTTTGCTCTGGCAACGTATCCTTGCGACTAATCTGAACTCCATGTATTTGATGATTTCGGCTTTTTTGCCAAAAATGAAGGCACAAAATGCGGGTGTGATTATCAATATGGCATCGGTCGCTGGCTTAGTCGCTGGTGGTGGCGGCGTGGCTTATACGGCCAGTAAACACGCTATCGTTGGTCTAACGAAACAATTAGCTTTAGATGAAGCGCAACATGGCATTCAAGTTCTAGCGATTGCGCCAGGCGCCATTGACACGCCGATGAATGCGGCAGATTTCACTGAAAATGATGGTCAGATGGCAAAATGGGTTGCTCAAGAAACACCTGCAAAACGCTGGGCAAGTGCCAGCGAAGTGGCGGAATTAACCCTTTTTCTAGCCAGTCCGCAAGCCAACTATATGTCAGGAGCTGTTGTCCCAATTGATGGCGGTTGGACAATCAAATAAGACTTTCGTCAGCAAATTCTCTGATGCAAAATTCATTAAGAAGTGTTCGTCAGCAAATTCTCTGGTGTAAAATTCATTAAGGAGTTTTCGTCAGCAAAATCTCTGGTGCAAAATTCATTAAGAAGTTTTCGTCAGCAAATTCTCTGCATTAAAAGTACTGATCTGTGAGTCGGTGCTTTTAATTTGTCAAAAAATTTGCTAAAATAAAAATGTTGCTCAATCGCGAGTCAACCCTTGAGCCTTCTACCCTTTGCTCAAGCATATTACAAGTGGTTTTTCACCACTAAAGGAGAAACTTTTGAAAAAATCAAAAACTTATGACTTGGTCACAATCGCTATTGTTGCGGCACTTTATGTCGTTTTGACCGTAGCACCTGGTTTGAACGCCATGAGCTATGGCCCTGTCCAATTTCGAGTGTCAGAAATGCTCAATTTTACTGCTTTTTTTAACAAAAAATATATTGTCGCAGTGACAATTGGCTGTATGATTTCAAACTTTTTGAGCTTTACTTGGGTTGACGTCATTGTCGGTGGTCTGTCCACCTTGATTTTCCTTAGCCTCGGAGTATTTTTATTTGACCGCTTTAAAAAACAATATTTTTTCAATGGTCAATTGAACAAAGCCTTTTTCTACTTTGCCCTTTTCTTTTCGGCAAGTATGTTCACGATTGCTTTGGAGTTGAAAGTCATTTCTGGTTTACCCTTCTGGTGGACTTGGTTGACATTGGCCTTGGGCGAATTTGCCAGCTTATTGGTGGGTGCCTTCATCATGGACAAGTTGGGCAAGCGCGTCGATTTGACCCGTTAGAGATATAAAGTAGCTTTTGCTGCTTTTTATTTTTTGAAAAATGCATGAAAATACAAATGATTTCAGAGGGAATAAAATATAAAACATGATAAAAGCAAGATTTAAGAGAGGGATTTAATTTCTCTCTTTTATTTTATATCAAAAAACGGTATAAAAATACAAAAATTCTTGACAAACAAAACTCAAAGTAGTATAGTGTATAAAAATACAAAAAGTGAGTGTAATTATGAAAAAAATAGCGATTGTTGGAATTACAGGTTATAGTGGATTAGAACTTTTTCGTTTACTTCAAAGCCATCCCGCAGTTGAAATTACAAAAATTTGTGCGACAAGTCATCTTGGAGAAAAATTGTCAGAAGTCTTTCCGCAATTTGAAAGCCTGACAGAACTCACCATTATCGAGTTTGATGCCCAAGAAATCATGGAAAAGTGTGATGCTGTATTCTTTGCGACATCGTCGGGAGTAAGCAAAAAGCTAGCTTTAGATTTTATCGAGCAGGATTTTCCAGTCATTGACTTATCAGGAGATTTCCGCTTAGAAAATCCTGAAATATACAAAAAATGGTATAAAAATACATCTGCTGATATTGAATATTTATTAAAAGCGGAATATCATCTTGCCGATATCGGGCAAGCCAAAGCAAATTATATTGCCAATCCGGGCTGTTATGCTACCGCGACTTTATTAGCGCTCTATCCCTTGGTAAAAAATCAGCTGATTGAACTTGATTCCATCATTGTGGACGCCAAATCAGGTCTATCGGGTGCAGGTAAATCGCTTAGCGTCTCTAGTCATTTCGTGAATGTAGCGGATAATATGTCCATGTATAAAATCAATAGTCATCAGCACATTCCAGAAATTGCGCAACAACTCAAGCGCTGGAATCCAAATTTTAAAGCCTTGCAGTTTTCAACCTCTTTAATTCCTGTCAGTCGTGGAATTTTCGTCAGCACTTATGCCAAAGTCGCTGACGCGGTTGACTTTGCAAGCTTGCAATCAGCTTATGAGCAGGCATTTGCTGACAAACCCTTTGTTAGAGTCCGACGACAAATGCCGCAGCTCTCCGAGGTAATCGGAACAAACTTTTGTGATATTGGCTTGGCCTATAACCCGGTGACAAATGTTGTAACTGTGGTTTCGGTCATTGATAACCTCATGAAAGGCGCTGCGGGACAAGCTGTGCAAAATTTTAATCAATTATTTGGCTATGAGGAAAATTTAGGCTTGGATTTTATTCCAAGTCTTTAGAAAAAGAGGAAAAAATGAAGGAAATCAAAGGAACGATTGCGACACCGAAAGGATTTTTGGCGGATGCCGTTCATGCACAATTAAAATATAAAAATTTAGACTTAGGCGTGATTTTAAGTGAAGTTCCCGCAGCTATCGCTGGCGTATTTACAACAAATAAAGTGTGTGCGGCACCGGTTTTGCTCGATCGAAAAATCATCCAAAAAGGCTCAGCTCAAGCAATTATCTGTAATTCAGCGATTGCCAATGCGGTAACGGGCAAGCAAGGCTTTGAAAATGCCTTAAAAACACAGCAATTAGTCGCTGAAAAATTTCAACTCAAGCAAGACGAAGTTGCCGTCTGCTCCACAGGTGTGATTGGTGTTCAACTGCCGATGGAAAAAATAGCTACTGGAATCACAAAACTTTCCAAAGCAGGTCAGGCAGAATATTTTGCCCAAGCGATTTTGACGACAGATACCAAGACCAAAACCATTAATTTGGAAGGTGAAATTGGCGGGAAAAAGGTTAATATGGCTGGAGTTTGCAAGGGTTCTGGAATGATTCATCCCAATATGGCAACGATGCTTGCCTTCATCACGACAGACGCCAACATTGCCCAACCCCTGCTCCAAAAAACGTTGACACAGCTCATTGAGACCACGTTTAACCAAATCACTGTGGACGGAGATACCTCAACAAATGACACGGTCTTAGTCATGGCTAATGGTCAAGCAAAAAATAAAGAAATCCTAGAAGGTTCTTCGGACTATCTTTTGTTCAAAGCGATGCTCGGAAAAGTTTGTCAGGACTTAGCTCAGAAAATTGCAGCAGATGGTGAAGGCGCAACAAAACTCATTGAAGTCACTGTCAATGGTGCGCCAGATGATTTGGCTGCCAGAATGATTGCCAAAAAAATTGTCGGCTCAAGCCTGGTAAAAACAGCTATTTTTGGTTCAGATCCCAATTGGGGACGGATTATTTCAAGTATCGGACAAGTGGCAACTTTTGAAGTCAGTGATATTCAACTCAAACTCCAAGACGAACTTGTGCTTTATCATTCAACGCCTGTGACTTTTGATTCTGTTTTTCTGTCTGAAAAATTAAAAGAGCAAAAGATTAACATTGTGGCAGATTTGAATTCTGGAACAGGGACAGGTCAGGCCTGGGGGTGCGATTTAACTTATAAGTACGTGGAAATCAATGCTTTGTATACAAGTTGAGAAAAGAGGGTGAGAAATGACAAATTTATTTGAAAATTATGGGCGACTTCCTTTTAGTTTAACTAAAGGAACAGGCGTTCATTTGTTTGATGACGAAGGCAAGAGTTATCTAGATTTTACCAGTGGAATTGGGGTAATGAATTTGGGATATAGTTTTGAGAAAGGAAAAGAGGCGGTTAAGGCTCAACTTGATCAGCTTGCTCATTTTTCAAATCTTTATCAAAATCCACTCCAAGAAGAAGTCGCTGAAAAGTTGAGCCAAAATCATCACTATAAAGCTTTCTTTTGCAATTCTGGGACAGAAGCGAATGAAGCAGCGCTAAAGTTGACAAGGTTGATTAAAGCTGGGCAGAAGATTCTAGCTTTCGAAGACGGTTTTCATGGACGGACTTTTGGAGCGATGAGCGCCACGATGCAAGAAAAAATTCAAGCGGGGTTTGCTCCGTTAGTGCCAGATTTTGTTGCGAGTCCCTACAATGACGTGGCGGCACTGGAGCAGGTTGTGAAAGTCGAAAAAATTGGAGCGATTATTTTTGAAATTGTACAAGGCGAAGGGGGCGTTTTACCCATCACTGCCGATTTTGTTGCAGCTCTGAAAAAGTGTCAGAAAAAAGGAATTTTGTTGATTATTGATGAGGTACAGACGGGAATTGGGCGGACTGGGGAACTTTTTTCTTTTGAACATTTCGGCTTGGAACCCGATATTTTCACGGTCGCTAAAGCTTTAGCCAATGGACTGCCGGTTGGGGCAATGCTCGCTAAAAATCAATATGCCCATTATTTCTCGGCTGGTAAGCACGGCTCAACTTTTGGGGGAAATCCATTGGCAATGGCCAGTGCCAATGAAGTTTTAAAAGCGATGACGCCTGAATTTTTAGCCGAAGTTGCTGACAAGGGTCAATTTTTCTTTGCGACGCTGACGGAAAAGTTATCAGCGAAATCTACAGTCAAAAACATCAGAGCTTTGGGATTGATGATGGGGATTCAATTGGCTGATGAAGCAAAAGTACCGGAAATTCTTGCGTCATTGCGAGAAAATGGGATGCTTGCTTTATCGGCAGGACATGATGTGATTCGTTTGCTGCCTCCGCTTGTGATGAGCAAGGAGGAAATGCAAAAAGGAGCAGAACTATTGGAGAGCCTTTTATGATGGATTCAGAAATTACAGCACAGACTTTGACCGAAAGTTTAAAATATTTGCTCAAATACCGCGATCAGACTGTGGTCATCAAGTATGGGGGCAATGCAATGATTGACGAAAAGGTGAAAGAAAGTATTTTGCGAGATGTTTTATTGCTCAAAACGGTGGGAATCAAAGTGGTCTTAGTTCATGGAGGCGGGCCAGCAATTGCAGAACTCCTTGCCAAATATCAGCATAAAACACAGTTTATCAATGGCTTGCGCGTGACTGATGAAAAAACAGCTCAATTAGCGCTGATGGCATTGGCTGGTCGTGTCAATAAAAGTTTGGTTCAAGATTTGATTCGTTTGGGAGGGAATGCGATTGGGCTTTCTGGCGTGGATGGTCGGTTAATCGAGGCGGAGCAGCTTTCTGAAGAATTGGGTTACGTCGGAAAAATTACGGCCATTCATCCCGAGTGGATTGATCAAATCAATCAGACGGATGCCATTCCGGTTATTGCGTCAGCGGCTATGGGGCTTGGCGGAGCGATTTATAATGTCAATGCTGACACGGCGGCGAGTCGAATTGCGGGTGCTTTGCAAGCTGAGCAATTCATTTTGCTGAGTGATGTGCGTGGACTTTACAGAGATTTTGCTGACGAAAATAGTCTTATTGAAGAAATCAATCTTGCAAACTTAGAAAAATTGGTCAGTGAAAGAAAAATTACTGACGGAATGATTCCAAAGATTGAAGCAATCAAATATGCGATGCAAGAAGGACTGGGACGAGCAGTTTTGTTAGATGGGCGTGTTCCACATGCTTTATTATTGGAATTATTTACGGACAAAGGTCAGGGGACTTTGATTACTCATTGATTGCTTGGCTCAAAATGAAGGAGAAAAAATGTTTCAAGGTAAAAGTTTTCTAAAAGAAATAGATTTTAGCAAAGAAGAATTGATTTGTTTGATTGATTTAGCGATTCATCTCAAACGTTTAAAAAAAGAAAATATCCAACATAAGTATTTGATGGATAAAAATATTGCACTGATTTTTGAAAAAACATCAACAAGGACAAGGGCAGCGTTCACGACAGCGGCAGTTGATCTTGGAGCGCATCCAGAATTTCTTGGCCCAAATGACATTCAGTTAGGAAAAAAAGAATCGATTTCTGATACTGCAAAGGTTCTGGGGAGAATGTTTGATGGGATTGAATTTCGAGGTTACAAGCAAGCCGATGTAGAAACACTGGCTAGGGATTCGGGAGTTCCAGTGTGGAATGGTCTAACTGATGAATGGCATCCCACGCAGATGTTAGCTGATTTCATGACCATAAAAGAACATTTTGGTCGCTTGAAAAAGCTGACTTTGGTTTATGTGGGTGATGGACGAAATAATGTCGCCAATTCTTTGCTGGTTACAGCGACTATTTTGGGAATGGATGTCACAATTGTATCACCTGAAGCCTTGCAGCCGACTTGGGAAATTCAGCAACTTGCCCGCAAAAATGCCCTGAGAAGTGGAAGCAAAATCAGTATCCGAACAGATATTAACGCTGTTGCTAATGCTGATATTATCTATACAGATGTCTGGATTAGTATGGGGGAAGAAAATCAGACAGCCGAGCGAATAAACTTGCTCAAACCTTATCAAATTAACAAAAAATTAACTGACAAAATTTTAAATCGTGAATTTATTTTTATGCATTGCTTGCCAAGTTTTCATGACATGAACACCAAAGTGATGCAACAGATAAAATGGGATTACAACCTTGAAGAATTAGAAGTCACTGACGAAATCTTCCAATCCGAAAATTCGATTGTTTTTGAACAAGCAGAAAATCGAATGCATACGATTAAAGCAGTCATGGCAGCAACTTTAGGTCATTTATTTTTCCCCTCAAATCTGAGCAATTGATAAAAAAAGAAAAACAGATTATTTCTGCTGCAAAAGAGAAATAGATCTGTTTTTCTTTTTTGAAAAAGTCAAATATAGGCTGAAGCCCCACGAAAATACAGACAAAAGCAGAAATTTTTTGGTATAATTAAAAAGTAAAACTAAAAAATGATAGAAGTTTTAACTAAAGGAGGCTGCAATGCTCAAGCTTCAACAAAAATTAAAAAATGACTATGGTCTAGTCTTCAAAGATGAGGAACTGCTCAAAACGGCTTTTACTCATTCTTCTTTTACGAATGAAGAACGGCTCCCAAAGATCGCAAACAATGAACGTTTGGAATTTTTGGGAGACGTTGCCTTATCATTGGTTATTTCGGATTATCTTTATCGGACATATCCGGAAAAATTAGAGGGCGAATTGTCCAAGATGCGCTCAAGTATTGTGCGGACAGAATCGTTGGCGAATTTTTCACGGAGTTGCGGCTTTGGTGGATTTTTACGACTTGGACACGGTGAAGAAAAAACAGGTGGACGTAAACGTGAAACGACTTTGGAAAACCTTTTTGAAGCCTTTTTAGGTGCGCTTTTCATTGATCAAGGCATGGACGAAGTACGTAAATTTATTTATCGGGTGGTCATTCCACACGTCAAAGCCGATGATTATGTCAAAGTGATTGACTACAAAACAGAGCTTCAAGAAATTTTACAAGTCGGTGGTGAAACAACGATTACTTATAAAATCTTAGAAGAAGAGGGGCCGGCTCACGATCGTTCTTTTGTCGCTGCCGTTTTTAACAACGGAAAAGAACTTGGACGAGGCATTGGCAAATCTAAAAAAGTAGCGGAACAAAAAGCGGCAGAAAATGCAATAAAAGGGCAAAATCATGTATCTTAAAAAAATGAAAATTGTCGGTTTTAAATCCTTTGCGGACAAAACAAAGATTGAATTTGACCAAGGAATCACAGCGGTTGTTGGCCCTAATGGTTCGGGAAAATCCAATATTGTTGAGGCGTTACGCTGGGTTTTAGGCGAACAATCAGCCAAAGCATTGCGCGGAGGCAAGATGCCCGATGTTATTTTTGCTGGGACGGAAAAACGCCGTGCGCTCAATTATGCCGAGGTCATGGCCTATTTTGACAATTCTGATCAGTATCTCCAAGGTCAAGATGAGCAAGAAGAAGTTGTGGTCACAAGACGTTTGTATCGCAATGGCGATTCTGAATTTTTACTGAATGGTCGCAAATGTCGTCTGCGCGATATCCACGATCTATTTACTGATACTGGACTTGGACGTGACTCGTTATCTATTATTTCGCAAGGACGCATAGAGTCTGTCTTTAACTCTAAACCTGAAGAACGCCGCGCCATTTTTGAAGAAGCAGCTGGCGTTTTGAAATATAAAAATCGTCGCAATGAAACTCAGTCAAAATTGGCAGCAACCCAAGATAATTTGGATCGCCTTGAAGACATCATCTATGAGTTGAACGGACAGTTGGTTCCTTTGCAAGCGCAACGCAATGTGGCACTGCGTTTTCAAGAGCTAGAAGCGGAGCGTACAGAGCTTTCGTTGGCTGTTTTAGTTGGTCAATTGAAAGCCAAGAAAACAACTTACGAGCAAAGACAAACTGATTTGTCAGCAGTTTTGACAGACTTAGCAGGTCTGTCTGCGCGCAAAAAAACTTACGATGAAGAAATGGCGCTTTTGCGAGCAAAACGTCAAAAAGTCGAGCTTGAACAAGAAAAGTTACAAGCAGACCAACTTCATTTTTCAAACTTAAAAGCTGATTTGACACGGAAAATCGAGCTTTTTGATGTTCAAAAAGATTCGTCACAAAAATCAGCCCATGAACGTCAGGAACGCCTGCAAACTTTGACTGACAAGTTGAGCGAAAGCGAAAAAATGCTGACGGAAGTGCAAAATAAGTCAGAGAAATTACTGACGGAAAAAGTAGAGCTAGAGAAATCACTGACGGAATTGTCAAAAGATTTATCTGCGCTCTCAGAATCTCCAGAAACACTGATGGAACGCTTACGTGACGAATTTGTCCGGTTGGTTGAAGAAGAAGCCGAATTATCCAACGAGATTGTCCGAAACAAAGCTGAAATCAGCACTTTGTCGCGTCAGCAATCAGAGCAGGACGAATCCGCCCGCGAAAATTTGACCAAATTTGAAAAAATCAGCACAGAATTAGCACAGGCCAAAGAACAAATGAGTCTGATCAAAGCGGAAATTGCAGAACTTCTAGCTGATTTTGAGTCCAAAGGACAAGCCGAAAAAGCCCAAGCCACCCAAGAACGTATGGCGCAAGATGAGATGTACGATCGCTTGCAAGATTTAAATCAGTTCAAAGCTAAATTGACTTCTTTACAGAACATTCGTGAGAGTCATAGTAATCTCTTTGCTGGGGTGCGAGCGGTGATGCAGTCAGCAAGCCAAATTGGTGGAATTATCGGTGTAGTTGCCGATTTGCTGACATTTGATCATCAGTACACGACAGCGATTGACATTGCTCTCGGCGGCGGAAGTCAAAATATTATTACCGAAGACGAAAATGCGGCCAAAAGAGCCATTGCTTTCTTGCGCGAAAAACGCTTAGGTCGGGCAACTTTTTTGCCTTTGACCACAATCAAAGCACGAGAATTTAGTGGCTTAGCTCGAATTCAACAAATGACAGGCTTCATTGATTTGGCCATCAATTTAGTTAATTTTGAACCTCGTCTAAAAAAAGCACTCAGTTCACTATTGGGAACAACGGTAATTGTTGATACGGCTGAAAATGCGACTGCGATTGCGCGTGCGATGAACTATTCTGTTCGCATTGTGACCTTGGACGGGACACAAATTAACCCAGGCGGTTCTTATGCAGGTGGTGCTGGTAAACGAAATTCGACTACATTTACTTCTAGCGAAATCGATGCCCTCGAAAAACAAATTTTGACAGCAGAAAATCAGTTAAAAACTGCTGAAAAAGCCGTGCAAAAAGCACAAAGTGCGCGAAATGACTTACTTGAAAACATTGCAAGCTTAAAAACACAAGGTGAAGAAAAACGCTTTGCCGAACAGTCACTTGCTTTAAAAATCGAACAACTCAGTGAACAAAAAGCAGCATTAGAAAAACTGACAGATTTGACCGTGAGCCAAGATGCAGCAAGCCACCTGTTGGCATTGACGAAGCAAAATGAAAGTAAAACACAAAAGCTTGATCAAATTGCCAAACGCAAATTAGCCATTGAGCAAGAACTCGAAGAAGTCAAGGTCAATGCGCAAGCCTACAAAAATCTGCAAAGCGAAAAAAATCAAGCCTATACCAGCAAACAATTACGCCAATCAGAAATTCTTAGCGAATTAAAATTCAACAAAGCCGATGAAAAGCGTTTGTTAGCTGATCTGGCAGGATTAAAAACAGAAAAAGAGCAACTGAATGCGCTTTTGAATCCCATTACTTTTGATGAAAATGAGCGCAACGAATTTGCCACCCAGTTGGTTGATGTGGAAGAGCGACTCAGTCAAATCAATGTGCGCATGGTCAGTTTGAAATTTGAGCGCGAAGATCTGAGCGCACAATTGGAAGATTGGGAGCAACACAACCAAGACTTTATCCAAAAAAATCAAGAACTCAACACTCAAAAAACACGTTATGAACTGCAAATCGAACAGCTTGAACAAGAGTTGATAAACTTGCAAGAACAACTCAACAGTGAACATCAGATAAGCTTCAAAGCTGCCCAAGAAAAGGCAGAAGACCTCGAAGATTTGGCGAGCGGTGAACAAAAACTCAAAAATTTGGAACGACAAATTCGAGCGCTTGGCCCAATCAATCTGGATGCCATTGTTCAATACGATGAAGTCAACGAACGCTTCCTTTTCTTGTCAGGTCAAAAAGAAGACTTGTTGGAAGCCAAAGCACTCCTTTTAAGCACCATTGAAGACATGAATGAAGAAGTTGCGATTCGATTCAAAGCTAGTTTTGAAGCTATTCGTGAAAGCTTTAAAACCACTTTTTCTCAAATGTTCACTGGCGGTCAAGCCGATTTGGAACTGACCTCAACAAATCTTTTAGAAGCAGGCGTCGAAATCAAAGTTCAGCCACCTGGAAAAAAATTGTCCAGCCTAAACCTGATGTCGGGAGGCGAAAAAGCCTTGACCGCATTAGCTTTGATTTTTGCAATTTTACGCGTGCGAACAGTTCCTTTTGTCGTGCTTGATGAAGTGGAAGCTGCCCTTGACGAAGCCAACGTCAAACGTTTTGGTGATTATATGAATCACTTTGATAACAGTAATCAATTCATTGTGGTCACACATCGTCGAGGAACAATGGCAGCAGCTGGTGCCATGTATGGTGTAACGATGGCGGATGCGGGAATTTCCAAAATTATTTCTGTCAAACTTGATCAGGATAAAAAGTAACTTTAAGATAGTTTTAAAATACATATGTTATACTGAAACCTGAGTTTTTGCGGGCAGAGGCCTAAAAGGCAACCGGTAAATTAGTTGCCTTAATTACTGAAATATCGTATAATTTAAGCAATCTAAACGTGATTAAACTCCAGTTCATTAGGACATGAAAAATTAAATTAGGCGCTTTTGCGCCTCCATTAGTACCGACTGTACTGATGCACTGAATGCAGTTTTTGTTTAAAAGAGCTTTACTTTTTTGAACAAAGGCGACTATATTTTTGAGGTTAAAAAATTGAAAAAATTACGATCTGCTTTCAACACTCGTGTTGGTTTGCTTAGTATTATTGTATTCTTTGTCTGGGCGAAATCAATGGTAGCCTATTTTGGAGTATTTAATCTCCGTGGCGTTGGTCCAGCAGAATTTTTGTTGATGTTTATCAATCCTATTGGTTTTACAGCAACTTGTTTTGCAATTCTTTTATTTATTAGAAGAACTTCGCTTTTCTATTTAGCGACCTTAGTTTTGAGTATTGCTGCTACTTTCTTGCTTTACCTCAATGTTCTCTATTATCGCGAATTTACTGACTTTATCACGATTGATACCATGACCGGTGGAGCTGGAATGTTCCAACACGGTTTTGATTTTGGCTCGGTACCTGTTCATTTAATGGACTGGATTTACTGGATTGATCTTATTGTGATTATTGTCTTGATTGTTGCTAAAAAAATCAAATTTGATCAACGACCAGTAGGAGCTAAAAGAGCTTTTACCTTCGTTTCAATGGGTCTTGCACTTTTTGGTTTGAACTTCTGGTTTGGTGACTTTAACAAAAATCAATTGATTTTGCGTCGTGCGCAATCAGATAAAACTTACATTGTCCGTTATTTGGGCTTAGGTCCGTGGATGTTGACAGACGGTTATTACACTCATCTTGCTAATTCACAGCGTAAAGATGCCAGCAAAGATAATTTAGAAGAAATCCAGAAATACATTGCGGACAATCGTTATCTCGCACCAAATGCGAAGATGTTTGGTATTGCTAAAAACCGCAATGTTATCGAGATTCACTTGGAATCCTTCCAACAAGATTTGATTGATTTGTCAATCAAAGGAACAGATGGCAAAGAACACGTGGTGACACCGTTCTTGAACTCTCTTTATCACTCCAATTCAGTTTATTCATTCAGCAATTTCTTCAACCAAGTCGGGCAAGGTAAAACATCTGATGCGGAAAACTTGTTAGAAAATTCAACTTTCGGTCTCCCAGCTGGTTCACTTTTTGCAAAATATGGCTCGACGCAAACTTTCCAAGCCATGCCAGCTATTTTGAATCAAACAGAAGGTTACAGCTCAGCCGTGGTTCACGGGAATGTTGGTGCTTTCTACAATCGTCTGAATACTTACAAACAGATGGGTTATCAAAATTTCTTTGACCAATCTTTCTTTGATAGTTCTGCTTCAAATATGAGTCCTTGGGGAATCAAAGATAAATTACTTTTCCGTGATTCTGTGCCGCTCCTTGAGCAAATGCAACAACCGTTCTATATGAAATATCTGACGGTAACCAACCATTTGACTTATACGATGGATGAAGAAGACAAAGATCCTAACTTTGCAACGGTAGATTCAGGAAATAAATTGGTGGACGGTTACTTTGAAACGGCTCATTATCTGGATCAAGCAGTGGAACAATTCTTTGCTTATTTGAAAAAATCTGGACTTTATGAGAAGTCAATTATCGTCTTGTATGGTGACCACTATGGTGTTTCTGGCTCTGACTTGAAAGCCTTGGCTCCTTATATTGGTTATACTGCCGATGATTTTAATAGTTTCGATAATACGATGTTGCAACGGACACCATTTATGGTTGATATTCCTGGACATACTGATGGTCATATCATTGACACTTATGTTGGGCAAGTGGATGTGATGCCAACGCTTGAGCATTTGTTAGGAATTGATTCTAAAAAATATGTGCAGTTTGGACAAGATATGTTTGCTTCTGGGCGTCAAGATTATGTGGCGCTGCGCAATGGTGGGTTTGTGACGCCAACGATTACTTTGCCAAGTTTGAATAGCCGTTACTATTACGACACACAGACAGGCCTAGCAATTGAGAAATTAACTCCTGAACAAGAAGCCTATGTCAAGGCAACAAAAGAAAAAGTGGCTCAGTTACTTAAAGCTTCGGATACGCTTAATAATCAAAACTTATTGAGATTCTACACGCCTGATGGCTTCAAACCAGTCAATGCAAAAGATTATAATTACACAGAAAAAGCAACTGAGAAACGCCTTGCAAAAGAGAACAAAGATTTGGCCGCAAGATCAACGAGTCTGATCAGTCAAAATCAGGGAACAAGCAGTTTGTCAGACTATACGACAGATATTCCTCAAGTTCAAAAAGGTCAGGATAAGCTTAAAAAATAACATAAATTACTAAAACTTGCGTGTTATTTGTAGGTACTAAAAAATAGACGGTCAAAGCTAAGCAAGCGCTAGAAGTACTGGCTTAGCTTGTCTATCATTAAAATTATATGTAAGAGAGGAATCAATGAAAACAGGATATTTTCTTCCAGTTTCACTCAATCATCGCTTGGCTTGGCTCTGGTCAATTATTATTTTAAGCTTTGAGCGAATCATTTTTTATGAGTTGGATAAGCAAGGGAACTGGTTTTTGACGAGTTTAGCTATTCTTTCATATTTGGCCTTTGTGGTTTTGATTTGGCCTCATCGATTTTTCATTGCTGATGGGCAGCTACATTTCACAACTTTTCCACGGGTGAAAATGAAAAGTATTGATTTGAAATATATCACGGCGGTGAGAACGACCAAATCGGGATTTGAATTTAGTTATGCTGGGAAACGTTATCAATTTTTGACCTTTGGAAATTCCAAACGTGTTTTAGCGGGTTTGAATGATGCAACCACTGAGCGTCAAGAAGGGGTTGAAGCAAAAGTCTAAAAAAGACGACAGTTTTGTCGTCTTTTATTTTTGGCTTATACTAAGGAAAACTTATGACTTTAAAATTTATCTTTAAAAAAATGCTTTTACCAATCGTTATTGCGGTGGTTGCCTTTTTTCTGGTCAATCATGATAGCTTTTTATATCAAGCACCTGTGGGGAAAATCACGGTGGCAAAAACGATAAGTTCGCAAGAAGTGAGCGATGATTTTCAAAATAAAGATCGGCAAATCACACAGAATTTGACAGTGAAGCTACTCAATGGAAAAATCAATGGTCAGAGTCAATTGCGCTTGAAAAATACGGTGACTTTGTCGCAGACTACGGGACAGCTTTATCGTGTGGGTCAACGGATTATTCTTAAAAAAGTATCAGGGGTTTATCAAATTGTGACTCTAAAAAGAGATGCTTTGATTGTGGCGCTTTTGGTTTTATTTGTTGGATTTTTGTTGAGTTTTCAACGTTTACGAGCTTCGATTTTCTTGCTCTTGTCATTGGCACTTAATTTACTTTATTTTGCTTTGGTGATTGGTTTTAATGTTGCCTTTAATCCACCTGTATTGTTGCTTTTTGGGCTGCTTGCGGCTTTGTTTGCCGCTTCGTCGCTTGTGTTTGTTTTAGGCTTTACGCGGCAAATGTTTTATACTTTTGTGACAACGGCTTTAACGACTTTGTTGACTTTTGTTCTGGTATTCTTGGTCTTACATTGGACGGGAAATCGCGGGGTGCATTTTGAATACTTGGAATACGTGACGCAAAATCCATCTGAATTTTTCTTTGTGGGAACGATGATTTCGGTCTTAGGGGCGATTATGGATGGAACGGGCGACATTGTGGCGGGGCTATTTGGTTTGGCGCGCCAAAATGTGCTCAATGAAATCAATATGACACAGAAGGATTATTTTAAATCAGGAATTTCGATCGGACAAGAAATCATCGGAACATTGACCAATGTTTTATTCATGATATTTATGGCCGAGGCGCTGCCAATGACGCTCCTTTTGCTACGCAATGGAAATACTTGGGGCTATATTGCGACAGTGGGGTTAAATTTGGGGCTTTTGCAAACGGTGATTTCGGCGATTGGGATTGTGCTTGCGGTGCCAATTACGGCTTTCGTGACGAGTTGGGGATTGAAGCATTCACATAAAAAGGAGCTGATTTTATGAATACCTTATTGCTTTTGCTCTTGTTTCTGGTGGTTTTGATGCTTTTGGTGGCGCGAAAGGATGGCTTGCGCAATTTGACCGGCTTGTTTTTGAACTTTGGTGCAATCTTTGTGCTGATTACGATGATTTCTTGGGGATTTAATGCGCTTTTATTGCTACCTATTTTTTCGGTGATTATTTTAGCGATTGCGATTTTTATGTCTGCTGATGAGAGTGAGGTGACCTTGATTGCTTTTAAAACGAGTATTATTGTGGTGCTTGTTTTGACACTTTTAGCTTTCTTTGTGCAGGCTATCGGGCAATTTCAAGGTTTTGCACCTGAGGATGTTGATGAGTTGGAAAATCTTTCGCTCACGGTTGGGATGAATTTTTCTAACGTGGCGATAGTGGTCATGGTCATTTCGATGTTGGGTGCGGTTGCTGAGTCAGCGATGGCTTTGACGGCGAGCTTGTCTGAGGTAGTGGAGCAAGATGAGGCGATGACGCTTGCTCAGTTTAAAAATCAGCGGCAAATCATTTCTCAACAAATCTTGGGAACAGCGG
The DNA here is from genome assembly GCF_004210295.1 of Lactococcus sp. S-13. Classification (NCBI taxonomy): domain Bacteria; kingdom Bacillati; phylum Bacillota; class Bacilli; order Lactobacillales; family Streptococcaceae; genus Lactococcus; species Lactococcus kimchii. The sequence continues at coordinate 631,756 of NZ_SDAK01000001.1, read as the reverse complement.
TGAACACGCTATTTTTTGGTGTTTTGGGAGCAACGGTGGGCTTATTGCTTTGGTTTGTGCGTCTGAACTACCGCTGGGCTGATATTTTAAATTCTAAATTGCTGATGGCGCAAGTTGCGGCAATGATGTTGGGAATGTTAGGGATTCTCTTTTCCATTTGGTTAGCAGGATATTTTGTGCAGGTCAATTTTGAAAAGAAAAAGTGAGAGAAAATACTGACGTAAATAAAAACGCTCGCGTCAGCACAGAGAAAATGCTGACGTAAATGAACAACTAAAAAAACAAGTCTGAGAAGAATCAGACTTGTTTTTTTTAATGTGCTTTTTTGTTTTTCTGATATGAGAAATAAATCAGAGCATACAAGATTGCTGTGAAAATGGTAACCCCAATTGGATTAGTCAAAAGAATACCGATAAAAATTAGGAAGAGGGCGGTGAGAGCAGTTCCACTGACGAGGCGTTCAGACCAGATTTTTTGCCGATAAGCCAGAAGAAAACCAGCAGCACTGATTAAAGCCCAGATTAAAAGGACAGTGTAAGAGAGTGAACCAGCCAGATAATTAAAGAGACGGTCACCCAAGAAGTAAGTGAGTACAACACCGATATACAAGGTTCCTGAGCAAAAAATGACAGCGCGTTGGGGAACTTGGTGTTTGTTTAATTGGGCAATGCGTTGTGAGATTTTACCTTGACGTTGTTTCAAACGGAAGAATAAAAGTCGAGAAGAAGCATAAATCCCTGAGTTGATTGAAGAAAAGAGGGCTAAGATAATAATAAAATTGACAATATCAGCCGCAAAAGGCAAGTGAATTTTGTTGAAAACCATGACAAATGGGCTGCTTGTTGAAGCTGCCAAAGTTTGCCATTTGTAAATCAAAAGCAGTAGAAACATTGGAATGATATAGAAAGAAACGATTCGACCAATGACCCCGCGGATTGCTCGGGGAATTGCTTTTTTAGGGTTTTCTGTTTCGCTCACGGTAATGGCGATTAACTCAGAGCCGCCGTAAGAGTAGATGACGATTAAAAGAGAGTTCATTACGCCTTTGATGCCGTGGGGTGCAAATCCGCCATCCCCTGTCATATTGTGAAATGCGTGCGCCAGATTGGTTTGGAAAATCATTTGCCCGACGAGGAAAATTCCAAAGATAATAAGCAAGATAATGACACTAATCTTTGCAAATGATAGCCAATACTCTGTTTCTGCAAATAAAGTGACTGAGCAGAGATTGATAACGGATGTCAAAAGTGCAATAATTAACACAAAAATCCAAGTGGGTACTTGAGCAAACCAAAGTTGCAAAAAGCTAGCAGCTGCGACGGCTTCAGCGATGATATTAATCATCCACATGGACCAATAGACCCAGTCGGTAAAATCGGCAGCGTGAGCGCCCAAATAAGGTTGCACCAAACCTGATAAACCGTGTGGATTTTCAGTTTTGAGTACTAATTTTTCTAGACTTTTCATAACGAAGAAAAGGACGATCCCTCCGATGAAATAAGAGATTAAGACCGCAGGGCCGGCTAAATTGATTGCTGAGGCGCTCCCTTTAAACAGACCTGCGCCGATTGCGCCTCCCAACGCAATCATGGTGATATGACGTGCTGTCATTCTTTTCTTTAATGCTTGATTTTGTTCCATAAATAATTCCTTTCTTATAATAAAACCTTTTGTTTTAGCTGAAACTTATCGTTTTCTTAGTAATTTTTATTCCTTTCAATTTTCTCATAAAAAAAACATTAAAAAAAGACGTCCGAGGACGTCTTCTCGTCCTCCAAATGACCAACGCCAAAGAGGACTCACACTTTTAGCGAAATGCTAGTGTGAGCCCTCCTTCAACAACAAGTAAAATGAATGTTGTAAGTTGAACATTTTCAGACCTCTGTATTTTAATTACTACCAGTGTAGCGAAAAAAAATAAAATTGTCAATGATTTTCTGAAAACAGCGTGAAAGCGACCAAAATTTCACTTGAAAATGAAGAAGATGATGAAAAAATAATAAGGCAGCCAGAGTGTGATATAATAGCTGTATGACTACTGAAATTAAACTCATTGCACTTGATTTGGACGGAACTTTGCTCAACTCATCTAAAGAAATTTCGTCGGAAAATTTGGCAGCGATTGAAGCGGCGCGCCAAAAAAACGTTCACGTTGTTTTGACAACAGGACGACCTTTGATTGCTATTCAACCTTATCTCAAAAAGTTGGAAATGCTTGATTTTGAAGACTTTAGCGTGACTTTCAATGGGGGTTTGGTGCAAAGAAATACGGGTCAAATTTTATCGAAAAAAAGTTTTTCTTATGCTGAAATTGAAGAGATTAAACGTTTGACGACGGAGCTTGGCATTCCTTGCGATATTTTGAGCGAGGAAAAAGTTTTTATGACCCAAAGCCAAACAGTTTCAGAATACGATCAGCTCAATAAATTATTGACTTTTATCAGAATGGATTTTGCAGAAGTTCCAAGAGAAGTGGTGTACAATAAGATTGTCTCTTGTACGGAAAAAAGCTTGCTGGACAGCCGTTTGAGCGAGATTGCACCGGCTTATTTTGAGCGGTTTGAAATCTTTAAAACGCAAGCCAAACTGCTGGAATTTATGCCCAAAGGTATCAATAAGGCTTACGGTTTGACACAATTGATTCAACAACTTGATTTACAACCAGAAAATGTCATGGCGATGGGTGATGAAGCGAATGATTTATCCATGATTTCTTGGGCGGGTTACGGTGTTGCGATGGGCAATGCGGTGGCGCAAGTTAAAGAAGAAGCGCGGATCATTTCTAATTTGACCAACGACCAAAACGCGGTGGCGGATGTGATTGCGCGATATGTTCTCTAAAAAATACTAACTGAAGGGATTTTTATGGAGAAATTACATTTGAAAAAATATTTGCCCAGTCTAATTTTTGCGATTATTTTGCCCGTTTTTGCCTACCTACTTTTGAAAGTTGGAGGCAGCTCGGACACGCTCGCCTTGGGCATTGCTACGGCTTTTCCTGTGTTGCACATGATTTGGGATTTGGTAACGAAAAAAACGCTCAATCCGGTTTCTTTGGTGGCAATTATTGGTTTTCTTATCTCACTTTTGACCGTCTATCTGACACATGGTAACAACTTGGCTTTCAAACTTTGGCATCCTTTGCTGACTGGGGCGATTGGACTGATTTTTCTAAGTTCAGTCGTGGTGAATAAACCCCTTTTGGAGCTGGCAAGTGAAGGCAAAGAAAGTCATTCAAAAATGCTGATTTTGACTGTATTTATGGGAACAATTTTTGCTTTACACGCATTGACGGTGATTTTGCTGGCCTTCTTATTGCCGACCACGGCATTCGTCATTTTCTCAAAAATAGTTGATTTCACCGCCGTGGGCTTACTGCTGTTAGGTCTAGCCTTTTTAAGAAAAAAATTAAACTAATTATCAAAAATAGATTCAAGGAGAAAAAAATGGGACTTTTTGACCGTTTATTTGGAAAGAAAAAACAAGCCGAAAACACTGACGAGCCTAGCAAATTCAGAGAAAATGCTGACGTAAATTCCCCTGTCAGCCCAGAAACTCAAGACAGCCAAGCGCTCACAGTAACGGAACCTACGGAGATTTCGGAGCTCAATCCCAATCATGTCCAAAATGCTGACGAAACGCATGAAGAGAGAGAAAATGCTGACGCAATTGCTCCTGTCAGCCCCGAAGAGGAAGCGACTCCACCGCTCATGGAAACTTCACCTACGGAGCTTTCGGAACTCAATCCCAATCGTGTCCAAAACACTGACGAAAGTGAAAAAGTCAGAGAAAATGCTGACGTCATTGAGGAAGCTAGAAAAAATGCTGACGTAACTCTCGCCACTTCCACGGCAGCACCTACTGAAGCTGACGAAGAAGAAATCGTCATTGACATTGATGCCTTGGCGAATATTTTCACGCAATCTCGCGAAGAAACTGAGAAAAAGTATGAGCAATCATTGACACTGACCCGTAAAACATTTGCTGACGGCTTCAATGAGCTGTTTGCCAACTTCCGCACGGTCGATGAAGAATTTTTTGAAGAGCTTGAAGAAACCTTGATTATGTCTGACGTCGGCGTAGATTTGGCGATGGAAATCACCGAAGAGCTCCGCAAAGAAGCCAAATTGGTTAATGCCAAATCAACCGATGATTTACGTCAGCTCATTATCGAAAAAATTGTGGACAAATTTGACGGCGATAAACTGCCTTCAACTTTGGAAATTCAAGAAAATGACCTCAGCATCCTGCTTTTTGTCGGGGTCAATGGGGTCGGAAAAACTACAACGATCGGTAAGCTCGCCGCACGCTACAAAAATGAAGGAAAAAAAGTCCTGCTGGCTGCTGCCGACACTTTCCGTGCGGGCGCCATTGACCAGCTGGTTGAATGGGGCAATCGCTCAAATGTTGAAGTCGTGACCAAGCCTGCGGGTTCAGACCCAGCTGCAGTTGTTTTTGATGCAGTCGCCAAAGCCAAAGCGGAACATTATGACATTTTATTGGTAGATACGGCCGGTCGTCTGCAAAATAAAGACAATCTGATGAAAGAGCTCGAAAAAATCGGTAAAGTTATCAAGCGCGAAGTTCCTGATGCTCCCCACGAAACGATTTTGGCGCTGGACGCAACAACTGGCCAAAACGCCATTCAGCAGGCCAAAGAATTTTCAGCCGTGACTCCAATCACCGGCATTGCCCTGACCAAACTTGACGGCTCAGCCAAAGGAGGAATCGTCCTCTCAATTGTCCAAAGCCTTAAAATTCCAGTCAAACTCATTGGCTTGGGTGAAAAAATCAATGATTTACAAGATTTTGACGAAGAATTTTTCGTTCGTGGCCTCTTTAAAGAATTGCTATAACAAGTGTAATACAAATCCTAGTCATTTTGGCTAGGATTTTTCAGATGTCAACGTTTCCAAAAAAATAAAGCCAACGAGGGTTTGAAAAAATCAGGAATTTAAGGTAAAATAGGGGTACATAAAATTGAACCCCTATGTCCTGTAGGAATTAAAGAAAGGCTCTTCATGTCGTATTCAAATTTGAAGTTGTTTTCGCTCTCTTCTAACCACGATTTAGCCCAAAAGGTAGCTAAAGAAATTGGAATTGAGCTTGGTAAAGTAAGTGTTGGCGCTCACTCAGACGGCGAAACTGTTGTTCACATTGATGAATCAGTTCGTGGTGACCATGTGTTCATCCTCCAATCAACAAGTGACCCCGTTAATGATAACTTGATGGAGCTTTTGATCATGATGGATGCTTTGCGCCGTGCCTCTGCTGCATCAATTAACATTGTCTTGCCCTATTACGGTTATGCCAGACAAGACCGTAAAGCTCGCGCACGTGAGCCAATCACGTCAAAACTCGTAGCCAATATGCTTCAAATCGCTGGTGCCGATCGTTTGATTACATTTGACCTCCACGCGCCACAGATTCAAGGTTTCTTCAACATTCCTGTTGACCATTTGCTTGGTTCACCATTGATTGCTGAATATTTCCGTCGTCAGTTGGTTTCAGCTGGTGATGATATTGTTGTTGTCTCTCCTGACCACGGTGGTGTTGGACGCGCACGTAAATTGGCGAACTTCTTGAAAGCACCACTTGCCATCATTGACAAACGTCGCCCTCGTGCCAACGTTGCCGAAATTATGAATATCATCGGAGATGTTCAAGGTAAAAAATGTATCTTGATTGATGACATGATTGATACCGCAGGAACAATCACGCTTGCAGCCAACGCCCTCAAAGAATTAGGGGCCACAGAAGTTTATGCTTCATGTACCCACGCCGTTCTTTCAGGGCCAGCTATTGAGCGAATCAATAATTCTGCAATTACAAAATTGGTTGTTTTGGATACGATTGAAATGCCAGAAGAACGTTACAGCGAAAAAATTGTAAAACTTTCAATTGCCCACTTGCTTGCTGACGCCATTGTCCGCATTCATGAAAATCGTCCTTTATCACCACTTTATGAATTGCACCTTCCTTCAGAACAAATTTAAAAACTGACCGCTGTTTTACCCCATGAACGGTTTGGAGTTGTCATTGTCGTGTAAAATAGTGCTTCAGATTTCAAGCGACCCAGGGTCGCTTTTTTGAAAAATGGAACTAGAGAAAATTAGAAAAATTTATGAAAATGTCCCTTTCGAATCGCTGACGCAGCGGGAGAAAATGCTGACGGATTTACTTTTTACTGACCGAGCGCTTAACACGGAGCAGTTGCCCAATGGACGCTATCGCATTTTGCAGTTTTCAGGAAATAATTTTGCGGAATTAGAAAATACCTTGAAATTACTGCTGCCAGATTTTGTGCGGAGCAATCTCGATCAGCAAACCGTCATTGAAAGCTTTTCAGCAGAAAGTCCAACCAAATCAGAGTTGTTTGACATTTTTCAGACCCTTGCTCAAGACATGGGCGAGCCAGTCGTTGCTTACATAGGACGTTTTGTGGACAAAAATCAATTGGCCCAAAACTATGCAGAAGAAGTCAAAATTTTTGAACGACAGCAGACGTTCAGTGAGTACATTCTTTCAGAAAGTTTGCAGCTTACAAAACATACAATTTTGCAAGAGATTCGTAAAAAATTATTGGAAAATCCAGACGATCAAAAATTAGTCAAAGCCCTCTATGCGACAAATGGCAATCAGTCTCAAGCAGCGAAAAATCTCTATGTTCATCGAAATACCTTAATCAATAAAATTAAAAAATATGAGCAGAAATATGGCCTGCAACTAATCGGGAGCGATTTAGTGCTTGCATATAATCTATTATAAAGTCACACGAAAGGAACGAGCAGAGTGCTTTTAAAGCAGACGGCTCATCTCAATTATGGAATACAATCACCAAGAAATAGAAGCCAAATGGCAAAAATTCTGGGCAGAAAATCAAACTTTCCGCACAGGAACTGATAAAAACAAACCTAAATTTTATGCACTGGATATGTTCCCCTACCCTTCTGGGGCTGGGCTGCACGTTGGTCACCCTGAAGGTTACACGGCCACTGATATTCTTAGTCGTTACAAACGTGCGAAAGGCTATAATGTCTTGCACCCAATGGGCTGGGACGCTTTTGGCTTGCCTGCGGAGCAATATGCCATGGACACAGGAAATGACCCTGCTGAATTTACCGCAGAAAATATTGCCAACTTCAAACGCCAAATCAACAGCTTAGGTTTTAGTTATGACTGGGATCGTGAAGTTAATACAACCGACCCGAACTTCTACAAATGGACACAATGGATTTTTACTAAACTTTATGAAAAAGGTTTAGCTTATGAGGCCAAAGTCGCTGTAAACTGGGTGGAAGAGCTGGGTACAGCCATTGCCAATGAAGAAGTCTTACCAGATGGCACCTCAGAACGCGGAGGCTATCCGGTTGTCCGCAAGCCAATGCGCCAATGGATGTTGAAAATCACAGCCTATGCAGAACGCTTGCTTGAAGACCTCGAAGAAGTCGACTGGCCAGAATCTATCAAGGAAATGCAACGCAACTGGATTGGTAAATCAGTCGGTGCGGACGTTACCTTTACCGTAGATGGTACAGATGAAGCATTTGAAGTCTTCACGACACGACCAGATACATTGTTTGGGGCGACTTATGCCGTACTTGCACCAGAGCACGCTTTGGTGGACAGCATCACTACACCAGAACAAGCTGCTGCTGTAGCTGAATACAAACATCAAGCTAGCCTCAAATCTGACTTGGCAAGAACTGACCTTGCCAAAGAAAAAACAGGCGTTTGGACAGGTTCTTACGCAATCAATCCAGTCAATGGCAAAAAAATGCCAATCTGGATTTCAGACTATGTCCTTGCGACATATGGACACGGAGCCATTATGGCAGTGCCTGCTCATGACGATCGCGACTGGGAATTTGCCAAAGTCTTTGGGCTGGAAATTATTCCTGTCCTTGAAGGTGGAAATGTCGAAGAAGCGGCCTACACTGAGGACGGCTTGCACATTAACTCTGACTTCTTGAACGGTTTGGATAAAGCGACGGCCATTGAGAAAATCGTTGCCTTCCTTGAAGAAAAAGAAATTGGGAAGAAAAAAGTTACTTACCGTCTGCGTGACTGGCTCTTTAGCCGTCAACGTTATTGGGGTGAACCAATCCCAATCATACATTGGGAAGATGGTACGTCAACGGTTGTCCCTGAAAATGAATTGCCACTGGTCTTGCCTGTAACTTCTGATATCAAACCTTCTGGTACTGGTGAGTCTCCATTGGCTAATTTGACCGACTGGTTGGAAGTGACGCGTGAAGATGGCGTTAAAGGTCGTCGTGAAACGAACACCATGCCACAATGGGCAGGGTCTTCTTGGTATTACTTGCGTTACATCGATCCACACAATAGCGAAGCATTGGCTGATCCAGAACTTCTTAAAGAATGGTTGCCAGTCGATATTTATGTTGGTGGTGCAGAGCACGCAGTGCTTCACTTACTCTATGCCCGCTTCTGGCACAAAGTGCTTTATGATTTAGGGGTTGTTCCAACTAAAGAGCCTTTCCAAAAACTCTTTAACCAAGGCATGATTTTGGGAACTTCTTATCGTGATGGGCGCGGAGCGCTGGTTGCGACTGATAAAGTCGAAAAACGCGACGGCGGATTTTTCCACATGGAAACAGGCGAAGCATTGGAACAAGCACCGGCTAAAATGTCTAAATCTCTGAAAAATGTAGTCAACCCTGACGACGTCGTTGAGCGCTACGGTGCTGACACGCTACGAGTTTATGAAATGTTCATGGGGCCACTCGATGCAAGTATTCCTTGGTCGGAAGAAGGTCTCGAAGGGGCACGCAAATTCCTTGACCGTGTCGTGCGCATGATTGAAAACTCTGAGATCACTGCTGATAATTCAGGCGAATTGGACAAGGTTTACAATGAAACTGTCAAAAATGTGACGGAGCGTTTGGATCATATGTACTTCAACACAGCGATTTCACAGCTCATGATTTTTGTAAACAGTGCGAACAAAGCCAAAACATTGCCACAAAAGTACGCACAAGGCTTTGTACAACTTTTGGCACCATTTGCACCACACATCGCCGAAGAACTCTGGGTCAAATTGGGCAATGAATCAGGAATTTCTTACGTGGCTTGGCCAACTTATGACGAAAGCAAATTGGTTGAAGCAGAAGTCGAAATCGTTGTTCAAATCAACGGCAAACTCAAAGCCAAAATCAAAATCGCTAAAGATTTGTCTCGTGACGAATTGAGCAAAATCGGTCAAGAAGCCGTGGCACAAGCGCTCGAAGGCAAAAATATTGTCAAAGTCATCGCTGTTCCTAATAAATTGGTTAATATTGTAATCAAATAATTTGGGGGCAAATCACCTCAAGAAATAAGCTGGCTGACGAATTGTCAGTGAGCTTATTTTTTTACTGACGTATTTCATCAGATGAGAAAATAAAGGCGTCAGCAATTAAGGAAAGGAATGATCAGCAAAATGATTAGTTTTTCACCAGAGGGCGTCCGAAAATTAAATGAATTAGAAAGTTCAGCTTTTAATTTTATCTTGGCCAACTTGACAGCTGTTGAAGAAATGTCAATCCGACAACTCGGTGAGGCTGTCCATGTTTCGACGGCGACAGTCATGCGTATGACCAGAAAACTGGGTTTTGATGGTTGGGTAGAGTTGAAATATTACCTTAAAAATCAAAAACAAGTGGACGAAATTCCTGTCAATTATTATGAAAACTTGCTCCAATTGGATATGTTTTTGCGTAAAATCACATCAAAAACAGCGGCAATCAAGTTGGAAGAAGCTGTAAGCTTGATTAAGGCAGCTCGCTATATTTTGTTTATCGGAGTGGGTTCCTCGGGCGCTCTAGCCGAATATGGGGCGCGCTACTTCACTAATATTGGTTTGGAATCTTATGCTATTTCTGACCCTTATCAGGCAGTCAAAGGCAAGGGCGCGCCTGATGTTTTGAGTATCGTCCTGTCGGCTTCTGGTGAAACCGATAAAATTATTGAGCGTGTTGTCAAGTTACGCGAAGAGCCATCGGCAAAGATTATTTCAATCACCAATCACGCTGAAACGACACTGGCAAAACTCTCAAATGTCAATCTGAATTACGGTTTTCAGACCGAATATTCGGCTTATGATCCACTCGAAAATCTAACATCGCAGTTACCAGTTGTTGCTTTTATTGAAATTTTGGCTCACCAAGCGAGTGAAAAATGAGTGATTTGTAACCATTCATGAAACCTGTGACAGAAACCATAAAACCGCTTGCATAATTTTTTGCAAGCGGTATTATTATAGTGTAAGTTATTTTTATGTGAAGAAATCATGAGATTTCTCACTCATTTATTGGAGGTTTTTATGAATAATTTCATAAATAATAAAGTGCTGCCGCCTGTCATGAAGTTTGTTAACACAAAAGCCATGACTGCCTTGAAAAATGGGATGCTTTACGCCATGCCATTCATTATTGTGGGGTCGATTTTCCTGATTTTGGCAAATATTCCGATTACACCAGTCGCTGATTATTTGAGTAAAACGGGTTGGTCACCGATTTTTAGTCAAGCTTATGCCATGTCCTTTGGGATTTTAGCCATTTGGGCGGTTGTTGGGATTGCTTACTGCTGGTTGCAAGATTCTGGAATGCAAGATAAAGCTTTACCAGCTGGGTTGACTGCCTTGTCAGCATTTTTCATCGTTCAAACTTTGTCTGTGGCAAATCCTATCAGTTCTATTTTGACTGCTGGAGCTGCTGATGGATCTGTCAGTGCTGCTCAAGCAAGTACAGCCTTCAACCAGTTGCCAAAAGCGATGCAAGCAATTCTTGATTCGCCTGTTACTGGGGTTTTGAACTTGACTTGGCAAGGTGGACAAGGAATGATTTCAGCCATTTTGATTGGTTTATTAACAGGTTGGGCTTACACGGCTATGATTAATGCCGGTTGGAAAATTACCATGCCTGAACAAGTCCCAGCAAATGTTGCCAATCAATTTACCTCAATGATTCCGTCTGGCGTGATTATCATCGCAGCGACTGCCATTTATGCGCTGTTTGATAAAATCGGACATACTAGCTTGCCTGAGCAAATTTACACTTGGTTGCAACAACCTCTGCAACATTTGGGCGACTCCTATATCGGAATTATCGTGATTGCGCTCCTAGTGCCATTCTTCTGGTTCTTTGGGGTACATGGTGGGATTATCATGGGTGCCATTACAGGAGCTTTCCTCATTCCAAATACGGCGGACAATGCTGCTCTTTGGAAAGCGGGCGATTTGTCATTGGCTAATGGTGCGCACATCGTCACTAACGAATTTTATAATAATTTCATTAATTTGACAGGTTCTGGGATTACTTTTGGTCTGATTATTTTCACCCTTTTCTTTGCTAAATCTCAACAAATGAAAGCCATTGGTAAGGTTGAGTTGGTTCCTGGTTTGTTCAATATCAATGAGCCTTTCCTCTTTGGTTTGCCTCTGGTCTTGAATCCAATCTTGGCCCTGCCTTTCTTCTTAGTGCCTGTGGTGGTGGCAACGACAGTATACGGTGCGATTTATTTCCACATCGTCCCACCGATGAACGGGGTTGCTGCACCTTGGACAACACCTCCAATTATCTCTGGTTTCTTAATCGGTGGTTGGCAATATGCGCTCCTGCAAGCCGTTGCACTCCTTGAATCTGTCTTGATTTACTTGCCATTTGCTCGTAAATATGACAAAGTGCTGATGCAAGAAGAAGCAGCAAACGAAGCAGAAGCTACTCAAGCTTAAAAATAACAAGAAAAGGGGAACACATGAAAAAAGAAATGCCAGAAGGTTTTTTCTGGGGAAATTCAAGCTCGTCCATGCAAACGGAAGGCGCTTGGAATGAAGGCGGCAAAGGCCCATCGGTTTACGATGTGGACACCGCAGGTCGCATCGCCAAAAACTGGCAGGTCACCAATGATAATTATCATGATTACAAGGGCGATTTGGACTTGATGCAAGCCATGAATATGAATATGTACCGTTTCCAGATTTCTTGGTCGCGAGTGGTGCCAGACGGTGATGGCGAGTTCAACGAAGAGGGCATTGCCTTTTACGGGCGGTTGATTGATGACCTGCTGGAGCGTGGCTTGGAGCCTATGATTTGCCTTTATCACTTCGATATGCCACTTAGCTTGGCAGAAAAATATAATGGTTTTCTCAGCCGGCACGTCACGTCCGCTTTCGTGCGATTTGGCAAAGAAATGATGCGCCGTTTTGCGGGTAAAGTCAAGTATTGGATTGTTTTCAATGAGCACAATCTTTATTTTGCTGATGGTTTTGAGCATTATTCGGGCGTTTTGAAAGAAGAATTGACCTTGTCTGATATGTACACGGTTTTTCATCACACCATGCTTGCCCACTGTGAACTAGCAGATTTCCTTCATCAAAATTCTGACGCAAAAATCGGTGGAATGCTGGCTACGACTGAGGTTTACCCTGCGTCTCCTGCGCCAAAAGATAATCTCTACCTGCGCAAATTCGATGAATTTTACAACCGCAATCTCTGTGATGTTTATGCTTTTGGTCATTATTCTCATGAAGTCCTGACCTTTGCGAAGAATCATGAGATTGACATGGATTTTCAGGCTGGAGATGAGGAAATTTTAAGAAAGGGAATTTCAGATTTCATTTCATTCTCATACTATCGCTCGGTTTTGTTGGACGCGACAGATTTGACAGACGATGATGCGCCAAATTCTTACCTGACGAAAGGCATGAAACTTAATCCCCTTTTGGAGCATAATCAATGGGATTGGTCAATTGATCCGGATGGTTTCAGACGGCTTTTGGGCAAGCTTTACAATGAATTCGGTCTACCCGTTTTTCCGATTGAAAACGGCATTGGGCAAGAAGAAAAGTGGGACGGTGTGAATGAAATTGTCGATGATTTGCGCATTCGCTACCACCGTGAACATTTGAAGGCGATGCAAGCAGCTATCTTTGTTGATGGTGTGGAAGTGCTGGGCTATTTGGGCTGGGGCTTGATTGACATTCCCGCCTCATCAGGGGCAATCAATAAGCGCTATGGTGCCGTGTATGTCGCACCAGACACTCACGAACGGATTCCTAAAAAATCATTCCGTTGGTTCCAACAAGTTTTTGGAGCCAATGGCGACAATTTGTCATGAAAAAATGCTGACGGATTGACCAAATTACTGACGAAAATGCGTTTTGCCAGAGAAATTGCTGACGAAACGAGCAAATTAACCAAACTGACCCTTTTGAAAGCGAAGTTTCAATCTGCCCTTGTTGGCAGATTTTTTGCTACAATAAAAACAGTAAAAAAGTGTGAAAGGAAATAAAAATGCCTTTTTTTACAACAAATGATTCAGTGAAAATCAATTTTCATGATTATGGAAATCAAACTGCGCAGGCTTTGGTTTTGATTGGTGGTTATTCGGCGAGTGAGGTGACTTGGTTTGCGCAAATTGATGCTTTTGTGGCGGCGGGCTATCGGGTGATTACCTATGATCACCGCTCGCATGGCGATTCGCAGCAGGTGGATTATGGCATGACCCTACATCGTTTGGCAATGGATTTGCATGAACTTATGGCTGAGCTTGAGCTTAGTCAGCCTATTTTGCTAGGCCATTCAATGGGGGCAGCGACGATTATGGCTTACGAGGAATTATTTACTGACGAAAAGCTATCAGCGGTCATTACGGAGGATCAGGCGCCCACTTTTTTGAAAGATGAAAGTTGGCTCAATGGACAAGCAGGTAGAACTTTAGCGGAATTAGAAACATTTATCGAGGATTTTCCAAAGACACGCTTGACACAAAAAACGCTCTCTGATGATGTCAAGCGGGCGCTGGGTCGAGGAATGAAATTCTTTGATTTCAAACGACATCGCGCTCTTTTACAAAATGTCATTTTGCAAGATTGGCGCGCTCAGCTTCAGCAGGAAAAAGTGCCTCATCTCTTTTTTGCGGGTGGAAAATCACCAATTTTCCCAGTTGTCCAATCACAAGCCGCGCGTGATTTACAAAAAAATCCACAGTCAGAAATTCAGGTTTTTGCAGACTGTGGCCATATTTTACACCTTGAAGAAACGCAAAAATTCAACCATTCGGTGATTGAATTTCTAAAAAAACTAAAAAAAGACTGACGGATCAGTCTTTTTTTTGCTGCCGACATTTTCGTCAGCATTTTCTCTGACAAATGAACTTTCGTCAGTAAATTCTCTGGCTTTTAGTGGACAGCAGTCACAATTTTATGTCGATAATCCACAAGTTCAATGTGTGGTGCAATCAATTCGCCTCGTCCCATGATTTCGATGAGCCCATTAGCGGTCGTTCGGACAGTCATCTCCTCATCAAAATACATCATGCCCCATTTTTTGCAGAAAAATTTGCCCAATGCAGAATCAAGCTGCCCATCAAAAACGGCTGGCACGCTACCCTTATCCACAGCGACGATGCGATAACGTGTGATCCCGCAACAGGAACTTCCAACGACTTCCTCGCTCAAAGTGTGATCGAAATCTAAGACAAAATCTACCGCAGAATCTGCTGTCAGCGCCAGTAACTGCTGAGTTACAGCTGCATCAAATGTAATTTTCATATCCTATCTCCAAACTAATTCTTATTTTAGCAAAGAAATAAAAATATATCTAACGATTGGTTCATGAGAATAAAATAATTATCATCTCATTTCGTTCTCATAGAAATCTTTGATAAAATAGAATTAACAAACGAAAGGAGATTTCTCATGAGACACAGAAATATGGAAATCCAAAAAATCCCAGCCCAACCCCTCGCAAAAGCACTCACAAAGCCTCAAATGGAAACAGCCGTGATGAAGCTTGTAGTGGATAGCTATCTCTACGGCGCACAGACCTGTGAAGTCTGCGACGGGAAAATTCTTGGTGTCAGCATTCACCACGGTGCCTATGACAGCATCCATCTTTTCATCAATGACCACCATAAAGTCACGGTAGAAGTTAGCCAAGGAATGAGCCGTATCACCGTCATGAAAGAAAAAAATATCGAAGATATTGACTACATTTTACCTTTCACAAAGTGTCTAGGAATCTCCGAAGGACAAGTTCTCGAAAACTATTCTAATAAATAAAAAAGAAAGCCAACGTTATGTTGACTTTTTTTGACTTCTCAAATTAAAGAATAATAATATATTTAATAAAAAACTCACCTAAAAGTTAACGAAAGCTCAAAAAACAACCAAAAAGTAAGCTCTCTCAATTTTGACAAGAAATTTTCTGGAAAATAAAAAAAGCCTTCCTCAGCTAGTAATCATAGGGCTTAGCACAAATTCTAAAAATGATAAAATAATTTGCTTACAAAATAAGAAAGCCGAAAATTAAGCCCAAAATAAGCATTTTCGTATTGTAATAGTTTACAAACACTTCCAAAAAAGATATAATAAACCCTGACATTATTATTCACAAAAAGTAGGAGGCCAAAGTTAAATGGCTAAGAAAAAAATTGTCGTCGTCGGCGGTGGGGTCGCAGGACTTCATGCTGTTCGAGAGCTTTCTAAAAAGCTCAAATCAGATGTTGACATTACACTGATTGACAAACATAGTTACCACACCACAATGACCCAACTTCACGAAGTTGCTGCGGGTCGGATTCCTTTCACAACGGTTCAATACGATTACCAAAAACTTTTGGGCAAGCGTAAAAATATCAGCATTGTGACTGATTCTGTGGTCAATCTTGATAAAACAAATAAAAAAGTTGTGACAAAACACGGCAGCTACGATTACGATTATGTTGTCGTTGCGCTTGGTGGTGAGCCAAACGACTTTGGTGTCCCAGGAGTTAAAGAACATGGTTTCACTCTTTGGTCACTTGAAGATGCCATGCGTATCAAGCGTCAATTAGAAACAGTTGTCCAATACGGCTCAACAGAAGTTGACGAAGAAAAACGTCGTGCACTTTTGACAATTTCTGTCGCAGGTTCAGGATTTACCGGTATCGAAATGGCTGGTGAATTGATTGATTGGCGTAAAAAAGTTTCAACAGACTGGAAGATTCCTGAAGAAGAAATCACAATCAATGTTGTTGAAATGATGCCAACGATTTTGAACACTTTGGATCGCAAGCAAGCTGATAAAGCTCATGCTTATTTGGAAAAGAAAAACGTCCATGTTTTACTTAACCACGGAATTACCGAAGTTGCCGAAGATCATATCAAAGTGAATGTGGGCGGACGCGACGAAGAAAAAGTTACCAAAGAAATTCCAACACACACCTTGATTTGGACAACAGGTGTTCAAGGAAACACAGGCGTTAAGACAGACCTCAACGAAACAGAACGCGCTCATCGCTTGCAAGCTAACCAATACATGGAAGCAATTGGTTTTGAAGGACAAGGAATCTATGTTGCAGGTGACGTCTCAGGTTACATCGAACCTGACACAGGACGCCCAACCCCTCAAATCGTTGAAGCAGCCGAACAAACGGGTCATACGGCAGCTGCAAATATTATTGCTGACATTAAAGGAACAGAGAAACACCAACACAAGAGTAAATACCAAGGAACAATGGTTTCTGTTGGTTCAACTTGGGGTGTTGCTAAGATTGGTAGCCTGCGTTTGACTGGTTTTTGGGCAATGTTGATGAAAAACATGGTCTACTTGCTCTACACTTTCCAAATTCGCTCAGCACACTATTTCTGGCGTTATGCTTTGAACGAGATTTTCCGTACAGAAGATGATCGTAACTTTATGCGCGGTCATGCTTCACGCCGTGGAAATGTACTTTGGGCCTTACCATTACGTTTGTTCTATGGTTTGATTTGGCTTTTGGACGCTGTGCCAAAAGTATTTGGGAATTCAGAACAATCTTGGATGGGCGACACTGTTAAGATTTCAACTTTCTTGAAATCAAGCGGTGGTTGGCTTGAAAAACCAGTTGCAAAAGCGGCTTCAGATGCAGCGGCCGGAGCAACAACAGCAAGTTCGACAACAGCATCAAGTGCTGCTGATGCGGCTGCTGGTGCGACAGGAGCAGCTTCAAGTGGCGCTCATGCTGCAGTTAGCCAACACGTTGGTTTCTGGGATAGCATTTTCCGTTCAACAACGGACGCTAACGGAGTAAAACACGTTTGGGGCTTGACTTACGAATACGGTACAATGCCAAAAACAACAACTGCTGGTGTTCCAGATTGGATGCAACCAATGATGAAATTCTTTGTACCAAACTACGAAGTAGCCCTTTGGTTGCAACGGATTATGTCAATTGTTGAATTGTTACTTGCGCTTGCCATTATCGCTGGTGCTTTCACCTTCATCGCCTCAGCGGCTACGGCTGGTTTGACCGTAATGTTTGCAACAACGGGAATGTTGACTTGGGTATCACTCTGGTACATTCCAGTTGCGATTGCATTGATGGGTGGTACCGGACGTGCCTTTGGACTTGATAAATGGATTCAACCTTGGATTCAAAAATTCCTCGGACAGCTCTGGTATGGTAAATCGCGCTCGATTTATAAAGGACGTTAAAATAAAATAGCTCTTTGGAGCTATTTTTTTGTGGCTGAAAATCGTGAAAATTTGTGGTATGATATTTGAGGATGCACTGGTTTTTTAGGCTGGAGCAGAACAATTGAGGTAAAAATGGATAATTTAAGATATAAAAGTGTTTTTGATATTATAGGTCCAGTGATGATTGGGCCATCGAGTTCGCATACAGCGGGAGCAGCACGGATTGGTAAGATCGTACGTTCTATTTTCGGTGAACTTCCAGAAAAATTAGAGATTCATTTGTACGAATCTTTTGCTAAAACTTATCGAGGACATGGGACGGATGTTGCGCTTGTCGCTGGTGTTTTGGGAATGGATACAGATGATGAACGTCTGCCAATGGCGCCACAGCTTGCTTTTGAACAAGGAATGGAAATTAGTTATGTCCCACATCCGGAAGAACGTGCAGAACATCCCAATACGGCACGTTTGGTTGCCAAAAAAGGAGACCGCACGATGACTGTGACAGGAATTTCTATTGGTGGGGGAATGATTCAGGTAACAGAATTGAATGGTTTTGATATTGCCATTTCAGCAGGCGTGCCAACTTTTGTCGTGATTCATGAAGATGTTCCAGGAATGATTGCGCGAGTATCAAGTGTTTTGTCGGAGCATCAAATCAATATTGCTCAGATGAATGTGACGCGTGAAGCCAAAGGTGAGAAAGCCATTATGATTTTAGAAGTTGATACACCCAATGTTGCACAGGTTATCGATGAAATGAAGTCGATTCCTCGCTTACACGCGGTGAATTTCTTTAACTAAGGGTAAGGGTCAAAAGGATTAAAAAATGTTTAAAAATATAGAAGAATTGATGGAAGATGCCAAAAATTATCCTTCAGTTGCAGAACTTATGATTGCAGTCGAAATCGAGCAAACTGGACGTGATCGCGCGCAAATTTGGTCACTTATGGAACGAAATTTGACAACTATGCTTGATTCGGTGGCCAAAGGGTTGCAGGGACAAAAATCGTTGACAGGTCTGACTGGTGGCGATGCGAAGTTGATGGAAGACTACATTCAGTCGGGCAAGAGCCTTTCAGGAGATGTGATTTTGGGTGCGGCTCGTGATGCAGTCGCGGTCAATGAGGTCAATGCTCAAATGGGCTTGATTTGTGCGACACCAACAGCAGGTTCTGCTGGGTGTTTGCCAGGGGTTTTGACGTCAGCGATTAAAACTTTGAACTTAACGCATGAGCAGCAGATTGAATTTCTTTTTACAGCGGGAGCTTTTGGGCTTGCAATTGCCAATAATGCTACAATCTCTGGGGCTGAGGGTGGTTGTCAAGCTGAAGTAGGTTCGGCTTCGGCAATGGCTTCGGCGGCTTTAGTTTTAGCAGCGGGTGGAAGCACTGAGCAAGCGGGTTATGCGATTGCTTTAGTTTTACAAAATATGTTAGGGCTGATTTGTGATCCAGTAGCCGGTTTGGTGGAAATTCCGTGTGTTCATCGTAATGCAATGGGAGCTTCACAAGCAATGATTTCGGCAGATATGGCACTGGCTGGTGTGAAAACAGTGATTCCAGTTGATGAAGTGGTTAACACCATGTATAATGTGGGACGGAGTCTGCCAGCTGCTTTTAGAGAAACAGCTGAGGGCGGTCTTGCTCAAACACCAACGGGTCGACGTGTGATGGAAGAAATTTTTGGTTAAAGATAAAAAGAATCAAATGTTGAAGTTTGATTCTTTTTCAGGTATAAAACTTGACTTTTTTTGTTTACACGTGTAAACTTAAATTATGAAAACAATTGGAGAGGGGGGAGAAGATGAACGAAGTAGAATTTAATGTTTCCAATGCTGAGTTGATTGTGATGCGAGTGATTTGGTCGTTGGGCGAGGCGCGTGTAGATGAGATTTATGCCCAAATTCCACAGAATTTAGAGTGGTCATTGGCGACGGTCAAAACCTTATTGGGGCGTTTAGTGAAAAAAGAGATGTTGAGTACGCAAAAAGAGGGGCGTAAGTTTATTTATAAGCCACTTATGGCGGAATGCACAGCAATTAACTTGATGGCTGAGGGACTTTTGGAAAAGGTCTGTGCGACTAAGCAGGTGAATATCTTGCAAGAGATGATTGAAAAATCAATGCTGACGGCTCAAGATATCGAATTACTCAAAACAACACTTGACACCAAAGAAGTGGTGGCTGAAAAACATTGTAATTGTTTGGAAAAACTGGGTGCTTGTGCTTGCAAGCATGAACAAATGATTGCTTAGTAAGAAAAGGAGAAAATTATGAAAGAAACATTGAAAATTTCAGGAATGACTTGTGATCACTGTGTGATGCACGTCACAGAAGCTCTGGAAGCGGTGAATGGCGTCGAAAAGGCTAAGGTTTCCTTGAAAAAAGAGCAGGCTGTGGTAAAATTTGATGCTCCAGCAGATTTGGCGAGTATGAAAGCTGCTGTTGAAGAAGCAGGCTACAAGGTGGTTTAAGAGTCTTTTAGTTTGTGGGTGTATTCTATTTATGTTAGAATATAAGTGTAAAACAAATCCCCAATATTGTTTTACATAATAATAACAGAGTCACTTTCGTTGTGAAACGAGAGTGATTTTTTTTGATTATAAATCCTTGACTTTTTACGTTTACAAATGTAAACTATAAATATAAAGAGAAACGGGAGGAGAAATGATGAGAAGTCAAACATTTGTGATTACGGGAATGACTTGTGCTAATTGTGTCAATACAGTCTCCAAAGCTTTGAATCACTCAGATAAAATTAAGGAAGCAACAGTCAATTTGGCGACGGAAAAAGCAAAAATTGTTGCTGACGAAACGATGACAGATGACGAAATCATTGCTTTGGTAGAAAAAGTGGGTTATGGAGCGATTGTTAATGACAAGGCCCATCAGGAGAAGATTGCGCAAGAAGCAGCTCGAAAAGCAAAGCATTTGCGCTGGTCTTTTTGGAGTGCTGTTATTTTGACCTTGCCTTTGGTGGTGGGGATGTTTGCAAAAACATTTGGTTTACATACGGACTGGGTAATGTTTTTGCATGAGCCGGTCTTGCAGCTTATTTTAGCAACGCCGGTGCAATTTGTGATTGGTTGGCGCTTTTATGTGGGGGCTTTTCACGCGTTGCGCAACAAATCGGCAAATATGGATGTCTTGGTGGCTTTGGGAACAACGGTGGCTTATCTGTCGAGCTTGATTTTGGCTGTTTTTATGGGACAAGAAAATGCGCTGAATTTTGAATCGTCGATGGTCATTATCACGCTGGTGGTCATGGGCAAGCTGCTGGAACATAATGCGAAGGAAAAAACGACACAGGCCATTACCGGTTTGATGTCGAGTCGGGCGACTTTTGTACATACCCAAGCGGGGGATTTGGCGATTGAAAAGGTGCAAACGGGCGAAGTGATTCGAGTTTTTGCTGGTGAGAAAGTGCCTTTGGATGCAATGATTTTGACGGGGCGTGCCTCTTTTGATGAGAGCATTCTTACTGGTGAGGCCTTGCCGGTCGTAAAGGCAGATGAGGAGGTCATTTTTGAAGGGACAATCAATCTGGACGGCGAAGTAAAAGCGGTTGTTGTGCATGATCTGAACGATTCAACGATTTCACGAATGGTGGAGATGATGAGTGAGGCGCAA
This sequence comes from Lactococcus sp. S-13, assembly GCF_004210295.1. Lineage (NCBI taxonomy): Bacteria > Bacillati > Bacillota > Bacilli > Lactobacillales > Streptococcaceae > Lactococcus > Lactococcus kimchii. The sequence continues at coordinate 610,684 of NZ_SDAK01000001.1, read as the reverse complement.
GGGACGAAGCCCAACATTCAAAAATTGGCGGATAAGATTTCGGGAATTTTTGTACCAGTAGTGCTTGGGATTGCATTGGTGACGTTTGGGTTGACTTGGGCTGTGACGGGCGTTTTACTGACGGCAATCATGCACGCAGTTGCTGTTTTGGTCATTGCTTGTCCTTGTGCTTTGGGCTTGGCGACGCCAACGGCAATTATTTCTGGGACGGGGCTTGCGGCAAAAAATGGCTTGTTAATCAAGAATGCCAATGCTTTGGAACTGGCTGGCCTAGTGGAAACGGTCTTTTTTGACAAGACAGGAACGCTGACGACAGGTGAATTTGAGCTGACGGATTTCAAAGTGTTGTCTAAGATGAGAGAAAATGCTGACGAAAATCTTGTTCAAGGAGAAAATGCTGACGAAAACTTGCTGCTTGCTGAACAGGAGGCTTTCAAGATTTTGGCAAGTTTGGAGGCACATTCGAATCACCCTTTGGCCAAGTCGGTTCATTTTTCTGGTGAATTGTACGAGCCGACAGAGCTTGTGGAGCTCGCTGGACGTGGTTTGTCAGCGAAAATCAACGGAGAAACTTATTTTGCTGGAAATGATAAATTGATGGCAGAGCTGAATTTGTCTGTACCTGAAGGGACGGATACAGTGATTTATTTGGCTAAAAGAGGACAACTTTTGGCGCTGGCGACATTTGGCTCAAGTGTCAAAAAAGAAAGTTTGTCAACGATAAAAGGTCTGCAAAAACGCGGTTTGCGCGTGGTGATGTTGACCGGAGATAATGAAAAATCAGCCAAAAAAGTTCAAAAATTGCTCCAGTTGGATGAGGTGCAAGCAGGTTTGGCGCCAGAAGAAAAGGCTGAAATTGTCCAAAATACGCCACATTCGATGATGGTTGGTGACGGCATCAATGATGCGATTGCGCTGGCTTCAGCAACCGTGGGTCTGGCACTGGCGACGGGGTCAGATATTGCCATGGAAGCAGGCGATGTGACGGTGGTTGGCGGACAGTTGCACAAAATCGAAAGCTTTTTTGAAATCGCCAAAAAGACAATATTGAAGATTAAACAAAATTATTTTTGGGCTTTCATCTACAATATCATCGGGATTCCGCTGGCTGCTTTTGGTTTGTTGAACCCAATGCTTGCCGCAGCAGCCATGAGTTTATCGTCTGTTTCGGTCATTCTAAATTCACTACTTTTGACCAAGAAAAAAATAAAAAACGTTGATTGAGGCAACGTTTTTTTGCTGACGGAAATGCCATTTCAAGAAAAAATGCTGACGGAAATTTTCGTCAGCATTTTCTCTGATTAAAAGGAGCTAATCTGTGTTTTCGTCAGTATTTTGGGCAATTGGAAAGCTTTTTTGTCGCCGTTTGATGAGGAAATCATAGCTTACAAAAAGCAGAATGCCCGCACCGAAACACCAAATTCCTATTTTCAGACCATTGGGGAAGAATGAAAGTTTGAGCTGATGCTTGCCAGCCGGCACAGCGACTTTCATGAATCCATTTTGCGCCCGAACCAGTGGAACTTTCTTGCCGTCAAGTTTTGCTGACCAGCCCTTATCATAAGGAATAGTCAGGAAAATATCGCCTTTTTGGGTTTGATTGTAGGTCAATTGAACACCGTTTTTTGTGAGTTTTGCTTGTGGACTCCGTGCTTTGAGCAAGGCCATTGTTTTGGCATAAGCTGCCGTGTCCAAGCGCCAGAATGAAGTAGTATCAAAAGTTACTTGCGAATTTTGTGGAAAAGCAAGGGTGACTTTGAGTTGTTTCTCCTGCGGAAAATAACCTAGATTAAATAAATTTCCCGTGTCATTTGTGCTGACATAATAACTTGCCAGACTGCGGGTCAGCTTAGGATTGGTCACGTCAGTGATAGTAATCAAAGCATTTTGAGCCGTGGTGCTGCCATAGCTAATATTCGGTACTGACAGATAGAGTTGGCTGTTCGCTGCCGCCGTAATCCCATAAGTCACCGAAACATCGGTGGCAGTAGAAGTCTCTTTGCGTGACAAAGTCACCGAATCGCCAGCACCCGTGATTTTATCCTCGGTTTTTTCACTGGTCGTGTAAAAAGGAGTAAAGAAAGTGGTAGAAGTTTTCGCTAGTGCATTGACCAAATCTGTTTGATTTTGCAAAATCGTCGCTGTTTTATCGCTGTCGCTCAAAGAGACAGCGTTGAAACCAGAAGGCACGAAAGTCCCTAGACTCAGCGCGTACTCATTTTGGCTGAGTGCGGCATAAGTATTATCGATACTGACGGGGATAAAGCCAAATTTAGCCGGTTGCGCTTGATTGATATTATAGCGAATACCAAAAAGTGAATCCATTAGCAAAGTGTTGGCTGGATAGCGCAGGTTGAGATAGGTACTATCCGTGTGAAAACCCAGTTTGCCCATGACCGCACTTGCGTTACTATTGCGCACGGAAGAAAATTGCGACAGCGCATTGAAGCCAAATTTCATGCCATCATTAGCCGTATCGGGTGCCGTATTATCCGTTCTGGCAAAGCTTGAACCAGTCAATTGATTGATTTTTTGGGCCAGCGGGGCTAAGGTCTTGACCTGTTGCTCATAATAAGTACGACTGGCAAAATTCCATTCCTTTTGAATACCTTGCACCTGATAAATACTGTTAGCAGCCGCCTCAACCGTCACAAAAATAAAGAAAATGAAAACGAAAAGTCCTTTAGGAATCCAATTTCTCAAAGAATTGAGCGACAAGATGAAATAAGCCAAGCCGAATAAGCCCGTCAAAAGAACATTCACCGTGCGAATATACGGATAATGCCCAAAAAGCAAGCTGCTCAAATAAGCGCACAAAAGCAAGAAACTTATCACCAAGAGATGCCAGGTCTTAAATTCTTCCCAGCGTGACAGGCTCTCAAGCGCCAAAAGCACAAGAAGCAGACTGAACAAAAAAGCATAACGGTGCAAAAACATATTTGGCGAGTGCATCCCTTGCCAAAACAAGTCCAAGATTTGGAAATAAAACGAAGCCACCAAAAACGCAAGCACAGCCCCAAACGCAAGTTTGCTTTGCCAGCGGATTGACCGAGCAAAGAAAAAGAGAAGAGCCAGAGCAAGGGGCATCATGCCGACATAAATCATCGGGATCGCGTTAAATTGCGTGGTGTCATAGCTTCCGACAAAATTTTTGGCAAACAAATCAAACCAATGCGAATTGTCTGTGAAAAGTCCAGTTGTTTTGGAAAGGGCATCTGAATTGTTTGCCTTTAAATCAAGATACATCGGCAGCAACATCACCAAGCTTGATAGGCCAGCCAGCAGTGACGTCAGCAGAAAATCAGCAATTTTGCGCCAAGACCATGCCCCAAAAGTCAGACGAGCAAAGAAATAAAGCACCAAGAAAATGGCAATCATGAACCCAAAATAATAATTTTGAATAAATAAAATCAATAAACTCACAAAATAAAGCCAGCGTTTCCCAGCATCCATGAGCGAATGCAGCCCCCACATAATCAAGGGCAACAAGATGAAAACGTCCAACCACATGATGATTTCCAGCTGCGAAGTCAGAAAACTCATCAAAGCAAAAGCCGTACTCAAGCTCAGAACCAAAAGCGTTGACAGTTTTTGATACATTTGTTTGAAACTCACAAAACCTGATAAGCCAATCAGCCCAAACTTGAGCAAGGTCAACAAATAAAGAGCATCTGGCATACTTTTGAGATCAAAGAAAAAAGTCAGCGGCATGAGAAAGCTACCCATATAATATGCCGAAAAAGCATAAAGATTTAGCCCTAAACCGCTGGTGAACGTATAGAAAAAACCTTGAGTTCCCGCCGAATGTAAAATATTGCGATAAAGCGCGTGAATCGCCACATACTGATGATAAGCGTCACCCGCCAAAATAGACCGCGTGCTCCCCCAGTAAATCCCCGACAAAAACAGTGCCAATGCCATTAAGAGCAAAGGAATAAAAAAGCTAGCTAAAATACCCCATTTATTTTTCTTGATAAATTTCATGATTCTATTATAGCAAATCTAAGCTTATTTCAAGCTGATTTGCAGAGAAAATACTGACGAAAAGCAAAAAAATGCTGACGGATTTTATTCAACATTTTTTTCTAGTCTCATTTTGATTTCGTCAGCAATTTCTCTGAGTTTTTCTAGGCGATTGACCTGTGGAATCTTGTAGCCAATGTAGTAAGGCGACGTGATAAATCGTGGCACGATTTTACAGATATATTTCCCGTCTAAATGATGGAAAAATAAGTTATAAGAATCGCAGCGCCCGTCCATATAGTCGCTCATCAAATAGGCCGTGATTTCATGCACAAAATCTGCCAAATCCTCAACTTTGTCCAAGTCAGAAATCAAAACATTGAACTCCACAAAACCCATGATGGGCTCGGTTGAGAGCGTGACTGTAACACCATTTTTTCTGATTTCAACGCCTGTAAAATTCTCTGGAGAAATTTGCGCATAACCATCAAGATTTTTCAGCCCGACCACCTGCAAATGAGGGTGGCGCAAAGTTCCGCCAGAACGTGGCCCAAAGTTTTTGAACATCAAAACCGACTGGTAAAGCTCAGATTGAATCATCTCGTCCCAGCAGTCAAAAGCAAAACGGAAAACCGAGCGATTTTCAGCCGAGTCATAAGTTGAAATATCTCCTAAATGTTTATCAGACTCAATAATCACCGTCATTTCCGCGTCTTCGAGTGTAGGGAATTTATTTTTCAACCAAATTTTATGATCTGAAATCCGCAAAATATTCGTCAAATGTTCCGTATCACAAAAGGGACAGCGTGTTGAATTTTGTGGAGCTTGTGCATATTTAACCGCATTGATTTGCGTATTAAAGACTAAAGGGTTCATTGTGTTTTTGCTCATTTACTTATTATAGCACGCTTTTTACAGGCTGCTGCTTTTGACAAATCAAATTAAAAAACCTTGCGATAATTTTCACAAGATACCTTTTTCAAAGTTTTCTCGCCCCAATTTTCGTAAGGCGTAGTCTAAAAATTTTTGTTTGCTTTCCATTTTTAGGCTTTCAAAAAGCAAGATTGTTTTATCATAAGTATAACGCTCATCACGTCCGAGCAGATGCTCAGGAGCAACACCAAAATAATCTGCTAATTCCTTCAAACGTTTTGTGCTAGGATTTTTGCTATTCTGACGATAATTCGCAAGGGCATTTCTGGGATAGCCTAATTCTCGCTCAATTTGGTTGAAAGATTTATTAGAAGATTGGACTAATTTTGTCAATTGTTCGTGGAATGCCAAAGTAATTTTCCTGTACTCATTTATTTTCTGCCTTAAATCTTTAGCTTTTTCCAAAAGAATCACACTAAAGAATACAAGCATATCAATAGATTATAGCTTATTTTTCACTCATGTGCAACCTTAATTTTAAAAAAAACAGAATTATTAAATAAAAAAATAAAAATTAACTATCATCAACCGGCGAAATATGCTATACTTGATAAGTTACCTATTAAATTCAGCCTTCAACTGAAGAAACCAGCAAAAATCAGCCTTCAACTGATATTTTGTGTAACAAAAGCCAGAGAATTTACTGACGAAAAGCAAAAACTTACTGACGTAAGTCCTTTTGAACTTTCGTCAGCATTTTCTCTGACCTCAAATCAAAATAGAAAGAGATGGTGAAAAATTAATGGATAACACAAACAAAAATGGCAAAATGCCAGCACAAACTCGCGTCGTCGTCGGAATGTCCGGCGGTGTAGACAGCTCAGTCACAGCCCTGCTCCTCAAAGAACAAGGCTATGACGTCATCGGCGTTTTCATGAAAAACTGGGACGATACCGATGAAAATGGCGTCTGCACAGCGACAGAAGACTACAAAGACGTGGCAGCGGTAGCCGACCAGATTGGCGTTCCTTACTACTCCGTCAACTTTGAAAAAGAGTATTGGGATCGCGTTTTTGAATACTTCCTTGCCGAATATCGCGCAGGACGTACACCCAATCCCGATGT